>CANGBT010000057.1 GCA_947452135.1 Burkholderiales bacterium
GCAGGTTGATCACGCCGCGCACGAAGCTGGGCATCAGCGGCACCGTGGTCAGCGTGCCGAACTGGATGATCTCGCGCACCGTGCGGATGTCCATCGCGAACACCTCGTCACCGAGGGTGAACGTGAGGTACTGGGCCGATGCCTCATCGACCGGCGAGCCGGCCGCAAGAGCAGTTTTTGAGGAGTTCATGGCTCGCTCCTCAATAGGGGCGGAAGTTGCCGCGGGTGCCGTTCGTTCCGGTCATGCCCAGGCTGAGCTTGCCGGGGCGCGCCGTGGCGGCGGCAGCCACGCGCAGCGGCGAGGTCGGCGCACGCCGCTCACCGCCGGAGGCTGTTTCCTGGCGACCCTTGCGCCCCACCGGTGCGTCGTCGCCCGAGATGTTGAAGAAGGCCACCGACTGCTGCAGCTGCTCGGCCTGGCCGGACAACTCTTCGGACGTGGCAGCGAGCTCCTCGGAGGCCGAGGCGTTTTGCTGCGTGGCCTTGCTGAGCTGGCCCATCGCGCCGCCGATCTGCGTGACCGACTGGCTTTGCTCCTGCGAGGCCGCGGCGATCTCCTGCACCAGTTCGCTGGTCTTCTGGATCGACGGGACGATCTCGTCGAGCAGCTTGCCGGCGCGCTCGGCGGTCGACACGCTGTTGCTGGCGAGGTCGCCGATTTCCTTGGCCGCTTCCTGGCTGCGCTCGGCGAGCTTGCGCACCTCGGCGGCCACCACCGCGAAGCCCTTGCCGTGTTCGCCGGCACGCGCCGCCTCGATGGCTGCGTTGAGCGCGAGCAGGTTGGTCTGGTAGGCGATGTCGTCGACGATGCTGATCTTCTGGGCGATCTGCTTCATGGCCGAGACCGTCTGCGTGACCGCCTGGCCGCCGTCGCCGGCTTCCTTGCTGGCCTTGGTGGCCATGCCGTCGGTGACCTTGGCGTTGTCGCTGTTTTGCGAGATCGAGGCCGACATCAGGTCGATCGATGCGGTGGTCTCCTCGACCGACGAGGCCTGCTCGCTGGCCGACTGCGACAGGCTTTGCGCGGTGGCGCTGACCTGGTTGGCCGCGCCGGTCAGGGCGTCGGCCGCAGCACGCACTTCTTCGATGATGCTGGCGAGCTTTTCGCAGCTGGCGTTGGAGTCCTGCTTGACCTGATCGAAGGTGCCCTGGGCTTCGCGGGTGATGCGTTGCGTGAGGTCACCGCTGGCCAGACCGGAGAACACGCGGCCCACGTCTTCGATGATGCCGGCGAGCGATTCGCTGGTGGCGTTGGCGTCGTTCTTGACCTGACCGAAGGTGCCTTCGTAGTCGCGGGTGATGCGTTGGGTGAGGTCGCCTTCGGCGAGCGCGCCGAACACGCGGCCCACGTCCTCGAAGATCACCGCGGTGGTCTCCATCAGCGAGTTGACACCGGCGCACAGGTCGGCGATCGGGCCGGACTTGCCGTCGAGCGGAATGCGCTGAGCCAGGTCGCCCTGGCTGGCCGCGCGGGTGACGGCCTGCGCTTCTTCGACGGCGGTGGTCAGCATCTGCGTGGACTTGACCTGCTCGGTGACGTCGGTGGCGATCTTGACCACCTTGACCACGCGGCCCATCTCGTCTTTGACCGGGGCGTACACGGCCTGGATCCAGATCTCCTGGCCCGACTTGGTGATGCGCTTGAAGACCTCGTTTTGCGCGCGGCCTTCGTTGAGGTCGCGCCAGAACTGGGTGTACGCCGGACGGGCCGCCTGCGCGGGGTCGACGAACATGCGGTGGTGCTTGCCGACGATCTCGTCGAGCTGGTAGCCCAGCACCGCGAGGAAGTTCTTGTTGGCCGTCTTCACGTGGCCTTCGAGGTCGAACTCGATGTAGGCGTACGAGGTGTCGATGGCGGCCAGGATGCCGCGCGCGTTCTGGCGCTCGAGCTCGGCTTCGGTGATGTCGTAGCGCACGCCGAGGTACTTCATCGGCTTGCCGTTGTCGCCCATGATGGGCGCGATGACCGCATCGACGTAGTACGGCGTGCCGTCCTTCGCGCGGTTCTTGACCATGCCGCGGAAGATCTCGCCGCGGCCGATCGTCGACCACATCTGCTTGAAGACTTCCTTGGGCATGTCGGGGTGGCGCGTGGTGTTGTGGCCGAACCCGATCAGCTCGTTCTTGGGGTACTTCGAGACCTCGAGGAATTTCTCGTTGACGGTCAGGATGTCGCCCTTCTTGTCGGCTTCCGAGACGATGCTGGTGACATTCATGATGTCGGTGCGCACCTTCAGCTCGGACTCGACGGCATCGAGCCGCGCCTTGACCTGTGCCAGCGTGGCTTCGGCGTCGACGCGGGCACTTTCCTGCGCTTGCAGCTGGTCCGAAGTGGCCTTGAGCTGCTCGGCCGCTTGCTGCAGTTCATGGCCTGCGACGAGGCGGGCGATCCATGAGGGGGTGGGCTGGTTCATGATGGTTGGGTCTCCTGGGGCAAGTGAGCACACGGGCTGGTGGCGCCGGGTTGGCGGGGGGCTTTGAACGTGGATGGCGGCTGCTCCGCCAGTTGGCTCAATGAATGGACGTCGAAAATCAGGGCCACCTCGCCGTTGCCGAGGATCGATGAGCCCGACATGCCGCGCAGGCTGCGGAACATGCGGCCCAGCGGCTTGATGACGGTCTGGTGCTGGCCGAGCAGCCCGTCGACCATCACGCCGTAGCGGCGACCGCCCGACTGGATGACGACCACGCTGCTGCGATCGGGCTCGGGTGCGTCGAGCGCGTACAGCGCGCGCAGGCTGACCACCGGCAGCACCTGGCCGCGCAGCTCGACGATGCTGCGACCGCGCGCATCGAGCTCGGTGGAGGTGGGCCGGTTCTCGATCACCTCGACCACCGCATCGAGCGGGAAGATGAACTTCGACGCGCCCACGCCCACCAGGAAGCCATCGATGATGGCCAGCGTGAGCGGCAGGCGGATCTCGATGCGCGAGCCTTCGCCCACCTCGCTGTAGACGTTGACCGAGCCGCGCAGCGCTTCGATGTTGCGGCGAACCACGTCCATGCCCACGCCGCGGCCGCTGAGGTTGGTGATCTTCTCGGCGGTCGAGAACCCGGGCTCGAAGATGAGCTTGAGGATGTCGCCTTCGGGCGGCGTGACGCCTTGCTCGACCAGCCCGCGGTCCCAGGCGCGCTGCAGCACCTTGTCGCGCTGGATGCCGCGCCCGTCGTCGACGATGCGAATCAGGATACTGCCCGACTCGTGGCAGGCCGACAGCGTGAGCTTGCCCTGCGCGGGCTTGCCTTCGGCGCTGCGCTGCTCGGGCGTTTCGAGGCCGTGATCGAGCGCGTTGCGCACCAGGTGCATCAGCGGATCGGCGATGCGCTCGACCACCGATTTGTCCAGCTCGGTCTCGCCACCCACGATCTCGAGCGCCACGTCCTTGCCCAGTTCGGCTGCGGTGTCGCGCACCACGCGGCGAAAGCGCGAGAAGGTCTCGCCGATGGGCACCATGCGCAGTTGCAGCGTGCCGTTGCGGATTTCCTCGATGAGGCGGCTGATCTGCGCGTTGGCCTCGATCAGCGAGCCCTGACGCGACTGGCGCGCCAGCAGCGACGCGCCGGCGCCGGCGATCACCAGCTCGCCCAGCAGGTTGATCACCGCGTCGAGCCGGTCGGCCTGCACGCGGATGAAGCGGTTGTCGTCGGCAGGGCCGGCCGCCGCCGCGCCGTCGCGCAGCTTTTGCTGGCGCTGCAGCGCGGCGTCGACCACCTGCGGGCTGACCGCGCTGGTGGTTTGCAAGATCTCGCCCAGCCGCACCGGCTTGCTGCCGGGCGCCTCGGATGCCGTCTGGATCTGCAACGCGAGCGTGAGCTGCTCGCGGCTGATCGCGCCGGCGGCAATAAGGATGTCACCGAGGCGCGGAAAGTCCTCCATGGCCTCGATGAGCGCGGCGATGTCGCTCGGCTTGGCGCCGGGCTCCATCAGGTGCAGCACGCAGTCGTCGCGCACGAAGCTGAAGGCGCCTTCGATCTCTTCACGCCGCGCGGCGGTCAGCAGCTCGAAGGCCAGCGTGAGGTGGCAGCTCTCGGGGTCCAGCGATTCGATCGCGGGCACGGCTGCGAAGTCGCAGGTCAGGCGCGAGACGGTGCCCATGCCCGCCACGTAGTTGACGATGGCCAGCGGGTCCATGCCGTTGCGGTAGGTGTCGGGGCCGAACTGCACCGAGATGTGCCAGGCGCCGGCGCCCGAAGCGGCAGCGGCCTGCGGCTCGACCGCCGGCGCGGCGGCCTCGGCCACATCGCCGCTGGCCAGACGCAGCCGCTCGACCAGCGCGGCGCGCGCCTGCACGGCGTGCTCGGTGTCGGCGAGCGGATCCTGAGCGGCAGCCACCAGCGCGCGGATCTGGTCGTTGCACTGCAGCAGCAAGGTGCTCAGTTCGGGGGTGAGGGTCAGGCGGCCTTCGCGCAGGCGGTCGAGCAGGGTTTCGACGTGGTGCGTGAACGCCACCACCTTGTCGAGCCCGAAGATGCCGGCCGAGCCCTTGACGGTGTGGGCGCAGCGAAACAGCGAGTCGAGCAACTCGCGGTCTTCGGGGGTGTCTTCGAGCTGCAGCAGCAGTTGCTCGAGCTGCTCGATCTGTTCACGTGCTTCGCTGATGAAGGCCGGCAAGGCCTCGGCGATGAAGCTGTTGTCGCTGTCGAGGGTGCTCATGCGCTGACCTCCGCCTGTGGGGTGGTCGCCAGCAAAGACTCGAGGCCCAGCGTTTGGCAAGCGTTGATCAGCAGCTGGCTCGCATCCACCAGTTGCAGCGTGCGTTGCCGCGCGGCCAGCGAGTTGGACAGCGACACCAGCAACTGCAAGCCGGCGCCATCGATCTGGTCGACCGCCGCGGCGTCGATGCACACCGGCGCGTCGTCGTCGGCGCTGGCAGCGTCAGCGAGCCAGGCACTCCATTGGGGATGCAGCTCGCTCACGGTGTAGATGGTCAGTTCTGCGGGCAGAACGGGGGTGTCGAGCATGGTGAGCTCCTAGGGCAGGATCAACTTGGACACCGCGTCGAGCAACTGCGGCGGGTTGAACGGCTTGACGATCCAGGCCTTGGCGCCCGCGGCGCGGCCCTGTTCCTTCTTGGCGTCCTGGCCTTCGGTGGTCAGCATGATCACCGGGGTGAACTTGTGGCGCGGGTGCTGCTTGACCTGCGTGACGAAGGTGATGCCGTCCATGTTGGGCATGTTCACGTCGCTCACGATCAGGTGCACCTTGGCGGCCTTGTCGAGCTGGGCGAGCCCTTCCTTGCCGTCACCGGCTTCGAGCACGTCGTAGCCGGCGCGCACCAGGGCGAGCTTGACCACGGTGCGCAATGAGCTGGAGTCGTCGACGATGAGAATGGTCTTGGCCATGGGTGTACGCGTTCAGAAAAAGGTGGTTTCGTTGCTGGAGGCCGGCTCGGCAGACGCTGTGCCGCCCAGGGCGTTGCGCTGCTCGTCGGTGGTGTAGCCCGCGCTCAGCAGCTCGCTCCAGGCCGCGGCGTCAGGCGCGCGCCCTTCGAGCAGCGATTGCTGCAGGCAAGCCACCGCGCTGGCGATGGACTGGTTGACCTGATCCATGATCTGGTGGACCCGATCCTGGAACTGAAAGGCGACCATCAGCTGCTCGACCTGGGCGCGCACCGCCTCGCCACGGGCGCTCAGTTCCTGGGCGCGTGCATTGAGCTGGGCCACCGCCGAGTCGACCTGCTCGACCACCTGGTTGATGGTCTGCTCGGACTCTCGGATGACGCCGGCGTCGTGCTCGGTGTGCTCGGCGGCCTGGTTGAGCGCTTCGCGCATGCATTGTCCGAACTGGCTGACCTGCGCGCCGATGCGCTTGCCGGTGTCGCCCGACTCGGTGGACAAGCGCCGCACCTCGGTGGCGACCACCGCAAAGCCGCGTCCGCTCGGGCCGGCACGCGCCGCCTCGATGGCCGCGTTGAGCGACAGCAAATTGGTCTGGCGCGCCAGCTTGGCGACGTCTTCGGCCATGTCGCCGAGGCTGGCTGACGCACCTGACAGCGAGCGCACCGACTGCATCACCTCGTCGCGCGACTGCACGAAGCTCTGGAAGTTCGACAGCAGGCCGCGCAATCGGGCATCGCAATCGGCCAGGATCTGCGCGCGCTGATCGAGCGCATCAGCGCTGACCGGCGCACCCGAGTGGCCACGGTCGGGATCGATGATGGCGTCGAGCTGTTCGAGGATCTGCAAGAAGCCTTGCAGCAATTGATCGGTGGCCTCGCGCATCTGGGTTTGTGCGGTGCCCAGGTGCGTGGTCCAGGTGCGTGCGGCTTCATCGAGCCGATCTGCCATCTGGGCGGCGGTGATTTGTGCCGGGGACTCGGTACGGCTGGAGCCGAAACCCGTGCGCAGCCGGTTGACGATCTGCGCCCACGCTTGAGCGGCGCGGGCTCCCAACCCCGAAGCGGGTACCAAGACATCGTTGTCTTGAGTGATCGAGGATGCATTCATGGGCGTGCGGCAGGGCCAGTTGTCAGGATCACTTGACTCTTATCGACCTGACACCGTCCAACTTGATCGACTCAAGGGTTTGACAGCAGATCGACAACCCCAATCTAGGCCTCTGACCCTGGCGGGATCGACGGAAGAAGGGGGGTATTCATGGCCACTTCTCGATCGGCCGCCGATACCCCCGCGCGTACGATGGGCATACCGTTCGAAGTCCGCCCGCCCCCTGTCAGGAGTCCCCCATGCTCTACCGTCTGATCTATGCCAGCGAAGCCGCAGGCGACCTGACGCCCGACAGCGTGCAGGCGCTGCTCGACAACGCCCGCCGACGCAACCGGCTGCGCGACATCAGCGGCATGCTGGTCTTCGACAGCCGCTATTTCCTGCAGGTCATCGAAGGCGACCGGCAGGTCTTGAGCGACTTGTACGGCAAGCTGGTGCAAGACACCCGGCACAAGCGACTGCTGCTGATCGGCTTCGAGCCCATCGTCCACCGCACGTTTTCAGACTGGAGCATGGGCTTCGCTGCCGCCGATGCGCAGCGGCGCCGCCTGTACCTGCGCCACGGGCTGTCAGCGCGTTTCGAGCCCCACAGTCTCAATGCGACATCGGCGCTCGCGCTGCTGACCGAGCTGTCGCAGGGGGCCGAACTCGAAGCCGAGAATTAGCCCGGCTTCGCCGGCGGCGCCTTGAAGCCGTCGCACGGATCGCTGCGCGCGGCGCTTGGCGTGAACCACGCAGCGTCGTAAGGCCCGTCAACGGTGCCGGGGCGGCCGCCTTCCGATTCCAGAAACGCCACGCTCACCACACGCGCACTGGCATCGAGCACCGCCAGACCGTGCGGCACACCGAGGTCGCGCCGCACGTGGCCGTTGCCCGCGATCAGCACCACACGAGCACCGGGCTTGGCTTGCCGGGCCGCCTGAACCATCGCCAGCGCCAGCGCCGCATCGCGGCCGCGCTGGGCCCAGGCCATCGGCGCGAGCATCGACTTTGGCAAGGCACCGCAGTGGCCGATGTCCACCTGGTGCAGCAGCTCGGCCTGAAGCTCGGGCGTCCAGCTGGTGTCCAGTACAGGGTCGATCAAATCGCGCAACTCAGCCGGCGCCTGCGCGACGCCACCGCGCACCAGCCGGCTGGCGTCGACCCGGCTCAGGTTGCCACCCGCGAGCGTGGCGCGACCGTCGAGCGCCGCGACAAACACCGGCCGGTGCAGCGGCCACAACCAGCCGGCGCGATCGAGCGCTCCGGCGGTGATGACGGCGTCCACATCGCCGGGCGTGGCGAGCGCAGCCGCTGCGAGCGCGGCGCTGTGCTCGCGGTCGATCTGCTCGAACACCACCACGCTGGGCACGCCGTCAGACAGCAGCCGGCGCAGCAACGCCGCACGCAGCGCGTGCTGCTGCGCGTTGTCGTGAATCTCGCCGAGCAGCACGTAGCGCGCGCCGCGCAGGCGTTGCAGCAGCGCCGCCGTGTCGGGCGCCGCGCCGCTGGCATCGACCACGCCGGCGAAGGCCGCATCGGTGGCCTCGCGGGGCGGCTCGGGCAGGCTGCTGCAGCCGAACAACGCACTGGCGGCCAGCAAGGCCGGCGCGAACATCCAGCGCCGGCACCGGGCGCTCGGGCCGACCCTTGGGCGGCGGACGGGCGGCGCCGTTTTCACCTGCGGCTCAGGGCGCGGCGAGTGCGTCGCGCACCGCGCCGGCGGTGAGGATTTCGCTCAGCAGCAGCGGCTCGCGCCCCGGTCGCAGCAGCGCGTACACCGGCACACCGTTGCGGCCCAGCCGCGCCAGCGCAGCGGTGATGCGCGCATCGCGGCGGGTCCAGTCGGCGCGCATGAGCATCACGTTCGCGCGCTGAAAAGCCTGCTGCGTGGCGTCGGTGTTGAGCACCAGACGCTCGTTGACCTGACAGCTCACGCACCACGCGGCCGTGAAGTCGACGAACACGCGGCGCCCGGCCGCCAGCTCGCTGGCGATGACGGCCTCGTCATAGGGCTGCCAAACGCCGGCATCGGATTGCGGTGAGGCGGTGGGGCGGGTCGCATCTGCCGCGCGGTCGCCGATCCAGCCGGTTTGCTGCGCCAGCACCCACAGCAGCCAAGCCACGGTCAGAAACATCGGCAGCGCCAGCACCTGGCGCAGCCGCAGCATCCACGCACCGGGCCGAGGCAGCCGCGCGCGCCAGCCGGGCATCAGCACCAGCAGCACGTAGGGCAGCGCCATGCCCAGGCCCAGCACGGCAAACACGCTCAGGCCCACCACCGCCGGCTGGGTGATCGCAAAACCGAGGGCCGCGCCCATGAATGGCGCGGTGCACGGGCTGGCCGCCACCACCGCCAGCACGCCCGAGGCCAGCGCATCGACCGCCGGGCGCTCGTCACGCCATGCCACAAGCGCTTGCGGCAGCAGCAGCGAGACCTCGAACACGCCCAGCAGGTTCAGGCCGATGGCCAGGAACAGCAGCGCCAGCACCGACACCACCGCCGGCTCTTGCAACTGAAAACCCCAGCCGATGGCGCTGCCCGCCGCACGCAGCGCCAGCAGACTGGCGGCCAGCGCCACGAAGCTCAGCAGCACGCCTGCCGCGTAGGCCAGTGCGTGCGTGCGCAAAGCCACGCCGGGGTGGCCCGCGCCGCGCGGGGTCTGGCTCAGGCTGAGCAGCTTGATCGACAGCACCGGAAACACGCACGGCATCAGGTTGAGCACCATGCCGCCCAAGAAGGCCAGCACCAGCGCCGCCGCCCAGCCGAGGTCGGCACCGGCATCGGTCGGCGCCGGGCCGGCGTCCGACGCGGCAGCCGCCGCCAGCGCCGCGCTCGCCTCGGCGTCGCGCAAGGGCTGCAAGCCGGTGGGCATCTCGATCTTCGGCACCGCGCGCACCGGGGCGCTGAACTCGACGGCGCGCTGCGCGCCGCCCCAGGCCTGATCTGCCACCGCAGCCTCGCCTTGCGCCACCGCGATGCCGCGCAGCGCGTCGGGCGGCGTCACGTCCTCGAGCAATCGCAACCGGATGGCGTAGCCGCTGTCGGTGCGGTAGGCCTCATGCACGGCGGTTTCGATCAGCTGCTCGGCGTACGGGAACACATGCACCAGCGGCGCCGTGGCGGTCACCGCAGCGCCGGACCGCGCAAAGCTGACCAGCAGATCGCGCCCGGCGTGCTGCACGTCCACGGTCCAGCCATCAAGGGGCACGGGTTGGGCCGCCGCGGCGCGCTCGAACAGCGCCGCGTGCTCGGTGCCGCCGGGCGTGACGCCGCCGGCCGCGCTCACCACCGGCAGCTGCAGGGCGAGCGTGACCGTCTCGGGGATGCACACCTCCTTGCACACCAGCCAGCTGGCCACGGCCTGCAGCTTGAGCGTGCTGCCCACACGCGCATCGGCTGCCGGCAGGTAGACCTGCGGCAGCAGCAGCTCGCCCTCGAAGCCGTAATTGACCAACGGGCCGATCCACAACCGGCGCGGCACCGGCCACACGATCTCGTCGATCTGGCTGCCCGGCGGCAGGGTCCAGCTCAGCGAGGTCGGCAAGCCCGAATCGCCCGGATTGCGCCAATAGGTGTGCCAGTGCGGCTGGTGCTGCAAGCGCAGGCCGATGCGGATCGGCTGGCCCGGCTGCACCGCGCTGCGCTCGGCGACCAGCTCGGCCGTGACGTGGGGGGTGGTGACCGGCTGCGCGGCCGCGGGCGCCAGCGCGGCGGCCAGCGCCAGACCCACCGCCGCGAACCAGCCCCGCGTCATGTCAAGGTGCGGGGCGCAACAAGCGCAGCACGCTGGCGGCCTCGCCGGCCTCGGGCGACGACGCGGTGCGCTCGATCACCACGCCCACCGCCTCGACGTCGTCGAACTTGCGCGGCTTGACCACCTTGACGCGCACCCAGACCGCGCCGAACTCGTCGATCAGCAGGTGGGCGATGGCCTCGGCAAAGGCCTCGAGCAAGGTGAGCCGGTGGTCGCGGTACAGCGCTTGCAGCCGCAGCCGCACGGCGCCGTAGTCGATGGTGTCGGCGATCTGGTCGGTGTCGCAGGCACGGGCGTGCGGCCGGCCGGCGTGCACATCGACCACGATGGGCTGCGGCTGGTGCAGCTCGGAGTCGTGGATGCCGATCACGGTGTTGCCGGTGAAGCCTTCGATGAACACGACGTCCATCGCGGGCAGGGCGTTGGCGCCCAACTCGAGCGAGGAAACAGGCTGGGGTCGGGCGGTCACGGGCTACTCCGGAAGGGACATTCGGGCACGGTGGCAACTGCCTCGACAATGCGCCATTCTCCCATTCGACGTGAACGCCATGCCTAGCGCCTTTGCGCTGCTCGACGACCACGGCGCCACGGCCGAGCGCCCCAGCAGCCGCCTGTACAGCGGCTTCGTTCGCGAACACCGCTGCGTCGACGCAGCCTCGCTCGATGCCATCTGGGCACGGGTCGATGCCGATCTGCGCGCCGGGCTGCACGCGCTGGTGCTGGCCGATTACGAATGGGGCGCGACGCTGCAAGGCATCGCCAGCGCGCACCCGCCCTCGGTCGACGACGCCCCGGCGCTGCGCGTGCTGATGTTTGGCGAGTTGCAACGGCTCTCGCGCACGGAAGCCGACGCCTGGCTCGACGCGCAGGATGCCGACCACGCTGCGGCCGGCGTGATGCACCAGCACGCCGACACCGACCTGAGCGCCTTCACCGACGCCATCGAGCGCATCCACGAAGCGATCCGTGCCGGCGAGACCTACCAGGTCAACCACACCTACCGGCTGCACGCGCAGGCCTACGGCTCGCCGGCGGCGTTGTACCGGCGGCTGCGCGCGCGCCAGCCGGTGGCCTTCGGCGCGTTCATCGAGCTGCCTTCGGCACCCGGTGATCAGCCCCGCCACATCCTGTCGTGCTCGCCCGAGCTGTTCTTGCGCCACGAAGCGGGCGAACTCACCACGCGGCCCATGAAGGGCACGGCAGCGCGCGCGGATTCGCCCGCAGCCGACCTCGACGCGGCGCAGCGCCTTGCGCTCGACCCGAAGGCGCGCGCCGAGAACCTCATGATCGTGGACCTGCTGCGCAACGACCTGGGCCGCATCGCGCTCACGGGCTCGGTGCGGGTGAGCGATCTGTTTGCCGTCGAGCCCTACGCCTCGATGTTCCAGATGACCTCGACCGTGCACGCCCGGGTGCGGCCCGATGTGGGCTTTGGCGATGTGCTGCGCGCGGTGTTCCCGTGCGGCTCGATCACCGGTGCGCCCAAGCGCCACACGATGGAGTTGATCGCGCAGCTTGAACGAGCGCCGCGCGGGCTGTATTGCGGCGCCATCGGCTGGATCGAGGCACCGCAAGGCGATGCGCGACTGGGGCGCTTTTGCCTGTCGGTCGCCATCCGCACGCTGACGCTGGGCGCACCACATGGCGGGCTGCGCGCCGCGCAGCTCGGCGTGGGTGCGGGCATCGTGCTCGACAGCCGCGCCGCGGACGAGTTCGAGGAATGTGCGCTCAAGGGGCGATTTCTCACCGGGCTGGACCCCGGTTTCGAGCTGTTCGAGACGATGCGTGCGAATGCCGGGGGTGTGGCACTGCTCGATCGCCACCTGGCCAGGCTGGCTCACAGCGCGCAGGCGCTGGGCTTTGCCTTCGACCGGGCGGCGGCGATGGCGCTCGTCGAGGACTACGTCAGTCGCCTGCCACCGTCGGACGACGGCGCCACGAACGGCTGGGCGGGCATGGCCGCAGCCGGCGCGGCCACCACCGCCACCGTCACCGCTCGCGGCAGCAGCGCAACGCATCGCCTGCGCCTGTCGCTCGCCCACGACGGGCACCTCACGCTCACGCATGGCGCGCTGGCCGCGCTGAGCGTGACCGCCGTCACCTCGCCGCATGAGCTGGCAGCCGCGAGCAGCGCCGTCGGCCTGCTCATCGCCGCGCAGCACCTGCCCAACGCCAACCCGCTGGCCGAGCACAAGACGACGCTGCGCCAACACTACGACGACGGCGTGCGCGCCGCCGAGCAGGCCGGCGCCTTCGACAGCCTGTTCTTCACCGAAGACGGCCGCCTCGTCGAAGGCGGCCGCACCAGCATCTTCGTCAAGCTCGACGGCCGCTGGTTCACACCGCCTGTGGCCGACGGCGCCCTGCCCGGCGTGTGCCGCGCCACCCTCCTTGAAGACACCGCCTGGCAAGCCGCCGAGCGCAGCTTGCGCCTTGAAGACCTCGAACGCGCCGAAGCGATCGTGGTGTGCAACGCCCTGCGCGGGGTGCTTCCGGCGCGGCTTTCGACGCCCAACGTGCGGAAGTAGGCACACCTGACGGTGCACTTCGGGCTCACGTGCCGGCGTGAACGGCCGATAAACATCTCAGGGCGGCGGCGATATGGCCAGGCCGCCCAGAGATGAACGTACCGACAGGAGTCCCCATGAAGCTTGAGAACATCGTGTTCGCGGTTGCCGCCAAGATCGACGTGGATCGCTCCTTCGTCTTTGAATATGTCGTTTGCCGCCACATCCAGGCGCTCTTGCTCAAGCACACCGACCTGCCCAAGCTGGTGGTCGATGAGGCGCGGCAGGACTACGCCAACTCCGTCGAACTGCAGGACTGCATTGACCGCGCGGCCCATCTGTTTCTGGCCGACATGGTGCGCGCCAGCGAAATCGGCGAGGCCGCCGTGGCCCGCTGGCAACTGCCGATCGCGGTCTGAACGATCGGCCTGGCCGATGTCGCGCCCCACAACAGCCGCGCGTTCACTCCCGGTCTGACCCGCCCCCCTCTTCATCGTCGTCGTCGTCGCCGGGTGACTCCGGCGGACCGGCCCACACCTGCTGTTCCTGCCCCGGCCTGCGACGCGAGCGCTTGGCCGACGTGAGCCGCAACTCGGCCATCTGAAGCAGATCGGCCGCCTCCCAATCGCCACCCGCCGGGCGCGCCGCGACCCCGATGCACACATCGATGGCCCCCAAACCGGCGTGCACCTCGTGCGCGCGTCCGACCAGACTGCGGATGGCCCGAGCAAATTGCGTGGCCGTGGCCAGCGAACTGCCCGGCAACAGCATCGCGAACTGATCACCGGCCATCCGGGCCACGGTTTCGTGCTCGTGCGCCGAGCGGCGCAGCGTGTCGGCCAGCGCCTGCAGCGCCAGGTCGCCGGCAGGGCGGCCCCTCTCGTGGTTGATGAGAAACAGGTTGTCCAGATCGACCAGCAGCAGCGACAGCGCCAGGTTTTTTTCCTGCGCGGCGTCGGCCGCCTCGCTCAGGCGGTCCAGAAAGTAGGCGCGGTTGTAAAGGCCGGTGAGCCCGTCGAGGAACAGCTCGGCTGCGTTCGTCATGGCGTTGACTCTACGCCGCCAGCCCTTGCCTCAGAACCGGTTGGCGGGCACCTCGCTCGCCGAACCGGCCCGCGCGGGCAGGGGCACGACCGCGGCGTGGCGCCGGGTGCGCTCGACATCGGTGTACGACAGGGTGCTGTCGCCGAGCGCCGGCTGGCGGTAAATCAGCTTCATGCCGCCGGCAAACTCCCAATCGAAGGTGCCGCGCGGTGCAAAGCGCGCCGCAAAACCCGGAAACGGCCGGCGCGCGCCCTCGGCGGTGAACGGCAATCCGTACTTTTGCACCAGCAACTGGCGCAGCGCCTCGTTGTCCTGGCCGTAGGGCTTGATGACAAACTGCGCGCTCGCCAGCGTGGCCTGCTCGGTGATCAGCATCAGGCGCTGCAGCGCTGGCACTCCGGCGGCTCGCACATCCAGGAAGACGGTGCCGTCGGCCTGCCGGCTGAGCACCTGCGCGCCGGCGGCGCTCGCTGCGGCGACAAAGGCCTCGGCCGGGGCGTCCTTCAGGCGCAGCCCGTACAGCGTGAGGTCGGTGGTCGTGGTGTCGGGAGCCTGCGCCAGCACGGGCGCGCTCAGGCCCATCCAGGCGACAGCCAAGCCGGCGAGAAGCGCACGCGCCAGGCGGCGCCGGGGTCGATCAGTGAACAGTGAGCAGCGCATCCGATGAGTTTGGCAGCAGAAAAGCGGCGGGGCGCATTGTCTGCCGATGTCGGCCGTGCCTTCGATGCCGCTCAGCGCAGTTGCTCGTCGCCGTCCCACTCCAGCACCCGCCATGCGGTGCGCTCGCCACCGGCGAGCTCGGCGCGCTGCTCGTCGATGCGGTGCGCGGCAAACGCCTCGGTGCGGCCTTCGAGCGACGGGCGGGTCGAGTGTTCGATCAGCCAGTGCCCACCGCGCAGCGTGCCGTATGAAATCTCGAAACCCAGCAGCGCCGCAGCGTCTTGCGGGTGGCGCGACAGCACCACGGCCAGCGTGTCACCCGGCGCGGTGCCTTCGGGCCACAGCAGCACCTTGCCGTCGGCAGCGAGCCAGCCGGTCTGACGCGGGCGCACGCGCATCAGGTATTCGCCACTGAGCAACCAGCGCGTGCCGCACGGTGCGACCTCGGCGGCCACGCCCGTCGCCGCAGGTGCCAGTTCGGCCAGCACCATGGAGCGGCCGGTGGAATTGGGGATGCGCTCCCACTCCTCGCGAAAGTCGCCGTTCATGCCGGTCTCGATCACGATGCCCTCGTCGCGCTCGAACGCCATCCAGCCGGTGTCGGGCCGGCCGCGGTCAGGCTGCACGTCGAGGTGGCGGTGCCAGGTGCAGCGCTCGCCCGACGGCGGCGGCCAGAAGACCTCGGTGCGGCCGAAAAAGCCGGTGTGCAGCGCCAGCGCGGGGTGCGGCTCCACGGAGCTGAGGACTTCGGCCGTGCGCGTCGCTTCGGGCACGCGCAAATCGGCGTGCCAGCGCGCGGTTTGCAGCCAGCGCGCCCAGGTGGTGGTGTCGCGCAGACCGGGAATGTCGAGCTGATTGCGCCGCCACACGCCGCGGTAGCGCTCGGGCACATCAGCAAAGTCGTCGGACGCGGTCATTCGAGCGCCTGCGGAAACGGCGGCAGCGAGCGAAAGAACTCGAAGTCGTGGTTCGGCCACAGCCACGCGCCGGTGTCGGCGGCCAGCGCCTTGAGCTTGCGGATGCTCTCGATGGCCTGCGCCTCGCGGCCTTGCCACAGCGTGCCGGGGGCGACCTCGTCGTCGATGTTTTCCTGCAGGTCGGCAGCGTCGCCGGCGAGCAGGATGGGCGGGCCCTTGGGCATTTCGATCCACATTGACATGTGGCCGGCGGTGTGGCCGGGCGTGGCCACCGCCTGCA
>CANGBT010000058.1 GCA_947452135.1 Burkholderiales bacterium
GAGCCGATGGCAAGGTCGCTGCCCTTGTCCCACTCGGAGCTGTGGTTGAGGCCCGCAAAGCGCTGGATGGCCAGCTCGGCCAGCAGGCCCATGGCCACCAGTTGGCAAACATCGTGCGGCATGTCCGGGTTCTGGAAGATCGAGTAGTCGTGGTGCAGCCGGATCGCCAGACACACGGTTTTCGACACACCCCAGCTGCGCGCCATCATTCCGCCGATGAGGGCGTGATCGGCATGGTGGTGCTCATGTTCGATGGCGGTGAAGCTGCGCTCGGGCTCGTCGTTGCAGGCCTTGAGTGTTTTTCCGTAGTCGGGGAAGCGCTGCATCATCAACGGGATGCCCACATCGCAAAACAGGCCGAACGACTGCCCCACGTCGGGGGCCACATCGCCCATGTTGCGCGACAGCCGCGCCAGCGCATAAGAGCGCTTGCCCGACACGTCCCAGAAGCGCGTGAGTTGCGGACCGTCGGTGCGCAGCACCCGGCGCACCATCAGGTCGGTGATGAGTGCGCTCAGTGGCTTGATGCCCAGCATGGCGACGGCTTGCGCCAAGGTCTCGCAGGGCCGACTCAGGCCGAAGGCTGGCGAGTTGACGGTGCGCAACATGGCGGCGGTCAGTGCCACGTCGCCTGCCACCAGTCGGGCCACATGGCGCAGGTCGGGGTCTTCCTTGGCGATTTCCTTTTCCAGCTCCAGCAACACGGCCGGGCGTGGCGGAATGCCGATGCTCTTGACCAGTGCATCAGACTGTGGCCCGGAAAGCTGCAGCTCAACATCTTGAACGGACTGCATGGTTTTCAATGAGACGTTTCTTGGGTGGAGTGGGACTGATCAAGGGCGCTGACCCAACGAGCTTGCGGCCTTTGCGCTGCGCAGTGGTGTCAGCCCGCGGACTGTATGACCGACACCGGTCAAACGGTGCAAAAGCCTACAGCATCAACCCCGCGTCACAGTGTGAAGTCGTAATCGACCGTCAGCGGCGCATGGTCTGAAAACCTCGGCTCGAGGTGGATGTCGGTTCGGCGTGCGCGTGCTGCGATGCCTGGGGTGGTCAGCTGGTAGTCGATGCGCCAGCCCACGTTCTTGGCCCAGGCCTGCCCGCGGTTGCTCCACCAGGTGTATCGCTCGGGGCTGGGGTCGAGCTGGCGAAACACATCAACCAACCCACAGCCTGCCTGGGCATCGAGAAGCCGCGTCATCCAGGCGCGCTCTTCGGGCAGGAAACCGCTGTTCTTGAGGTTGCCCTTCCAGTTTTTGAGGTCGATTTCGTTGTGGGCGATGTTGATGTCGCCCAGCAAGACGAATTCGCGCTCGGCGCGCAGCCGCTGCAGGTGTGGCTCGATCAGCGCCAGAAACCTGAACTTCGCCTGCTGCCGCTCTTCGCCACTGCTGCCACTCGGGAAGTAGCAGCTGATCACGCTGAAGCGCGGAAAGTCGGGTCGGCTGGCGTCATCGAAACGCAGCTCGACCCAGCGGCCCTCGTCATCGAACTCGGCGTTGCCGATGCCGGTGATGACCTCGCTGGGCTGGTGCCGCGAGTACACGCCCACGCCCGAGTAGCCTTTTTTCTGCGCGTAATGAAAGTAACCGCTCATGCCGGCGACTCGCTCGAAGCGCCCAAGCACGGTGTCGGCCTGGGCCTTGACCTCCTGTACGCCCATAAAATCGGGTGCCTTGGCCTCAGCCCAGGACTCGAAGCCCTTGGTGGCCGCCGAGCGGATGCCGTTCAGATTCAACGTGACCAGACGAAGCACAGGATTCCTCAGATGAGCCCAACGGGGAGCGTTGCCGCAAACACCGACGAGTTGGCCCGCGACTTCGTGGCGTTTTCGCTCGAGGCCGGGGTGTTGCGGTTCGGGGAGTTCAAGACCAAGGCGGGCCGGCTGTCGCCGTACTTCTTCAATGCCGGTCTCTTCGACGATGGCGCCAAGCTCGGCCGCCTCGCTGAATTTTATGCACGGCGTTTGCTGCAGGCTCGCGCGTCGGGCGAGCTGCAGTTCGACATGCTGTTCGGCCCGGCCTACAAGGGCATCGTGCTGGCGGCGGCGGTGGCCGTCGAGCTGGCGCGGCTGGGCGTGAACGTGCCGTACGCCTACAACCGCAAGGAAGCCAAGGACCACGGCGAGGGCGGCACCCTGGTGGGTGCGCCGGTGCGCGGCCGGGTGCTGATCATCGATGACGTCATCTCTGCGGGCACCTCGGTGCGCGAGTCGATCGCGCTGATCGAGGCCGCCGGTGGTGTGCCCAGCGCGGTGACCATCGCGCTGGACCGTCAGGAGCGCGCTACCGATGACGCCACCGAGTCGGCGGTGCAGTTCGTGCAGCAGCAACTCGGCTTGCCGGTGTGCGCCATCGCGACGCTGGCCGACTTGTTGGGCGTGCTGCAGTCGACCGAGGCTCCCGCGCTCGCAGCGCACGCCGAGGCGGTGTCGCGCTACCGGGAACGCTACGGTGTCTGACCGCCGGGCGCACCGCGCGAGTCTTGCTGCAGCGTGCGGTCTGGCCCTGGTCACCTGGACTTTGGCCGTGCAAGCGTCGCCGATCTACGCCTGTGTCGACGCCAACGGCAAGCACATCACATCGGATCGCCCGATCGCCGAATGCCTGGCCCGCGAGCACCGTGTGCTCAACACTGACGGGTCGACACGTGAAATCCGCAGCCCCGTCCTGACGGCCGATGAGCAGGCCGAGCAGGAGGCGCGCGAAAGGGCCAAGGCCATGCGCGCGGCCATCGAGGCCGACGCGGTGCGCAGTGACCGCAATTTGCGCAGCCGATACCCCAACGAAGCAGCCCACCAGCGAGCCCGTGCGGCGGCGCTCGACGACGTGCGCCGCACGCTGCAACTGTCGCAGCGCCGGCTCGACGATCTGGCGGCCGAACGAAAGCCGCTGGAAGACGAGGCCGAGTTCTATGTCGGCCGGGCCATGCCGCCGCTGCTCAAGCAGCAACTCGATGGCAATGCGGTCGCCGCCGACGCCCAGCGCACGCTGATGGCCAACCAACGCGCCGAGACGCTGCGCATCAATGCAGCGTTCGATGCTGAGCTGGCCCGGCTTCGCGCTGTGTGGGCCGGCGCGCCGCCGGGGTCCTTGGGTCCGATGCCCAAGGCATCCGCGACTGCCGCGCCGAGTCCGGGCACGCCCGCATCAGCGACCGTCAAGGCCAGGCGCTAGCGTCGGCTCGGGCCCGCGCAGGGGCCCAGACCGGTTCAGCCTAGCTTTTTCTTCAGCAGCTCGGTCACCTGCGCAGGGTTGGCCTTGCCCTTGGTGGCTTTCATGGCCTGGCCGACCAGCGCGTTGAAGGCCTTGTCCTTGCCGGCACGGTATTCCTCGACCGATTTGACGTTGGCCGCCAGCAGCTCATCGAGCAGACGGTCCAGTTCGCCCGTGTCGTTGAGCTGGCGCAGGCCCTTGGATTCGATCAACGCATCGACATCGGTGGATTCGCCGGACCACAGCGCATCGAAGACCTGACGCGCGCCGTTGTTCGAGATCGTGCCGTCACCGATACGACTGATCAGCGCGCCCAGCGTGGCTGCTCCCACCGGGCTGTGGTCGATGCCCAGGCCGTCGGCGTTGAGGCGGCGAGCGAGCTCGCCCATCAGCCAGTTGGCCACCAGCTTCGGAGCGCGGCACAGCGCGGTAGCGGCCTCGAAGAAGGCTGCATGCGCCTTGCTTTGCGTGACGGCCAGCGCGTCGTACTCGGGCAGGCCGTGTTCGCGCTGGAACCGCTCGGCCATCGCGCGCGGCAGCTCGGGCATCGCTGCGCGCACCTGCTCGATCCACTCGGGGGCGATCACCAGCGGCGGCAGATCGGGGTCGGGGAAGTAGCGGTAGTCGTGCGCTTCTTCCTTGCTGCGCATGGCGCGGGTTTCGCCGCGTCCGCCGTTGCCGTTCGGGTTGAACAGCGCCGTGGCTTGCTGCACGGCGCCGCCGTCTTCGATCAGGTCGATCTGCCACTGGACTTCGCAGTCGATGGCCTGCTGCAAGAACTTGAAGCTGTTGAGGTTCTTGATCTCGCGGCGTGTGCCGTACGGAGCGCCGGGCTTGCGCACCGACACGTTGGCGTCGCAGCGGAAGCTGCCTTCTTGCATGTTGCCGTCGCAAATGCCCAGCCACACCACCAGCGCGTGCAGCGTCTTGGCGTATTCGGCTGCCTCGGCGCTCGAGCGCATGTCGGGTTCGGTGACGATCTCGAGCAGCGGCGTGCCGGCGCGGTTGAGGTCGATGCCGGTCTGGCCTGCGTAGTCCTCGTGCAGCGATTTGCCGGCGTCTTCCTCGAGGTGGGCGCGCGTGAGGTTGACCCGGTGCAGCACCTCGCCCACGAAGAACTCGATCACGCCGCCTTGCACCACCGGTGTTTCGTACTGGCTGATCTGGTAGCCCTTGGGCAGATCGGGATAGAAGTAGTTCTTGCGCGCAAAGATCGACTGGTGAGCCACCCGCGCGCCCACCGCCACGCCGAAGCGGATAGCGCGTTCGACTGCGCCGCGGTTCATCACCGGCAACGTGCCAGGCAGCGCCAGGTCGACCGGCGAAGCCTGCGTGTTGGGCTCGGCACCGAATTGCGTCGATGAGCCGCTGAAGATCTTGCTGCGCGTGGACAGCTGAGCGTGCGTCTCGAGGCCGATCACGACTTCGTAGCCGCGGATCAGTTTGCTGGCAGCGGTGGTCGTCATGCGGCCGCTCCTTGTGGTGCGCGGCGGTGCCAGTCGGTCGCTTGCTGGAATGCGTGGGCGGCGTGCAGCAAGGCACCCTCCTGGAAGTAGTTGCCGATCAGCTGCAGGCCCACCGGCATGCCGGCGCCTTCGCCGGAGGCGGCAAAGCCGGCCGGCACGCTCATGCCGGGCAGCCCGGCCAGGCTGGCCGGCAGCGTGAAGATGTCGGCCAGGTAGTTGGCCACCGGGTCGTCGTTCTGGCCGCCGAGTTTCCAGGCCACCGAGGGGGCCACCGGTCCGGCGATGACATCGCACTCGGCGAAGCAGCGCTGGAAGTCGTCGGCGATCATGCGGCGCAGCTTTTGTGCCTGCAGGTAATAGGCGTCGTAGTAGCCATGGCTGAGCACGTAGCTGCCGATCATGATGCGGCGCTTGACCTCGGGGCCGAAGCCCTCGGCGCGCGTCTTCTTGTACATGTCGAGCAGGTCGGTGTACTTGGCCGCGCGGTGGCCGAAGCGCACGCCGTCAAAGCGGCTCAGGTTCGAGCTGGCCTCGGCCGGCGCGATGATGTAGTACACCGGGATCGAAAGCTCGGTGCGCGGCAGGCTCACGTCGACCAGCGTGGCACCGAGTTTTTCCATCTCGGCCAGCGCTTCGCGCACCGCGTGATCCACATCGGCCGACAGCGCTGCCGGAAAGAACTCCCGCGGCAGCCCGACACGCAGCCCCTTGAGCGGCTGCGCCGCCGTGGCCTCAGCGCGAGGCGCGCGCATCAGCGCCGCATAGTCTTGCGGCGGACGCTGCACGCTGGTCGAGTCGCGCTCATCGAAGCCGCTCATGGCGCCCAGCAGCAAAGCGCAATCCTCGGCGCTGCGTGCCATCGGCCCCGCCTGGTCGAGGCTGGACGCGAAGGCGATCATCCCGAAGCGCGAGCACACGCCATACGTCGGCTTGATGCCCGTCACGCCGCTGAAGCTGGCCGGCTGGCGGATCGACCCGCCGGTGTCGGTGCCAGTGGCGGCCGGCACCAGCCGCGCGGCCACCGCTGCAGCCGAACCACCCGACGAGCCGCCGGGCACGCGGGTCAGGTCCCACGGGTTCTTGACCGGACCCCAGGCCGAGTTCTCGTTGCCCGAGCCCATGGCGAATTCGTCGCAGCTGAGCTTGCCCAGCGTCACGGTACCGGCCGCGGCGAGCCGCGCCACCACCGTGGCGTCGAATGGGCTGCGGTAGTTGGCGAGCATCTTCGAGCCGGCGGTGGTGGGCAGCTCGCGGGTGACAAAGATGTCCTTGTGCGCCAGCGGCACGCCCAGCAGCGGCGAGGTGTTGCCTTGCGCGCGCGCTTCGTCGGCGCTGCGGGCTTGCGCAAGGGCGGCATCGGCGTCGATGCACAGCCAGGCGCCAAGATGCTCGTGCGCTGTGGCGCGCGCCAGCAAATGAGATGTGGCCTCGACGCTCGAGACCTGCTTGGACGCGAAGGCCTGCGCCAGCTCGGCCACGCCCAGATCGTGCAGGGGGGCGCTCATTCGACCACCCGCGGCACGAGGAACAAGCCGTCTTCGACGGCCGGTGCGCTGCGCTGGTTGAGCTCGCGCTGGTTGGATTCGGTGACCACGTCGTCGCGCAGCCGCAAGGTCACGTCGCTGATGGCTGACAGCGGCGTGTGCAGCGGCTCGACGCCGCGTGTGTCGACGGCGCTCATCTGCTCGACGATTGAGAAGAAGGCGTTCAGCTGGCCGAGCATCGCCGCTTGTTCGGCGGGCTGGAACTCCAGCCGCGCCAGATGGGCGATCCGTGCGACGTCTTCGGGGGTCAAGGCCATGGGGAAATCAGTCCGGGTGAGTGGTTGAAACGGGCCGAGAACCCAGACCCATCGGGTATTATCCCCGCTGGTTGACAGCCCTCCGGACGCCTTGCCAAAGCCTGTTTTTCGGGCCCGCAGCCTGACCGGCCCGAGGGTCTGGCGCCGCCCCTGTCTCAGCCACCCGATTTGTCGGGCCATGACCTGCGCGGCACCCAACTTGCCCCATTTTCGTTCCCCCTCATTCCATGGAACCGTCGGGTTCAAGCGTGGAGCGCCGTTGTAGAGCGCACCGCTTCGAACACCGCAAGCACATCATGTTCGAATCTTTTCGTCGCTATTTCTCGACGGACCTTGCCATTGACCTGGGTACCGCCAACACGCTGATCTACGTGCGTGGCAAGGGCATCGTGCTCGACGAGCCCTCGGTGGTCGCCATCCGCCACGAAGGCGGCCCCAACGGCAAGAAGACCATTCAGGCGGTGGGCGCCGAGGCCAAGGCGATGCTCGGCAAGGTGCCGGGCAACATCGAAGCCATCCGCCCGATGAAAGACGGCGTGATCGCCGACTTCACCGTCACCGAGCAGATGCTCAAGCAGTTCATCCGCATGGTTCACCCGCGCTCGGTGCTGCGCCCGAGCCCGCGCATCATCATCTGCGTGCCCTGCGGATCGACGCAGGTCGAGCGCCGCGCGATTCGCGAGTCGGCGCTCGGCGCCGGTGCCAGCGAGGTCTACCTGATCGAAGAACCCATGGCCGCGGCCATCGGTGCCGGATTGCCGGTGTCCGAAGCGTCGGGCTCGATGGTGGTCGACATCGGCGGCGGCACCACAGAAGTCGGCGTGATCTCGCTCGGCGGCATGGTCTACAAGGGCAGCATCCGCGTCGGTGGTGACAAGTTCGATGAATCCATCATCAACTACATCCGCCGCAACTACGGCATGCTGATCGGCGAGCCCACCGCCGAGATGATCAAGAAGAGCATCGGCAGCGCTTTCCCAGGCTCCGAGGTCAAAGAGATCGAGGTCAAGGGCCGCAACCTCAGCGAGGGTGTGCCGCGCAGCTTCACGATCAGCAGCAACGAGATCCTCGAAGCGCTCACCGATCCGCTCAACCAGATGGTGTCGGCGGTGAAGAACGCACTCGAGCAAACACCTCCCGAGCTGGGTGCTGACATCGCCGAGCGCGGCATGATGCTCACCGGTGGCGGCGCGCTGCTGCGCGACCTCGATCGTTTGCTGGCCGAGGAAACCGGCCTGCCGGTGCTGGTGGCCGAAGACCCGCTGACCTGCGTGGTGCGTGGTTGCGGCATGGCGCTCGAGCGCATGGAGCGTCTCGGCTCGATCTTCACCTCCGAGTGATGCCCCGGCGGGCAGCCCGGCGTGATGGCCGGCAAGCCCGCTGTGCAGCCTGACTGGCGTACCCACCCATGGCCTTAGGCACCATCGACCGGACGCCGCCGCCGTTTTTCCGCCAGGGCCTCTCGGCGCTGACCAAGCTGATGCTGTTTTCGGCGCTGGCGGTGTTCCTGATGGTGGCGGATTCGCGCTTCGCCCTGACCCAGCCGCTGCGCGCGGTGCTGGCCACCGCCTTGCATCCGGTGCAGCGCGGCTTGCTGGCCACGGTGTCGTTGTGGGAGCGCACCGACGACTACGCCGGCGGCCTGCAAGCGGCCCTGGCCGCCGAGGCGAAAGCGCGCCAGGCCTTGACGCTGCAAGCCGAGCGGGCCTCCCGGGTTGAACAACTGCTCAGCGAAAACGAGCGCCTGCGTGCGCTGCTCGATCTGCGTGGCTCGCTGTCGGTCAAGTCGCACGCCGCCGAGGTGCTGTACGAATCGACCGATCCGTATTCGCGCAAGGTGGTGATCGATCGTGGCCAGGCGCAAGGGCTGGTGGCCGGATCGCCCGTCATCACCGAGGCAGGGGTGATCGGGCAATTGACCCGCGTCTATCCACTGTCGTCAGAGGTGACCTTGCTCACCGACCGCGATGCCGCGGTGCCGGTGCTCAATGCGCGCTCGGGATCGCGCAGCGTGGCTTTCGGAACAGCGTCGGGGGAGTCGCTCGAGTTGCGCTTCATGGCGGGCAATGCCGACGTGCTGGTGGGTGACGTGCTGCAGACCTCGGGTCTCGACGGCGTGTACCCGCCGGGCCTGCCGGTGGCGCGCGTGGTGGCGATCGACCGCAAGGTGGACGCCGGCTTCGCCAAGATCCGCCTGCAACCGGTGGCGTCGCCGGATGCGGTGCGCCACGTGCTGGTGCTCGAGCCGATCGGGCTGCAGCAGCCGCCGCGCCCCGACGTTCCCGCCGAGGCCAGCCGCAGCGAGCCGCCACGCAAGGGCCCGCGACCATGATGAAGCGACCCGCGTCCGACCAGCTGCTGCTGCCGGTCAACCCGCTGTTCCTGTGGTTCACGCTGCTGGCGGCGTTTGCGGTAAACCTGCTGCCCGTCGGGCGCCACCCCGCCGCGCCGGATGCGCTCGCGCTGGTGCTGGTGTTCTGGAACGTGCACCAGGCGCGCCGGGTGGGTGTGGGCGTGGCGTTCGTGTGCGGGCTGCTGATGGATGTGCACAACGGCGCGATCCTCGGCCAGCACGCGTTGGCCTACTCGCTGCTGGCGTACTTCGCGACGGCCATCCATCGCAGGCTGCTGTGGTTCGGCCTGCCCTTGCAGGCGCTGCAGATCCTGCCGCTGTTCATTGCGGCGCACCTCGTGTCGTTCGCCGTGCGCATGATCGTCGGCGGCATGCTGCCGGGCTGGCCCGCGCTGCTCGCGCCGGTGTTCGAGGCGCTGCTGTGGCCGCTGGCCGCCTGGCTGCTGCTCGCGCCTCAGCGGCGCGCCCCGGACCGTGACCAGAACCGTCCGCTGTAACGGCGTGCTCGAGCGGCCGTGAACACTGAGATCAGGAACGTCGAGCAGGAGCTGGGGCGCTTTCGCGTGCGCTTGCTGGCGGCCGGCTTCTTTGTGCTGCTGTGCTTCGGGTTGCTGGCCTCGAGGCTGGTGCACCTGCAGATTTACAAGCACGACGAACTCAGCGTGCAAGCCGAGAACAACCGCATCTCGGTGGTGCCCATCACGCCCAACCGCGGGCTCATCGTCGATCGAAACGGCGTGGTGCTGGCCGACAACTACTCGGCCTACACACTGGAGATCATGCCGGCGCGTACCGCCAACATCGACGCCACGATCGATGCGCTTTCCGACGTGATCGACATCCAGCCGCGCGACCGCAAGCGCTTCCGGCGGCTGCTCGACGAGAGCCGCAACCTCGAATCGCTGCCGATCCGCACCAAGCTCACCGACGAGGAGGTGGCGCGCTTCATCGTGCAGCGCTACCGGTTTCCCGGCGTCGAGGTGAAGGCTCGGCTGTTTCGCAACTACCCGCTTGGCGAGGTCGGCAGCCACCTGATCGGCTACATCGGGCGCATCAACCGGGCCGAAAAAGACGTCATCGACGACTCCGACGACGCGGCCAACTACCGCGGCACCGAGTACATCGGCAAGCTCGGCGTCGAGCAGAGCTACGAAGCCGACCTGCATGGCACCACCGGCTTCGAGGAGGTCGAGATCAGCGCCAGCGGCCGCGCCGTGCGCCGGCTCGACAGCAACGGCGCGACGCCGGGCAACAAGCTGGTGATGAGCATCGACATCGGCCTGCAGGCGATGGTCGAGACGCTGTTTGGCGATCGTCGCGGCGCGCTGGTGGCGATCGACCCGCGCAACGGTGAAGTGCTGGCCTTTGTCAGCAAGCCGACCTTCGACCCCAACCTGTTCGTCGACGGCATCGACGCCGACTCGTGGCGCGAACTCAACGAGTCGATCGACAAGCCGCTGCTCAACCGGGCACTGCGCGGCACGTACCCGCCGGGCTCGACTTACAAGCCCTTCATGGCGATGGCCGCGCTCAACACCGGCAAGCGCAGCCCGACGACCATCATTCAGGACGGCGGCACCTTCCAGTTCGGCAACCACACCTTCCGCAGCCACGGTGATGTGGGTCTCGGCCCGGTCGACATGGTGCGCAGCATTGTCAAGTCGAGCAACGTGTACTACTACTCGCTGGCCAACGAGATGGGCGTGGACACCATCCACGATCAGCTCGAGCCATTCGCCTTCGGGCGCAAGACGGGCATCGACATCCAGGGCGAAGTGACCGGTCTGCTGCCATCAACCGACTGGAAGCGTCACGCCTACAAGCTGCCCGAGCAGCGGCGCTGGTACGCCGGTGAAACCATCTCGCTGGGCATCGGGCAGGGTTACAACAACTTCACCATGCTGCAGCTGGCCAGCGCCACGGCCACGCTGTCATCGGGCGGGCTGCGCTTTGCGCCGCGGCTGGTGCGCGAGATCGAAGACGTGGTCACGCGCGAACGCCGGCTGGTGGCCAGCGAGGCGCTGCCCAGCCTGCCGCTGCAGCCCGAGCACGTGGCGTTGATCCGCAGCGCGATGTACGGCGTCACGCAGGAGGGCACCTCGACCCGGGTGTTTGTCGGCGCGCCGTATGCCACGGGCGGCAAGACCGGCACCGCGCAGGCGGTGGGCATCCGCCAGAACGAGAAATACAACGCGGCCAAGATCGACGAGCACCGGCGCGACCACTCGCTGTACATCGCGTTCGCGCCGCTCGATGCGCCGACGATCGCCATCGCGGTGGTGGTCGAGAACTCCGGCTTCGGCGCCGTGGCTGCCGCACCGATCGCGCGCCGGGTGTTCGACTACTGGCTGCTGCACCAATACCCGAGCGCCGAAGACGTCGAGCTCACTCAGCAGGGCCAGACCAGCGCGCCGGTGGGCGTGCCGCGCCAGGCCGCCGATGTGCCGTTGCCCGGCAGTGCGGCGGCGGCCATCGCGGCGGCATCTGCCGCATCCGTCGTGTCGGCCGCCGCTTCCGCAGCGGCAGCCGCATCAGCCCCGCAGGCGCCCACACCATGAGGCCCGCATTCGAGAAGCCCTCGCTGCTGCAGCGCGCGCTCCCGATGTTTCGCGGCTTTGACGGCTGGCTGTTGCTGGCGGTGCTGATCCTGGCCGCGTTCGGGCTCGTCACCATGTACTCGGCCGGCTTCGATCACGGCACCCGGTTCGTCGACCATGGACGCAACATGGTGCTGGCCGTGGGCATCCTGTTTGTCGTGGCACAGGTGCCGCCGCAGAGGCTGATGGCCCTGGCCGTGCCGCTGTACACCTTGGGTGTGCTGCTGCTGGTGGCCACGGCCATGTTCGGGTTGACCAAGAAGGGCGCCACGCGCTGGCTCAATGTGGGTGTCGTGATCCAGCCCAGCGAGGTGCTGAAGATCGCCATGCCGCTGATGCTGGCGTGGTGGTTCCAGCGCCGCGAAGGCCATTTGCGCGCTCTCGACTTCATCGTCGCGCTCGCGCTGCTGGCCGTGCCGGTGGGCTTGATCGTCAAGCAACCCGACCTGGGCACCGCCATATTGGTGTTGGCCTCGGGGCTGTTCGTGATCTTCTTTGCCGGGCTGTCGTGGAAGCTGATCATTCCGGTGGTGCTGCTGGCCGGTGCGGCGATCACGGCGCTGGTGCTGTCGGGCGATGCGATCTGCCAGCCCGATGTGGTGTGGCCGATGCTGCGTGACTACCAGAAGAACCGCGTGTGCACGCTGCTCGATCCGACCACCGACCCGCTGGGCAAGGGCTTTCACATCATCCAGGGGATGATCGCCATCGGCTCGGGCGGCATCTACGGCAAGGGCTTCATGAAGGGCACGCAAACGCACCTTGAGTTCATTCCCGAACGCACCACCGACTTCATCTTTGCGGCGTTTTCCGAGGAGTTCGGTCTGATCGGCTGCGTGGGGCTGATGCTGGGCTTCACCTTCCTGATCGTGCGTGGCCTGGTGATCGCCGCGGAGGCGCCCAACGTGTTCACCCGGCTGCTGGCCGGCGCCATCACCATGAGCTTTTTCACCTATGCCTTCGTCAACATGGGCATGGTCAGCGGCATCTTGCCGGTGGTCGGGGTGCCGCTGCCGTTTGTCAGCTACGGTGGCACGGCGATGGTCACGCTGGGCCTGGGCCTGGGCATGCTGATGTCGATTTCCAAGAGCCGCCGGCTGGTTCAGAGCTGAGCGTTCAGGGACTGTTCGGCGGCAGCGCGGCAAAGCGCAGCGTGAAGCGCACGCCGGGACCGAAGGGCGCACCGCCCTGGTCGCTCAATCCGTCACGGTGGCGCAGGTTGGCATCGTCAAGCAGCAACTCGGCCTGATGCTGGCTGGCGATCTCGCGCACGATGGCCAGGCCCAGACCCGAGCCATCGACTGGCGTGCCGAGCACCCGGTAGAACGGGCGAAACACCTTCTCGCGCTCGGCCACAGGAATACCGGGCCCCGAGTCCTCGACTTGCAGCAGCACGTTCTGGCCGGATTCATCGCCCACGCGCACCGTCACCGTCCCGCCCGATGGCGTGCACGACAGCGCGTTGTCGATCAGGTTGCGCAGCAACTCGCCCAACAACAACCGGTGGCCCCTGATTCGCGGCGTCAGGTCTCCGGGCTGCGCTCCCTCGTAACCGAAATCGATGTGCTTTTCGAGCGCGCGCGGCACGAAGTCCTGCATCACCTCCACCGCCAGTTCGGCCACGTCGACCGGTACCAGCGCCAGCGAGTTCTCCTGTTGATCGGCACGCGCCATCGCCAGCAGCTGGTTGACCATGTGAGCGGCACGCTGGCTCGACAGCACGATGTTGCGCAGCGAGCGGGTGACCGCTTGCGGGTCGCCCTGACCGCCGGCGATCTCGCGCTGCGCCAGCTCGGCTTGCATGCGCAGGCCAGCCAGTGGCGTCTTCAGCTGATGCGCGGCGTCGGCCAGAAAGTGCTTTTGCGTGGCGACCGATTGATCCAGCCGGGTCAGCAGGTCGTTGATCGCCCGCACCAGAGACGAGACTTCTTCGGGCACGTCGTGCTCCTCGATCGGGCTCAGGTCGTTGCTGTCGCGCCGGCGGATGCGCTGCTGCAGCTCATTGAGCGGTCCGATGCTGCGTGCGAGCGCCAGCCACAGCAGCAGCACCCCGAGCGGCAGGAATACAAGCTGAGGCAGCACCACCCCTTGCAAGATTTCGGTGGCCAGCAGCGATCGCTTGCTCAGCGGCTCGGCCACCTCGATCAGCGGCCCGGCGCCGCCGGGCACGTCGGCCCACATGTAGGCCACGCGCACGCTGACGCCGCGCATCACGTCGTCGCGAAAGCGCACTTCGCCGGCTCGGGCCCGCTCGGCGTCTATCGGGGAATGCAGCGCACGCTCGCCGCTCAGGTGCTCGCCTTGCGGCCCCACGATCCGGTAAGACAGGTCTGCCGAGTCGGTGGCGCGCAGGCCTTCGAGCGAGCGGGTCTGCAGCTCGAACTGCCCGGCCGGTCCGCCATGGGGCGTTTGCTGTGCAACCTGCACGGCCAAAGCCTTGGCCATGTCTGCCAAGGCGCGATCGTGGGGGGCGTTCGCGATGCCTTGTGCCGCGAGCCATGTCACGCCGACGTTCATCAGCCACAGCAGCAGCAACGGCCCGACGATCCACTCCAGGATCGTGGCCAGGAGGGAGCGCTGCGGTTTTTGCTTTGTCATGGGGGTTCAGTTCGGGGTGGTCCGCGCCCGCCCGGCGCAGCCCGGACGATGTCCGCGCCCCCGCGCCTCAGGCGGCAATCTTCTCGAGACAGTATCCGAGTCCGCGCACGGTGGCGATGCGAATCGGACCCAGCTCGATCTTCTTGCGCAGCCGGTGGATGTAGACCTCGATCGCGTTGTGGCTGACTTCTTCGCCCCAGCTGCACATGTGCTCGACCAGTTGATCCTTGCTGACCAGGCGCCCGGCGCGCTGCAGCAACACCTCGAGCAGACGGATCTCGCGCGCCGACAAGTCCACCATCTGGTTGTCGATGCTGGCCACCCGGCCGCTGACATCAAACGTGAGCGGCCCGTGCTTGATGACGGTAGACGCCGTGCCCAGTCCGCGTCGGGTCAGTGCGCGCACGCGGGCCTCGAGCTCTTGCAGCGAAAACGGCTTGGCCATGTAGTCATCGGCGCCGAGGTCGAGCCCCTTGACGCGCTGCTCGATGCTGTCGGCCGCTGTCAGGATCAGCACCGGCACGCTCGATCCACGCGCGCGCAGCTTGCGCAACACCTCGAGGCCGTGCATCTTCGGCAATCCGAGGTCGAGGATCACCACGTCGAATTCATGCAGCGCCAGCGCTGCGTCGGCCTCGCTGCCGGTGCCCACCTGGTCGACGGTGCAGCCCGCGTTGCGCAGCGAGCGCATCAGCCCGTCGGCCAGCACCTGGTCGTCCTCAGCAATCAGAACCCGCATGAGCGTCTCCGGACAAACCCGCCAATGCGCCCCGTGGCGCCCTCGCAAAGTTTAGGGTTCAAGGCCGCCCGGTGGTTGTCACCAGGCATCGCGAAATACCCGCAAAAACCACTGTACAAACATCCAGCCTTTGTAATAATGGACACCAAATTCCGGAGAACACCATGGACGCACCCGTCAAAGCCCTGAACACCGAAAAAGCCAAAGCACTGCAGGCCGCACTCGCCCAGATCGAGAAGCAGTTCGGCAAGGGCACGATCATGCGGCTCGGCGAGGGCGAGGTCATCGACGACATCGAGGTGGTGTCCACGGGCTCGCTGGGCCTCGACATCGCGCTGGGCGTGGGTGGCCTGCCGCGTGGCCGCGTGGTCGAAATCTACGGTCCTGAATCCAGCGGCAAGACCACGCTCACGCTGCAGGTCATTGCCGAAATGCAAAAGCTCGGTGGCACCTGTGCCTTCATCGACGCCGAACATGCGCTCGACACCGCCTATGCGCAAAAACTCGGCGTCAACTTGCAAGAGCTGCTGATCAGCCAGCCCGACACCGGCGAGCAGGCGCTCGAAATCGTCGATGCGCTGGTGCGTTCGGCCTCGGTTGACCTGGTGGTCATCGACTCGGTGGCCGCGCTCACGCCCAAGGCCGAAATCGAAGGCGAAATGGGTGATTCGTTGCCCGGGCTGCAGGCCCGCCTGATGAGTCAGGCGCTGCGCAAGCTCACCGGCACCATCAAGAAGACCAACACCATGGTCA
>CANGBT010000059.1 GCA_947452135.1 Burkholderiales bacterium
ATCTCGTGGGCGATCAGCCCGCCGATGGTGTCGAAGTCGTCGTGCGGCAGCACCGAGCCGAAGGCCTCGTTGACCGCGGTGATCTCGGCATCGCCGGCCACCCGGTGGCTGCCGTCGGCCAGCGTGTAGACGCTCGATTCGCCATCCTTGTCGTCGAACTCGTCTTCGATCTCGCCGACGATTTCCTCGAGCACGTCTTCGATCGTGATCAACCCGGCGGTGCTGCCGAACTCATCGATGACGATGGCCAGATGGTTGCGGTTGGAGCGGAAATCACGCAGCAACTCGTTGAGCCCTTTCGACTCGGGCACGAACACCGCAGGGCGCAGCAAGGTGCGCAAGTTGAGGTCGGGCGAACGCTGCAGCTTGAGCAGGTCCTTGGCCATGAGGATGCCGATGATGTTGTCGCGCTGGCCGTCGTAGACCGGGAAGCGCGAGTGAGCGGTGTCGATGACGACATGCAACAAGTCGTCGTAGTCGGCCTCGATGTCGAGCAGATCCATGTGGGGCGCTGCGACCATCACGTCGCCGGCGGTCATATCGGCCATACGGATCACGCCTTCGAGCATCATTCGCGACTCGGGAGCGATCAACGCGCGGTGCTCGGCCTGGGCCAGAGCTTCGATGAGCTCGTCGCGCGAGTCGACGCCCGGCGACAGGAATTCGATCAAACGCTGGAAAAGATTGCGTTTGTCGACATGGTGCAGCGGCTGGCGCGACGGATTTTTGGGGCGTCCTGCTGAAGCGGATCGCGCCGGATGAGGGTCAGACATCGCGCCAGGGCGAGCAGTTAAACACCGGCGCAGCTTACCCGAAGCAAACTTGACAGGTGTGCTAGCTTGCGCAGTTGTTTGATGCACACCATTTTTGGCCCCGACTTTTCAGGAAACACCATGGCTCTGATTCCCGCCACCATCGTCACCGGCTTTCTCGGCTCGGGCAAGACCACCCTGCTCAAGCGGGTGCTGACCGAAGCGCACGGCCAGAAGATCGCCGTCATCGAAAACGAATTCGGCGACGAGAACATCGACAACGAGATCCTGGTGCGCGACAGCGGCGAGCAGATCATCCAGCTCAACAACGGCTGCGTGTGCTGCTCGATCCGCGAAGACCTGCGCACCACACTCAGCGACCTGGCCGACAAGAAGCGCAAGGGCGAGCTGCAGTTCGACCGGGTGGTGATCGAAACCACCGGCCTGGCCGACCCGGGCCCGGTCGCGCAGACGTTCTTCATGGACGACGAGATCGCCGAGAACTACCTGCTCGACTCGATCCTGACGCTGGTGGACGCCGTGCATGGCAACCAGCAGCTCGACGACCGTCAGGAGGCGCGCATGCAGGTCGGCTTTGCCGACCAGATCTTCATCAGCAAGACCGACTTGGTCGACAAGGAGGCGGTCGATGCGCTCGCCCATCGCATCGGCCACATGAATCCGCGTGCCCCGCAAAGCCGCGTGCATTTCGGCGAGGTGCCGCTGGCCAGCGTGTTCGACCTGCGCGGCTTCAACCTCAACGCCAAGCTCGACATCGACCCGAACTTCCTCAACGCCGACGCGCACGCCCACGATCACCATGACCATGAGCACGGCGAACACTGCGATCACCCCAGCCACGCCCACCACCACGTGCACGACGACGATGTGAAGTCGTTCGTGTTCCGCTCGGACAAGGCATTCAATGCGGCCAAGCTCGAGGATTTCCTCGGCTCGATCGTTCAGGTCTACGGGCCGAAGATGCTGCGCTACAAGGGCGTGCTCAACATGAAGGGCACACCGCGCAAGGTGATCTTCCAAGGCGTGCACCAGCTCATGGGCAGCGATCTGGGTCCGCCATGGGCCGCCGGTGAGAAAAAGACCAGCAAGATGGTTTTCATCGGCATCGACCTGCCGAAAGATATATTTTTGCAAGGCCTCGAGCAGTGTCTCGCCTGAGCTCAACGCGTGGCTAAAATCCGCCCCGCTCATCGACCCGTTGGCGGCGCCCCTTCCTGAGAGGAACGGCGCATCCACCGCGCGCTGTGGCGGTATAACCCCGCTGCGAGGAGATTCCTGTGGCTCGTTCCCCGGTCAAGACTTCGACTGTTGCAGTGAAAACTGTGACGCCCAAAGCATCGGCCGCGGTGCCCGTGAAGCTCTCGCCCACCAAATCTGCAGTCCCGGCGCCCAAGGCGTCGGCCAAGGCTCCCGCCTCGAAAGCGGCGGTGCCGGCCGCAAAGGCGTCAACCGCCAAGAAACCTGCCCCGAATCCCATGTTGAAACCCACTCCGACGCCAGTCTCCGACGACAAGCTGCCCGCAGCTGAAGTCACCAAGGCGGCCGTGGCCGTACCCGAGGCGCCCGTCGTCGCAGTGGTCAAGGCACCACGAGCCAAGTCGGCAGCGAAGTCCCGCTACGGCGCGCCCATGCCTGTCGCACCATTGCCTCCACCCACCTCGCGCTTTGCCGACCGCTTCGCTCCGCCGCGTCCACCGACCCGGCAGATGAGCAACCTGCAAGACGACACACCGCGCATCGCACCCAAGGCCGACCCCAAGTTGGCCAACGCCTGGAAGACCAAGGCCGGTGCCGAGCTGAGCGAGGCCGAAGTGCTGGCCATGCCCGAGAGCGAGTACATGGGCGACAAGCAGCTCGAGTTCTTCCGCGCCACGCTCAAGAAGCTCAAGGACGACCTGTTGAGCAACGCCGGCGAAACCACGGAACACCTGCGCGAGGACACCTCGATCGTTCCTGATCCCGCCGACCGGGCCACCATCGAGGAAGAGCACGCCCTCGAGCTGCGCACCCGTGATCGCGAGCGCAAGCTGCTCAAGAAGATTTCACAATCTTTAGGCCGCATCGAGAGCGGTGAATACGGCTTTTGCGATGAAACCGGTGAGCCCATCGGTCTGGGCCGCTTGATCGCCCGACCGACCGCGACCTTGTCGCTCGAAGCCCAGCAGCGTCGCGAGTTGAAGCAAAAGATGTTCGGCGACTGAGCGTGCGAGACGCTCCCGGTCGGTGCACGCCATGACGGATTCGAAAGACTCGGGCAGCTTCTTCCGCAAGGTCGCCAAATTCGTCGCAAACCCGACGCTCGAGTGGAGCGCCCTGAGGCCAGGTGCGAGCGATTCGGTCGAAAACGAGCTCGACCGGGCTGAACTCAAGGCCATGATCGAGCGCAAGCGCCGCAATGACTTTGTGCGCAAGCGTGAATTCGACATGCTGCGCAAGGTGCGCCGCGAAGGTCTGACCCCGGAGCAGCTGGCCGCGCTGGGCGATGCCTCTCCGATGGGCGACTCAGAAATTCGCATGCCTGAGCGCGACGTGTCACCGAGCTCTGGCATGAAAGCCAAGATCGATGCGATCGAGCAGCAGATGGTGGGCAACAGCACCATCGAAGGCCTGCGTCGCCCATCGGATTTCCGGTCTGCCCCCACCGAGCCCATGCCGCTGCGTGCGCGTGAGCCCTCGGCCAATCCGCCAGCCGCCGCCCCCATGCCGGCTGCGCGCACACCGTACGCGGCTGATGTGCCGCTCACGTTCAAGGCGATCGATACCGTCTCGTCCTTCGGACCCGCACCACCTGCGGCGGGCAGTCCCGAGGTGGTTCACGATCCTGAGCTCGACGAGGCGGTGATCGCGTTTGCCAATGCCGACTTTGCGCTGTGCGAGCAATCGCTGATGCAACTCACCCAGGCCAGCGGCTTGCGTGCTCAGCATGCCGAAACCTGGCTGGCCTTGTTTGACTTGCATCGGGCCACCGGCGAGGCCGTGAAATTTGAGCGCCTTGCTCTCATCTACGCCCAGCAGTTCGGTCGCTCGGCACCGCAGTGGTATTCGATGCCTCAGCAGATGGCCGAGGCCGCCGGTGAGGACCAGTCCCTGCGTGCTCGCATCGAAGGACAGGTCGGTTGGGTCAGCCCCGAGTGGTTTGGCCTTGAGCAGGTCTCGGCGCTGCGCTCGCAGACCCTGCAAATGCCATTGCCGTGGGTGCTCGACTGGAGCGCTCTCAAGGGCATCGACACCGAAGCGGCGGCTCGCCTGAGCGAGTTGTTCCGTCTGTGGATGCCGCAGAAACTGGACATGCGCTGGCTGCATGGCGATCGGCTGTTGCAGTGCCTGCAGGAAGCCGCCCCCAACGGCGTGCGTGACGCGGATCCGGTCTTCTGGATGCTGCGCCTGGATGTGCTGCGCCTGATCAACCGGCCGGACCAGTTCGATGAAGCGGCTATCGACTACTGCGTCACCTACGAAATGTCTCCGCCCTCGTGGGAGCCAGCCCAGTGCCGGGTGCGCTTCGGCGGATCCACTGGCAGCACCTGGTCGGCGGCAACGTCGGCCATCAGCGGCCTGTCGACCAGTTTCGTCGAGTCCCGCCTGACCGAAGACGGCTTGGCCGGACCGGTCTGGAGCGTTGACCTGTCCGGTCAGCTGGTTGGCGACATCAGCGGCCTGCTGGAGGAGATGAACGCCCAACTGGGCACCGCCTCGATGATCAGCGTGTCGTGTTTGAAGCTGATACGCGTCGACTTCATCGCAGCAGGCGATCTGCTCAACTGGGTGCTCGCGCGGCGCGCCGAAAACCGCCGCGTGGGCTTCGTCGATACCCACCGGTTGATCGCCTTGTTCTTCGGTGCCATGGGCATCAACGAGAACGCCTCGATCAAGATCCGAACGCTCTGATCGTCAGGGGGCGCGTTGCGCCTGAAGGGTCAGCAGTCCTTCGAAGATCAGGGTGTCGACCGTCTCGAACGGCAGCTCGACGATCGACGCCAGCTTGGGCGCCGCTCCCCCACTCATCAGCAGCAAGGGTGCCTGACCGGCGTGCGCCAGCAAGCGGCGGTGAACCCGCTCGACGGCACCTGCCATGGCATGCGCGCCGCCGCTCATCAGCGCGTCGCTGGTGTTGGTGGGAAAGTCGACCACTTCGCCGGTGGGCGCCTTCAGGCCGGCGGTGCCCATCTCCAGGGCGCGCAGCATCAGACCGAACCCCGGCAGGATCAATCCACCCAGAAAGCGGCCGTTCGCGTCGAGGGCATCCACGGTCACCGCCGTGCCGACGACCACGACCAATGCAGGGGGCGGCGTGGCAGCACCAGCTGAGTGCAAGGCCAAGGCCCGCTGCCGGGCTCCGATCAACGCCACCCAGCGGTCAGCGCCAAGCCGGTTGGGGTGGTCGTAGCCGTTGATGACGCCTGCCGCGCTGGCGCTGGAAGTCACCCAGCGCGGCTCCAGCCCCCACAGGTCCTCGATCTGTTCGGCCACGCGACGCTTGACGCCCTCGCCGGCCACCACGCATCCGAGCATTTGCGTGGGGCGCGGCAGCGATTTCCAAGGGCCCTCGGCGAGCTGATCGATGGTCTCGAGAAACACCGCACCATGGGCCAGCGCCACAGCGCCTGGAGTGGCGCTCTCGTAGACCGCCCACTTCAATCGCGTGTTGCCAACGTCGACGGCCAGAAAACTCACGCGGCCTCCCGGCGCAGCGTCGGTCGCGCAGACGGTTCTGGGGCACGGCATGCGTGAGGCGCCATGCAGCGCTCTGGGGGAGGCAGCCGTTTCATCGGCGGCGATTGTGCAGGGAAAAAATCCGCAGGCCGCGGCAGCCCGGCACTGGCGGGTGCCTGTTTGAACGCACGCCTACACTCGAAACGATCCAGCCGCCTCGCCAGCCCGCCCGCTGGCCGCCTCCGCCATGTCTGTGACTGACCACGATCTCGACGCCTTGCGCTACAGCGAGGCAGGCAATGGCAAGCGCTTTCACCTGAACCGCGTCAGCCCGACCAGCAGACCGTTCTCGAGCGGCGACAAAGCCACCGATCAGGCGACGCTCGAGCAACTCACGCTGAAGATCGATGAGTGGCAGAACCTGTTGCTGGCCAACCGCAATCGCAAGTTGCTGGTGGTGCTGCAGGGAACCGACGCCAGCGGCAAGGATGGCACCGTGCGCGACGTGTTTCGCAACACCAGCCCGCTGGGCGTGCGCGCGGTCGGCTGGAAGGTTCCCACCGAGGAAGAACGAGCCCACGATTTCCTGTGGCGTATCCACCAGCGCATGCCCGGAGCAGGCGAGATCGTCGTCTTCAATCGCAGCCACTACGAGGATGTGCTGGTGCCGGGTGTCAACGGGTGGATCACGCCGGCTCAAATCCAGCAGCGCTACGCCCACATCAACGACTTCGAACGGCTGCTCGTGGAGACCGGCACGACGGTGCTGAAGTGCATGCTACACATCTCGAAGGAAGAGCAGGGAGCGCGGCTGCAAGCGCGCATCGACGATCCGACCAAGCACTGGAAATTCAGCCTCGGTGACCTCGAGGTGCGCAAGCAGTGGGACGCCTACCAGCAGGCCTATGCCGATGCGATCTCGGCCACGGGCACTGCCTGGGCGCCGTGGGTGGTCGTGCCGGCCGACTCGAAAGCCCACCGCAACCTGATGATCGCCACCTTGGTGTGTCGCGCCCTCGAAAGCATGGGCCTGAAGCCTCCGCCGGCAGACCCCGCACTGGCGCACTTGAAGGTCGAGTGAACCGGGCCCGCCCGAGGGTCAGGCCGTACCCGGATCGCCAGTCACCCTGGCGTCCAGTTCAAAGGCACGCGGCACGTCGATGCGCAGGTCGCTCTCGGGCGTCGCCACGCAAGGCAGGATGCAGCCCTCGAGCTTTTCTTCGGCGCTCAGTCCCGGCCATTCGATGAGGTGGCGGACCTGCCCGCTCGTCACCTGACAAAGGCAAGTGCGGCAAGTGCCGTTGCGGCACGAGGTCGGCAAAACGATGCCCGCCAGACGGGCCGACTCCACCAGCGACATGCCTGCCACTGCATCAAACACCCAGCCCTGCGGTTCGACCATGACGGCAAAACGCCGAGGGCTGCCGCCGTGTGCCGGCCCGATGGGTTTCAAATCGCGATGGTCGCCGTCCATGGACGCCTGCATGACGGCTGCGCGAGGACCACCGACTCAGCGTTGCCAGACGACCCCGTCGTCGGTGAGCAGCGCGTCGAGCCCGAGGTCGTCGGCACTCGCTCTGAGCATCGGCAAGAAGCCGTTGGAGTAGCTCAGGCCCACGGTGTAAGGCCGCGGCTGAAGCGACGCCACGGTGCGGTCGTAGAAGCCGCCGCCGTAGCCCAGACGGACGCCCTCGGGGCCATAGCCGATGCAAGGCAAAAGCACCAGTTGCGGGTCGAACGTCGCGGTGCCCTTGGGCTTGGGGATGTCATAGGCGTCGGGCTCCATCGGGCAACCCGGAAACCACACGTTGAACTTCAGCGTGGCCTCGGTGCGGTCGACCACCGGCAAGCCGATGCGCCGCTCGTCGGCACTTTCGGCCCAGCGGTACAGCGCGGGCAGCGGATCGAACTCACCCTTGATCGGCCAGTAGCCGCCGATGGCGGTCTCCTTGCGGCTGACCAGCCACACGCGCAAGACGCTTTGCAACTCCACCGCGCGCTCGTGCCGGTCTGGCAAGGCCAGTCGCGCGGCAATCAGCTTGGCGCGCAGCGCCGCACGATCGATGGGGGGCTCTGGGGGGATGGCGTTGCTCATGCCAAGATTGTGCAAGAGCGGCCCCGCACGTGGGAACTTTGTCGAGCGGCCCGGTCGGCCTTCAGCACACGCCGAGTTCGCTCACCACGCAGTCAAGCCGGCGGTCGTGCGGCTGCGGCTGCAACGCGGCCTCATCGACCTCGCCCACCGACCAGGCCACGCCCACCACAGTGACGTGCGGGTGCGCGGCCAGCCAGCGATCGAAGTACCCCCCGCCGTAGCCCAGCCGAAAACCCGTGGCGGTGTAGCCCACGCAAGGCGCGAGCACCACATCGGGCACCACGACGGCGCCGTCGCAGGCAGCCATGCCGCACTCGTCGCGCAGCGTGGGCGGCAGCCGGTTCCAGTGGCGGTAGTCCATGCGCACCGGCTGCCGGAACGCAAACGGCAACGCGAGCGGCGTGCCTTCCAGCGACTCGTCGCGCAGGCAGGCTGCGGCCGCATCGAATTCCGATTGAACCGACCCGTAAACGCCGAGTCTTTCAGGGGCAAGTTGTCCGAGCACGGACATAAGATGCCCGGCAAGCGCGGCCTGTCGCTCGGGCAGGCGGCTGGCGTCGGCCACGAATGCCCGGCGGGCGGCCAGCAGGCGCTCGCGCAAGGTTTGGCGGGCGGCCGTCAGCGCATCAACAGAGGTTTCGGACATGGATGTATCGGCTGGATGGGAAGTGATTTGATCGTGAACCGCGGTGTCGCCCTGAGCAGACTCAGAGGCATTTTGATCCGGATGTTTTCAGCCCCCGTGAGTGCCGGGACGTCGATGCACAGCCGGTCTGACGAGCCACGTGCGCTGCGCCGCTGCGGCGTCTCGCTGGCGCTGTGCCTGCTGGCCGCACTGCCCGCCGCACCCGCGTTGAGCGCAGCGAGCGCCACGGTGCGCGCCGCGCCCGAGCCCATCCTCGAAGCGCGCGAGGCGTTTCGCAAACGCGACCGCGCGCGCCTTGCCGCACTGCGCGAGGCCACCGTCAGCGCGCAACATCCGCTGGCGCCCTGGGTCGCCTACTGGGACACCAATGCGCGGCTGGGCGAGTTGCAGCAGGCTGACCTCGAGGCGTTCTATGCCCAGTTCAAGGGCAGCTACGTCGAAGACCGCCTGCGCAACGACTGGCTGCTCGAGCTGGGTCACCGGCGCGACTGGGCGAACTTCACGCTCGACTTCCCGCGGTTCCGGATGAACGACGACCGCGAGGTCACCTGCTACGCGGTGCTCACCGACCACCTGGCAGGACGCAAGGTGCGCGATGCCGCGCGCAGCGCCTGGTTCGCGCAGCGCGAAGCCGACGAAGGCTGCCAGCTGATGGCCACCACGCTGATGGAAGCCGGCGTGTTCAAGCCGTCAGACGCCTGGCGCAAGGCCCGCCTGGCGATGGACGCGAACCGCCCGCGCGCGGTCATCCTGGCGGTGGAGCTGGCCAGCAAGAACACCGACAAGGTCGTGGTGCAGTCGCTGCTCGATGCCCCGGCACGCTACCTCGTCCACAAGGCTTCGGCTTTCGGCCGCGAGCGCTCCGAGCTGGCCACGCTGGCGCTGGTGCGGCTGGCCGCCCTCGACGCCGATGCGGCAGCCGACGCGCTGAAAACCCGCTGGGAGCACGACCTGCCCGACGATCTGGCCGCCTGGGCCTGGGCGGCCACCGCCAAGCAGTCCGCCATGCGCTTGTCAGATGACGCGCCCGATCAGTTCCAGCGCGCCGGACGGGCCGCCGGGCTGGGGGCCTTCGCGGGCGCGAGCCGCCGCGGCGCCACCAAACCGGTGGTCGACTCCTCGGAGGCCGACTGGCCTGACGACACGCTGGCCTGGAAGGCGCGTGCAGCCCTGCGTGCCAACCAAGGCGCCGGCCGCTGGCAGCAGGTGGTGCAGGCCATCAACGCGATGGGCCCCAACGAGCAGCGCGATCCGGCCTGGGTTTATTGGAAGGCGCGCGGCCTGCAGTCGCTCAGCGTCGACTCGCAAGACGGCGACGGCCTGCGCAGCCAGGCGCGCGAGATGCTGCTCAGCATCGCCGGCCAGCTGAGTTTTTACGGCAAGCTGGCCAGCGAGCAGCTCGGCCAGCCGATCACGCTGCCCACAGCTCCCGCGCCGCTGTCCGCGGCCGAGCGCGAGGCCGCCGCCCAGAACCCCGGGCTGGACCGCTCGATGCAGATGATCGCCATCGGCCTGCGCGGAGAAGGCGTGCGCGAGTGGAACTACAGCGTGCGCGGCATGGGCGACCGCGAGTTGCTGGCCGCCGCGCAGCTGGCCTGCGACCGCGAGCTGTGGGACCGCTGCATCAACGCCAGCGACCGCACCCGCACCGAGATCGACATGCAGCAGCGCTTTCCCACGCCGTTTCGGCTGCAGGTGATGGCGCGCACGCAGGAGATCGGGCTCGACCCGGCGTACGTCTACGGTCTGATCCGCCAGGAGTCGCGCTTCGTGACCGATGCGAAATCGGGCGTCGGCGCCTCGGGGCTGATGCAGGTGATGCCCGCCACGGCACGCTGGACGGCGAAGAAAATCGGCATGCCCTACAACCACGAGCTGATCGCCGACCGCGACACCAACCTCAAGCTCGGCACCAGCTACCTCAAGCTCGTGCTCGACGACTTTGCCGGCTCGCAGCCGCTGGCCGCCGCGGCCTACAACGCCGGACCCAGCCGCTCGCGTCGCTGGCGTGACGGCCCTCTGCTCGATCCGGCCGCCTGGGCCGAGAACATCCCGTTTTCCGAAACCCGCGATTACGTCAAGAAAGTGCTGTCGAACGCGGCCTACTACGCTGCGCTGCTGCGAGGCGATGCGGTGTCGATCCGTTCGCGGCTGGGCAGCGCCATCGGCCCGCGTGACGCCACCGCCCCTGCTGCCGACAAGGACCTGCCATGAACATCCCCACTCCATCGCCTGCGCTCGCCCCCGAGGCCGCGCGCAACATCCTGGTGCTCGGCGGCACCGGCTTCGTCGGTCGCAGCGTGTGCGAGCGGCTGGTCGAGCGCTCGGGCGGCGGCAACGCCCGTGTCATCGTGCCGAGCCGCCGCCCGCAACGCGCTCAGCACCTGCGCACGTTGCCCACGGTGGAGCTGCTGCAAGCCGACGTGCACGACGAGGCCGTGCTGCGCCAACTGCTGGCCGGCTGCGACGCGGCGATCAACCTGGTGGCCATCCTGCACGGCAGCGAGGCCGAGTTCGCGCGCGCCCACGTCGAGCTGCCGCGCAAGCTGGTGGCGGCGTGTCAGGCCGAAGGCGTGCGTCGCGTGGTGCACGTGAGCGCGCTCGGCGCAGCCGTCAATGCGCCCTCGCGCTACCTGCGCTCCAAGGCCGCCGGCGAGGCGGTGCTGGAAAACAGCGGGCTTGATGTGACCGTGCTGCGGCCGTCGGTCATCTTTGGCGAGCACGACCAGTTCATCAACCTGTTTGCCGCCATGCAGAAGGTGACGCCGGTGGTGCCGCTGGCCGGTGCAGCGGCACAGTTCCAGCCGGTGTGGGTGGAAGACGTGGCCTCGGCGATCGTGGCTGCGCTCGACCAGCCCGCGTCCATCGGTCAGACCCTCGAGTGCGGCGGGCCGACCGTCTACACGCTCGAGCAGCTGGTGCGCTTCGCCGGCCGCTGCACCGGCCACGAGCGGCTGGTGATCGGACTGCCCGAAGCGATCGCCCGGCTGCAAGCCGGCCTGATGGAACTGCTGCCCGGCACGCCGCTGATGTCGCGCGACAACGTCGATTCGATGCGCGTGCCCAACGTGCTGGGCGGTCAGCGCCCGACGCTCGAATCGCTGGGCATCGAGCCTCGCTCGCTCGAAGTGGTGATGACCCCGCTGCTGCAGGATCGCACCGGCTGCGCGCGGCTCGACAAGCTGCGCGCACACGCCCACGGCGGCTGAATCCGGCGCACGGGAATGAAAGCCTGGAAAGTCGGCGGTGCGGTGCGCGACGCGCTGCTCGGGCGCGCCAGCGGCGACACCGACTGGGTGGTGACCGGCGCCACGCCCGAGCAGATGGTGGCCGCGGGCTACACGCCGGTCGGGCGCGACTTTCCGGTGTTCCTGCACCCGGCCACGAAAGAGGAATACGCGCTGGCGCGCACCGAGCGCAGCACCGCGCCGGGCTATCACGGCTTCGTGTTCCACGCCGCGCCCTCAGTCACCCTCGAAGAAGACCTGCAGCGCCGTGACCTGACCATCAACGCGATGGCGCAAGACGACCACGGCGCGCTGATCGACCCGTACGGCGGGCAGCGCGATCTGGCCGCGCGGCTGCTGCGCCACGTGTCGCCCGCGTTCATCGAAGACCCGGTGCGCATCCTGCGTGTGGCGCGCTTCGCCGCTCGGCTGGGCGATTTCTCGGTGGCCCCGGAAACCGCCGCGCTGATGCGCGAGATGGTCGCCAACGGCGAGGTCGATGCGCTGGTCGCCGAGCGGGTGTGGCAGGAGGTGGCGCGCGGCCTGATGGAAGCCCATCCGTCGCGCATGTTGGACGTGCTGCACGACTGCGGCGCGCTGGCGCGGCTGCTGCCCGAGATCGACGCCGACTGGGGCGCCGGCCGCGCCACGCCGGCGGCGCCGTCAGCGCCATCGTCAGCGCCGTCACCGCGGCCCTTGCCGTCGACGGCCACCCCCTCGCTGCGCCAGGCCATCGACACCACGGCACGCCGCCATTCGCCGCTGCCGGTGCGCTTTGCGGTGCTCGCCCATCGCATGCCGCTGGCCGCCTTGCACACGCTGTGCGAACGCTGGCGCATCCCCACCGACTGCCGCGAGCTGGCCGAACTGCTGGTGCGCGAGCGCGACACCGTGCAACGCAGCCCCACGCTGGGTGCCGACGCGCTGGTGGATCTGCTGGACCGCGGCGACGCCTGGCGCCGCCCCGAGCGCTTCGAACTGCTGCTGCAAGCGTGTGACGGCATCGCCCACGCCACGCCCGCAGCCGGGGCCAACGCACCGTCCCAGTCGCGCCTGCGCGCCGCGCTCAAGCGCGCTGCCGCACTCGACACCGGCGCCGTGGCGCAGCGCGCCGCCGCCGCTGGCGCACGCGGCCCGGACATCGGCGCTGCGGTACACACCGCCCGGGTGCTGGCGGTGGAAGACGAACTCAGCGACGAAGTGAACGACTGAGACCGCCTGGCGCACACACCGGTGCGCCGGCGCAGCCGATCAGAAAATCCGGCCCAAGATCAGGGCGACCACGCTGAGCAGCACGCTGCTGCCGATCGGCAGGAAGAACTCGCGACCGAACAGCTTGAAGCGGAAGTCGCCCGGCAGGCGGCCCAGGCCGATCTTTTCCAGCCAGCGGTGCACGCTGCCAAAGATCATCAGCACCAACAGGATCACGATCAGCCAGCGGATCATGGGCAGCGTTCGGTGGGAGCGACAGTCACGTTGGCGGGCTTCACAGCGTGTGCGTGCGGTCGCCCTGGGCGAAGCCGATCGGCGCGGTGGTGAACGCAGCGTCACAGCCGCGAGCCAGGCCGATCACCTTGAAGAGCTCCCCCATCTCGTGCTCGGTGAGCAGCTTCTGGGCGTTGGCCGTGGTGCGCAGATCAGCACCTTCGAGCAGCCCGAGCACGCCGCAGTTCATGAGAAAGCGCGCTTGGCTGGTGTAGCCCAGCACCTCGAGCCCGGCGTCTTGTGCGGCCAGCGCGATGCCGGTGAAGTTGACGTGCGCGGTGATGTCCTTGGCGCCCACGTCGACCAGCGGGTCGGTGTCGGCCAGGTGGGCGCGGTGGCACATGAGCGTGCCGCCCACGCGCTGCGGGTGGTAGTACTCGGCCAGCGGAAATCCGTAGTCGATGAAAAACGCCGCGCCGCGCTGCAGCCGCTCGGCCAGCGTGGCGATGAAGGCCTCGGCCTGCGGGTGGATTTCGGTGACGGTGCCCGGCACGAACAGCGCGCCGTCGTCGACCGGGGGACGCAGCTCGGTGGGGCGATCGGCCCAGACCCACGTCGACGTGCCCTCGCCTTCGGCCGCGCCTGCAGCTGGCGCGGGGCTTGGCACCACGCCACGCTCGAACCAGTGCACGCCGTCGAAGTGCAGCAACTGCACCGGCATGGCGTCGAGCACCTCGTTGCCGACCACGACGCCTTGCATCGCCTCGGGCAGCTCATCGACCCAGCGCACGCGCTCGAGGTGTCCCGCCAGCCGCTCGCGCTGGCGTTCGCGCAGGCTGCCCGACAAATCAACGATCGTGTAGCGGCGCACGCGCGGCCCGAGCGCTTCGAGCAGCTGCAACGCCAGCGCGCCCGAGCCGGCGCCGAACTCCCAGACCTCGTCGGTGCCGCTGCCCTCAAGCGCTTGCGCCATCTGACGCGCGAGCGCCTGGCCGAACAGCGGTGACAGCTCGGGCGCAGTGACAAAGTCGCTGCCCGACGACGGCAGATGGCCGAACTGGCGGCTGCCGCGGGCGTAGTAGCCCAGACCCGGCGCGTACAGCGCCAGTGCCATGAAGCGGTCGAAAGGCAGCCAGCCGCCCTGGCGCTCGATGGCCTGGCGGATCAGCGCGCCAAGCCGCTGCGAGGGGGGCGCCGATACACTCGCCGGCTGTTGGTGGGGCATGCCCCGGATTGTAGAAACCATGACCCAGCCTTCGCCCTCAGCCCCACGATCCGCACCCGGCGCCACGCGAGCGGTGGTGCTGGTCACCGGCGCGGCGCGGCGCATCGGCCGCGAGATCGCCCTCGACCTGGCCGCGCACGGCTTCGACGTGGCGGTGCACTACCGCGGCGATGCGAGTGAGGCGCTCGACACCGTGGCCGAACTGCATGCGCTGGGCGCTGCAGCGCACGCCTTTCAGGCCGATCTGGCGAACGAAGCCGCCTGCCGCGATCTGCTGCCGCAGGTGGTTGCGCACTTCGGCCGCATCGACGCGGTGGTGAACAACGCCTCGGCCTTCGAGTACGACGCGCCGGCGAGCTTCGGCCACGCGTCGATGGAACTGCACTGGCGCGCCAACACCGCGCCGGCGGTGATCCTGGCGCAAGCGCTGCACGAACACCGGCTGGGCTCGACCGCTCCGGCGTGCGTGGTCAACCTGCTCGACCAGAAGCTGTGGAACCCGAACCCCGACTACTTCTCGTACACGCTGTCGAAAGCCGCGCTGCAAGCCGCCACGGTGATGCTCGCGCAAGCACTGGCGCCGCGCGTGCGGGTGTGTGGCGTGGCGCCGGGCGTCACGCTGGTGTCCGGGCCGATGAGCGAGGCGGAGTTCGCCCGCGCCCACACGCTGACCCCGCTGCAACGCTCGTCGACGCCCGCTGACATCGCGCGCAGCGTGCGCTTTTTGATCGAAAGCCCGGCCATCACCGGCACCACGCTGCTCGTCGACGGCGGCCAGCACCTGCTCGGCCAGCCGCGCGATGTGATGTTTCTCGCCCAAGGCACCCCATGACCCTGCTCACCAGCCACCCCCGCCTGGCCGACTGCCGCCGGCTTTTCCTGCGCGATCACAGCGTGCTGGTGCACATCGGCGTGCACGACTTCGAGAAAGCCGCGCCACAGCGGCTGGTCTTCAACGTCGAGCTGTACGTGCCGCTGGCGCTGTCGACGCCCACGACCGACTCGCTGGCCGAAGTGGTCGACTACGACTTCATCCGCCACGTCATCACCGAGCGCATCGCGCGCGGCCACATTGAGCTGCAGGAAACCCTGTGCGACGACCTGCTGGCCACCTTGCTGGCACACCCCCGCGTGCGCGCTGCACTGGTGTCGACCGAAAAGCCCGATGTGTACCCCGACTGCGCCGCGGTGGGCTGCCAGGTGTTCGGCCTGCGCGCCGACCTGGGTTGAACCAAGGAAACCCCATGAGTGCCGTGCTGCCAGACACCGAAACCGACCGCGCTGCCAGCGAGGCCACCGGCCGCCAGGCCGACGCCAAGGCCGCGCTCGAGATCAACAAGCTCAGCAAGCGGCTGCACCGGCTGACCGGTCAGGCCATCGTCGACTTCAACATGATCGAAGAAGGCGACAAGGTCATGGTGTGCGTGTCGGGCGGCAAGGACAGCTACGCGCTGCTCGACATCTTGCTCAAC
>CANGBT010000060.1 GCA_947452135.1 Burkholderiales bacterium
CAAACCATTTTTGAGGATGAACATGAATAAATCGCTCGTGCTGGCTACCCTGGTTGCTGCTTTCGCCCTGACCGCCTGCGGCAAGAAAGAAGAAGCTGCTGCTCCGGTTGCTGAAGCCGCTTCTGCTGTCGTGGCACCTGCTGCTGAACCAGCATCGGCTGCCGTGGCTCCTGCGGCTGAAGCCGCGAGCGCTGTGGTTGACGCTGCAAGCGCCGCCAAGTAATCCTCGTTTCTGACGAGAAAAAGCCGCCCTAGGGCGGCTTTTTTAATGCCTGTTTCTCTTTGGCCTGTCGGCTGCGGCGTCAGGCGTCGAAGCCCGACGCCGCGTGGATTGATCACTTCAGGTCTTGAACCAGCAGTGTGGCGATGCGCGCCGCCGTGGTGCCGGTGTCGACCGCGCCCTGAGCGTTCAGGATGGTCACGAGAGTGCTGCCGCCGTTGCTCTTGACCAGCACGCGGTAGCGCGAAAGGCTCTTTGCATTTGACTTGTCCTTGCTTGAACCCAGCAGGAGCTTGCTGAAGAAACCCGGATCCTCATCGACGTTGTCGGCGTTTTCGGTGTAACGCACGAAGTAGATGCCTTGCGCCCGGTCACGGTCTTCGACGGTGAAGTTGGTTCGATCCAGAGCGATGCCGACGCGGCGCCATGCGCGATCGAAGTCATCGTCGACTTCGATCGTGGCGGCTGGTGATGAAGCGATCCGGGCGCGAGCTGCCTTGGGCGTTCCGGCGGCGTTGATCTGCGCCTGGGCTTGCTCTTCCTTGGCACCAAGCTTGAGCAGCAAGCGGCGCAGCATTTCTGCTTCGAGTTCCGGATCGGCCGCACGGGGCTGCCACTGCGTGCTGTCCTTTTGCGACCCGGTGACCACTTCGACCATGCCGCGGTGGCTCACGAAGATTTCGCTGCCGGCGGCCGTGCGTTCGACGCGGGTGCGGAATTTGTCGCGTTCGCCAGTGTCGTAAATGGACTCGAACACCATCCCGATCGTCGAGCGGATGAAATCCTGCGGCATCTTGGAATGGTTTTCAGCCCATTCGGTTTCCATCACCCCGACATCAGGCTGATCCACCAGCAGCTTGAAACCGCGTTCAGGCCAGAACGCCTTGAGTATCGGCCACACCTGCTCGGGCGTCAGGTTGGTGACCAGCCAGCGGTCGTTGCCGTTGCGCTCGATGCGCAACTGGTCGGTACCCGCCGGAACCACGGCCTGCGCGCCCGGCCTGTTCAGCGTCGAGCCCTGAAAAGTGGCGGCACTGAAAGATCCGGCAGCCGCTTGTTGCATGTAGCGACTGTCGCGAGACAACTGAGTCAGGTCGGGAGGGACTTCGAGCCCGGCAGTCTGTTCGGCGGCTGTGCCGTGGTAGTCGACCTTGTCGCCGGACACGATGCTGTGCATCGAGGAGCAGCCTGCCAGTGCGATGACCAGAGACGAGGCCAGCAGCCTGCGGGCGTGCGGGGCGGTGGCTGACATGTGGCTCGATCGAGTGCGTTGGGCGTCTGTCACGTTGTTCATCTCCAGAGGGTTGGCGGCCGGGTGTGCCGCGCAGCCCGTTGATCGCAAGGGTCGAGAAATCTGGCGCCGGGCCGCACCCATGGGGTGATGCTCGGCGGACATGGGTTAGAGCAGTCCGGCGTCACGCAGGGCTGCGGAGACCGTGGCCTCGCCTGCGGACGTCAGTGGCAGGAGCGGCAGCCGCAAGGCGTTCTTGCAGCGTCCCAGTTGCGACAGCGCCCATTTCGTGGGTGCCGGGCTGGGTTCGGAAAACAGATGTTTGTGCAGACCCAGCAGCCGCATGTGGATGGCAGTGGCCTGACGAACTTCGCCGGCCATGGCCGCCACGCACAACTCGTGCATGAGCCGCGGTGCCACGTTGGCCGTCACGCTGACGTTGCCGTGACCGCCCAGCAGCATCAAGGCCACGGCGGTCGAGTCGTCGCCTGAATAGACCGAAAAGCCCGGCGGCGCGTGCTTGATCAGCCAGGCCGCACGCTCGATGCTGCCGGTGGCTTCCTTGACGGCCACCACACCGGGCAATTGCGCGAGTCGCAGCGTGGTCTCGGGCAGCATGTCCGCCACCGTGCGGCCGGGCACGTTGTAGAGCACCGTCGGGATGTCCACCGCTTCGGCGATGGCCTTGAAGTGCTGGTAGATGCCTTCTTGCGATGGCTTGTTGTAGTAGGGCACGACCGACAGCGCGCAGTCGGCGCCGACTTGCTGCGCGTAACGCGACAACTCGATCGCCTCGCGGGTCGAGTTGCCGCCGGTGCCTGCCATGACCGGAACCCGGCCGGCGCAATGCTCGACCGCCACCCGGATGATCTCGAAGTGTTCGTCGACCGACACCGTCGGAGATTCGCCCGTGGTGCCCACCACGCCGATGCAGTCGGTGCCTTCGGCGATGTGCCAGTCCATCAGGGCGCGCAGCGTGTCGTAGTCAACGCTGCCGTCTTCGTGCATCGGCGTGATCAACGCGACGATGCTGCCAGTGATCGGTTTCATTCTTGGTTCCTTGCCAACACGCAAGTTTAGCCGCCGCACGGGGGGCGGACAGACACCGTGCGGGCAAGGGTTTGGCCGCAGATGCGCTACCTACAATCCGCCGCCATGGTCACCCGCCCCCCTGAACGTTCATCCTCCGGCGCCTCGGCCTCTGCACCCTCGACCTACGGCGAAGCCTCGATCCGCGTCCTCAAGGGGCTCGAGCCGGTCAAGCAGCGCCCGGGCATGTACACCCGAACCGACAACCCGCTGCACATCGTGCAGGAGGTGATCGACAACGCTGCCGACGAAGCCCTGGCCGGTCACGGCCACCGCATCGATGTGACGGTGCACGCCGACGGCTCGGTGAGCGTCGAGGACGACGGGCGCGGCATTCCGTTCGGCATGCACCCCGAAGAGCTGCGTCCGGTGGTCGAGATCGTGTTCACGCAGTTGCATGCCGGCGGCAAGTTCGACAAGGGCTCGGGCGGTGCCTACAGCTTTTCGGGCGGATTGCACGGCGTGGGCGTGAGCGTGACCAACGCGCTGTCCAAGCGGCTCGAGGTCACGGTGTGGCGCGAGGGACAGGTCGCGAAAGTGGTGTTTGCCGACGGCGATGTGATCGAGCAGCTGGAACTGCGCAAGTCGGTGCTGTCGGCGTCATCGGGCGATCGCAAGAGCGGCACCACGGTGCGCGCCTGGCCGGACGAGAAGTACTTCGAGAGCGCCGATCTCCCCCGCGCCGACTTGACGCATCTGCTTCGCAGCAAGGCGGTGCTGATGCCAGGCACGCGCGTGTCGCTCACGATCGAGAAGACCGGCCGCCCCGAGGCCGACGTGCAGACGTGGCTGTATCAAGGCGGTCTTCGTGATTACCTGATGCAAACGCTCAACGCCGATCCGCTGATCCCGTTGTTCGAGGGCGGGCACCACGCCGACGGCTCCGAATCCGAGAATTTCGCCAAGGGCGAGGGCGCGACCTGGTGCGTGGCCTTCACCGAAGACGGCGCGCCGGTGCGCGAGAGCTACGTCAACCTGATCCCCACGGTCAACGGTGGCACGCACGAGTCGGGGCTGAAGGACGGCCTGTTCGGTGCCATCAAGAACTTCATCGATCTGCACAGCTTGCTGCCCAAGGGCGTGAAGCTCATGCCCGACGACGTGTTTTCACGCGCCAGCTTCGTGCTCAGCGCCAAGGTGCTCGACCCGCAGTTCCAGGGTCAGATCAAGGAGCGGTTGAACAGCCGCGATGCGCTGCGGCTGGTGTCGTCTTGCGTCAAACCGCCGCTCGAGCTGTGGCTCAACCAGCACGTTGAACACGGCAAGAAGCTGGCCGAACTGGTGATCAAGCAGGCGCAAACCCGCCAGCGCGCCAGCCAGAAGGTTGAAAAGCGCAAGGGCTCCGGTGTGGCGGTGCTGCCCGGCAAACTGACCGATTGCGAAAGCCGCGACCTGCTGCACAACGAGCTGTTTCTCGTCGAGGGCGATTCAGCCGGCGGCAGCGCCAAGATGGGCCGCAACAAGGAAACGCAGGCCATCTTGCCGCTGCGTGGCAAGGTGCTCAATTCGTGGGAAGTCGAGCGCGATCGGCTGTTCGCCAACAACGAGATCCACGACATCGCGGTGGCCATTGGCGTCGATCCGCACGGCGCCGCCGACACGCCCGATTTGAGCGGCCTGCGCTACGGAAAGATCTGCATCCTGAGCGACGCCGATGTGGACGGATCGCACATCCAGGTGCTGCTGCTCACGCTGTTTTTCAGACACTTCCCCAAGGTGATCGAAGCCGGTCACCTGTACATCGCCAAGCCGCCGCTGTTTCGCGTCGATGCGCCGGCGCGCGGCAAGAAGCCGGCGGCCAAGATCTACGCACTCGACGAAGGCGAACTGACCGCCACGCTCGACCGGTTGCGTCAGGAAGGTTGCCGCGAGACCGCCTTGAGCATCAGCCGCTTCAAAGGCTTGGGCGAGATGAACGCCGAGCAGTTGTGGGACACCACGCTGAACCCCGAAACGCGGCGCTTGCTGCCCATGACCTTCGGCGACTTCGGCTTCGACGCCACCGTCGAGTCACTGACCAAGCTGATGGGCAAGGGCGAGGCGCAAGCGCGCCGCGATCTGATGGAACTGCATGGCGATGAAGTCGATGTGGATGTTTGAGTTTCAGCCCCCGGCCACGGCCTTGCCATGACATTAGAACCCGATCTGTTCAGCCCGACGGCCTCACCCGACGCCGCCGTCACCCTGGCCCACTACGCCGAACGCGCCTACCTCGAGTACGCGCTGAGCGTGGTCAAGGGGCGTGCGCTGCCCGATGTGTGCGATGGGCAAAAGCCGGTGCAGCGGCGCATCCTGTACGCGATGGACCGCATGGGGCTGAGCTTCACCAGCACCGGCGGGCCGCGGCCGGTGAAAAGCGCGCGGGTGGTGGGCGATGTGCTCGGGCGTTTTCACCCGCACGGCGACACCGCCGCCTACGACGCGCTGGTGCGCATGGCGCAGGACTTTTCGCAGCGCTATCCCCTGATCGACGGGCAGGGCAATTTCGGCTCGCGCGATGGCGACGGCGCGGCGGCCATGCGCTACACCGAGGCGCGGCTCGCCCCCATCTCGCGCCTGCTGCTCGACGAGATCGACGAAGGCACGGTCGACTTCATTCCCAACTACGACGGCTCGACGCAAGAGCCGCGGCAGCTGCCGAGCCGGCTGCCGTTCGTGCTGCTCAATGGGGCGAGCGGCATCGCGGTCGGCCTGGCCACCGAGATCCCCAGCCACAACCTGCGCGAGGTGGCGCTGGCGGCCATTGCGTTGATCCGCAACGACCAGCTCGACGACGATGAATTCGCCGCGCTGATCCCCGGCCCCGATTACCCCGGCGGCGGCCAGATCATCAGCAGCGCCGAGGACATCCGCGCGGCTTACGCCACCGGGCGCGGCAGCCTGAAGGTGCGCGCGCGCTGGAAGATCGAAGAACTGGCGCGCGGCCAGTGGCAACTGGTGGTGACCGAGTTGCCGCCGGGCGCCAGTTCGCAGCGCGTGCTCGAAGAGATCGAGGAGCTCACCAACCCGAAGGTCAAGGCCGGCAAGAAGGCTCTGAGCGCCGATCAGGTGCAGCTCAAGGCGTCGGTGCTCAGCGTGCTCGATGCGGTGCGCGACGAATCGAGCAAGGACGCGCCGGTGCGTTTGGTGTTCGAGCCCAAGAGCAGCCGCATCGAACAGTCCGAGCTGATCACGCAGCTGCTGGCGCACACCAGCCTGGAGTGTTCCGCGCCGATCAACCTGACGATGGTGGGCGCCGACGGGCGGCCCACGCAAAAGACGCTGCGTCAGATGCTCGGCGAGTGGGTCGCCTTCCGGCTGCAAACGGTGCAGCGCCGCTCGCAGCACCGGTTGGGCAAGGTGCTCGACCGTGTGCACGTGCTTGAAGGCCGCCAGCTCGTGTTGCTCAACATCGACGAGGTGATCCGCATCATCCGCAACGCCGACGAGCCCAAGGCCGCGCTGATGGAGCGCTTCAAGCTCAGCGAACGGCAGGCCGACGACATCCTCGAAATCCGCTTGCGCCAGCTCGCCCGACTCGAGGCGATCAAGATCGAGCAAGAGCTCGCCGAGCTGCGCACCGAGCAAGGCAAGCTTGAAGACATTCTGGGCAACCCCGGCACGCTCAAGCGCCTGGTCATCAAGGAAATCGAAGCCGACGTGAAGCAGTTCGGCTCGCTCGAAAAAGACCCGCGCCGCACGCTGATCCAGGCCGAGAAAAAGGCCGTGGTCGAGATCAAGGTGATTGACGAGCCGGTGACGGTGGTGGTCAGCGCCAAGGGCTGGGTGCGCGCGCTCAAGGGCCATGAGGTCGATCCGGTCGGCCTGCAGTTCAAGGCGGGCGACAGCCTGCTCGCCACTTTCGCGTGCCGCAGCGTGGACGTGCTGCTGGTGTTCGGCAGCGCGCTCAACGGCAGCGGGCGCACCTATTCCACGCCGGTCAGCCTGCTGCCGGGCGGGCGCGGCGACGGCCAGCCGATCACCACGCTGGTCGAGCTTGAATCGGGCACGCAGCCGGCGCACTACTTCGCCGGCAACACCGCGCAAACCTTGCTGCTCGCGTCGAGCGGCGGCTACGGCTTGCTGGCGCGCGTGGGCGATCTGGTGTCGCGCCACCGCAGCGGCAAGGCGTTCCTCACGCTCGAAGCCGGCGAGCAGCCGCTGCCGCCGGCGCTGGCGGCAGCCGGCAGCCTCGACGATCAGGTGGCCTGCCTGTCAGCCAGCGGGCGGCTGCTGGTGTTCCCGTTGTCCGACCTCAAGCTGCAGCCCAATGGCGGGCGCGGCCTGACGCTGATGGACCTGGAGTCGCCCGACGCGCTGGCCAGCGTGGCGGTGTTCTCGCAAGCGTTGCGCATCGAAGGCACCGGCCGCGGCGGCAAGGCCCGCGACGAGCTGCTCAAGGGCGCGTCGCTCGCGGTCTATCTCGGCAAGCGCGCCCGCAAGGGCAAGCCGCAAGACGCGATTCCGAAGGCGGTGAGGGTGGTGGCGGGCTGAGGATCAGGTGCGGCCGAAGGCCACTCTCGCCGCACCCAGCCCCAGCGCGGCAAACAGCGCGAGGCTCCAGTACGCATAGGGCACGCCGAGCATCGACACGGCCGCGTCGGCGCAGCTGGCGTAGACCTGAAACAGCCACGGCAGGATGCTGTCGAGGCCGAGCGCGCTCATCACCTTGTCGGCAAATGTCAGGTTGCACGAAGCCGACTTCGCGGCCACCAGTTGCTGGTACAGCGCCGAGGCCGCGCCACTGATCGCCAGCAGCAGCGCAAGCGCACCGGCAGCGCGGCGCGCCAATGGAGATGCCAGCGCTGCACCGATCAGGCACACCGCGGCGATCGCCAGATAGATGGCCCGCTGCAAGACGCACCATGGGCATGGCGGCATGTCGAACACATGCTGAGAAACCAGTGCCGCGACCACGGCCGTCACCGACAGCGCGGCGATCACCAGCAGCCAGCGGGCGAGCTGGGGGCGCGACCTCACGCTGCGGCGACCTGCGCGATCAGCTCGATCTCGACGCACGCGCCCAGCGGGATCTGCGCCACGCCGAAGGCGCTGCGTGCGTGCTGGCCCTTGGCGCCGAACACCTCGCCGATCAGCTCGGAGCAGCCGTTGGTCACCAGGTGCTGTTCGGTGAAGGTGGAGGTGCTGTTGACCAGGCTCATCACCTTGACGATGCGCTCGATGCGGTTGAGGTCGCCCACCGCAGCGTGCAGCGTGCCCAGCAGGTCGATGGCCACGGCACGCGCGGCGTCGCGGCCGGCGGCGGTGTCCATGTTCAGCCCGAGCTGGCCGACCCACACCTTGCCGTCGCGCTTGGCGATGTGGCCCGACAAAAACACCAGGTTGCCGGTTTGCACGAACGGCACATAGGCGGCGGCGGGGGTGGCCACCGGAGGCAGTTCGATGCCCAGCGCCTTGAGGCGGTCGTAGACGGAAGCAGATGCGGTCATGGGGGAAATCCGTAAGCGGGAACAGGGCAGCACACGAGGGCGCCGGGACGCTGAAATCCTACACTCCGCCGCATGTCCAGGCCGCCTCATTCACCGACGTGAACACCGGCTGGCGGCTGGTGTTTCTCGGCCTGGCCTGGCCGCTGGGCGCGGCGCTGCAACTTCAAGAGCGCAGCTTGCAAACGCCCGGCGCCTACGCGCTGATCGGCATCGTCGGCGCGCTGGCCATCGCTGTGGCGCTGTATCGGCGCCGGCTTGGGTTCGCCGCCGTGCTGGGATTGACGCTGCTGGCGTTTGGCCTGACGGGCGGCCGGGCGTCGCTGCGCCAAGCCGAACTGCTGGCCGCAGCCCTCGAAGGGCGCGATGTGCGCATCACCGGCGTGGTGGCCAGCTTGCCGCAGCGCAGCGCCATCGGGCAGCGCTTCTTGTTCGATGTCGAGCAGGCCACGCTCGATGGGCGCAGCGTGGCGCTGCCGCCGCGCATTTACCTGGGATGGTTCCACGGCTTTGCGGCCGATGCGGTGCCCAGTGAACTGCAGCGTGAGCTGCGCGCCGGCCAGCGCTGGCAGTTCACCGCACGGGTGCGGCGGCCGCACGGTCTGCTCAACCCGCACGGCTTCGACGTGGAACTGCAGTCGTTCGAGCAGGGCGTGGGCGCCAGCGCGTCGGTGCGCGAGGCGCCGGCGCCGCTGTTGATCGAGCGCGCCGCAGCGCACCCGGTGGAGCGCTGGCGCCAGCGGGTGCGCGATGCCATCGACGCCAAGGTGCGCGACGCACGTGCCGCCGGCGTGCTGGCCGCGCTGGCGGTGGGCGATCAGTCGGCCATCGACCGCGACGACTGGGATCTGTTTCGGCGCACCGGCATCGCGCACCTGGTCAGCATCAGCGGGCTGCACGTGACGATGTTCGCCTGGTGCGCCGGCATCGCGGTGGGCTGGCTGTGGCGGCGCAGCGGGCGTGCGATGTTGTGGCTGCCCGCGCCCACCGCCGCGCTGTGGGGCGGCGTGGCTGCGGCAGCGGGCTACGCGCTGCTGTCGGGTTGGGGCGTGCCGGCCCAGCGCACCGTGTGGATGCTGGCGACGGTGGCCGCCTTGCGCAGTGCCGGGCTGCGCTGGCCTTGGCCGCTGGTGCTGCTGGCCGCGGCCAGCGTGGTCACGCTGCTCGATCCGTGGGCGCTGCAGCAGCCCGGGTTCTGGTTGTCGTTCGCAGCGGTCGGTTTGCTGATGGTGTCGTCGCCATCGGATCCCGATCGCGAGGCCGCCGATCCGATCACGCCGGCTGGCGGGTTTCGCCGGCTCGCTGCCGAGGGTTTGCGCACGCAACTGATCGCTACCGTGGGGCTGGCGCCTTTGACGCTGGTGTTCTTTCAGCAGGTCTCGCTGGTGGGCTTTGCGGCCAACCTGATTGCCATCCCGCTGGTCACGTTGGTGATCACGCCGCTGGCGTTGCTGGGCACGCTGGCGCCGGCGCTGTGGACGGCCGGCGCGTGGTGCGTGTCGGTGCTGGCGGCTTGGCTTGGCTGGCTGGCGCAGGCGCCGGCGGCGGTGTGGTCGGTGGGCGTGGCGCCGTGGTGGGCGCAGCTGAGCGCGCTGCTGGGTGGCGCGCTGCTGGTCATGCCGCTGCCGTGGCGTGTGCGCCTGAGTGCGCTGCCGCTGGTGCTGCCCTTGCTGCTGCCGCCGCGCGATCTGCCCGGGGCGGGGCACTTCGAGTTGGTGGCAGCCGACGTGGGGCAGGGCACCGCAGTCATCGTGCGCACCCGCAGCCATGTGCTGCTCTACGACAGCGGGCCGCGCTATTCGCCCGAATCCGATGCCGGCCAGCGCGTGCTGCTGCCGCTGCTGCGCGCGCGCGGCGACGAGCGCATTGACCGGCTGGTGCTCAGTCACCGCGACACCGACCACATCGGCGGCGCGCAGGCGTTGTTGGCGCAGGTGCCGGTGGGCGAACTGCTCAGCTCGCTCGAGCCACAGCACCCGCTGCTGCTTGAAGCCCAGCAGCGCCGTGTGGCCACACCGCGCTGCGAGGCCGGCCAGCGCTGGGAGTGGGACGGTGTGCGCTTCGAAGTGCTGCACCCTGCGCCTGACGTCTACGAGGCCGCGCTCAAACCCAACACGCTGTCGTGCGTGCTGCGCGTGCAAGGCGCCGGCATGGGCGCGCTGCTCACTGGCGACATCGAGCGCGACCAGGAGATCCGCCTGTTGCGCGAGCACCCCGATGCGCTGCGCACCGACGTGCTGCTGGCGCCGCACCACGGCAGCAAGACCTCGTCGTCGTCGGCCTTCCTTGATGCGGTGCACCCGCGTGTGGCGGTGTTCCAGGCCGGCCACCACAACCGTTACGGACACCCGGCCGATGAGGTGCTCGAGCGCTACCGCGAGCGCGGCATCGTGCGCTTCGACAGCCCGCATTGCGGTGCCTGGGTCTGGCGCAGCGATGCATCGGGTGAGTCCGCCGCCTCAGGTCAGTGCACTCGGGAGGCCTCGCGGCGGTACTGGCACTGGCGTGATCCTCCGCAGCCCTGAGTTGTTTCTTGTCTGGAGAATGGCCTGAAATTTGCTACACACTGGTGCATCAGGAGTGAAGCCGATGAAATCGAGTTTTGACGAGATGCACGCCAGTGGCCAGCAAGTGCGCGAGCACTACCGCGGCTATGAACAGTGGCTGAGCCAGCAGCCAGGTGACACGATGAATTCGCGTCGCGAAGAAGCCGAGATGATCTTTCGGCGTGTCGGCATCACCTTCGCCGTCTACGGCGCGAAGGACGAGGACGGCGCGGGCACCGAACGGCTCATTCCCTTCGATCTGATCCCGCGGGTGATTCCCTCGCACGAGTGGGTCGACATGGAAAAGGGCCTGCGCCAGCGGGTGACGGCACTCAACCGCTTCATCCACGACGTCTATCACGGCCAGGAGATCCTGCGCGCGGGCATCATCCCGCGCGACCAGGTGCTCAACAACGCGCAGTTCCGCCCCGAGATGATGGGCGTGGACGTGCCGGGCGGCGTGTACTCGCACATCTCCGGCATCGACATCGTGCGCGCTGGCAACGCTGATGGCAGCGGCAGCTACTACGTGCTCGAAGACAACCTGCGCGTGCCCAGCGGCGTGAGCTACATGCTCGAAAACCGCAAGATGATGATGCGGCTGTTCCCTGAGCTGTTCAGCCAGCACCGGGTGGAACCGGTGGCGCATTACCCCGACATGCTGCTCGAGACTCTGCGTGCGGTGGCGCCCGCCTCGGTCAACGAGCCCACCGTGGTGGTGCTCACCCCCGGCATGTACAACAGCGCGTACTTTGAGCACGCCTTCCTGGCGCAGCAGATGGGCGTCGAGCTGGTCGAAGGGCAAGACCTCTTTGTGCGTGACAACTTCGTCTACATGCGCACCACCCAGGGCCCCAAGCGCGTTGATGTGATCTACCGCCGCGTCGACGATGACTTCCTCGATCCCACGGCGTTCCGATCCGACTCCACGCTCGGTTGTGCCGGGTTGCTGAACGCTTACCGCGCCGGCAACGTGACGCTGTCGAACGCCATCGGCACCGGCGTGGCCGACGACAAGTCGATCTACCCGTACGTGCCCAAGATGATCGAGTTCTACCTGGGCGAAAAGCCCATCTTGAACAACGTGCCGACTTACCTGTGCCGCGAGGCCGACGACCTGAAATACGTGCTCGATCACCTGAGCGAGCTCGTCGTCAAGGAAGTCCACGGCGCCGGCGGCTACGGCATGCTGGTGGGTCCGGCGTCCACCAAGGCCGAGATCGCTGAATTCCGCGCCGTGCTCGAGGCCAACCCGTCGGGCTACATCGCGCAGCCCACGTTGAGCCTGTCGACCTGCCCGACGTTCGTCGAGAGCGGCATCGCGCCACGCCACATCGACCTGCGCCCCTTCGTGCTCAGTGGCAAGACCGTGCAGATGGTGCCCGGCGGCCTCACGCGCGTCGCACTCAAGGAGGGTTCGCTGGTGGTCAATTCGTCCCAGGGTGGTGGCACCAAGGACACCTGGGTACTCGAGGTTTAAAGGGAGGTTTGATCATGCTTTCACGCACCGCCGACCACCTTTTCTGGATGGCTCGCTACATGGAGCGAGCAGAGAACACCGCCCGCATGCTCGACGTCAACTACCAGACGTCGCTGCTGCCGCAATCGGCCGACGCCGCCGAGCAAGGCTGGAAGGGCCTGCTCAGCATCTCGGAGCTGACGGGCGACTTCGCCAAGCGCTACGGCGCGGTCACCCCACGCAGCGTCATGGAGTACATGGTCAGCGACCCGAACAACGGCTCGAGCATCCGCAGCTGCCTGATGGCCGCGCGCGAAAACGCCCGTGCGGTGCGCGGCACGCTCACCACCGAAGTCTGGGAAACGCAAAACCAGACCTGGCTCGAGTTCCAGCGCATGGTCTCCGATGGCGCATTCCTGCGCGACCCGGGCGCCGCATTCGAGTGGGTCAAGTTCCGCTCGCACCTGTCGCGTGGCGTGACCGTGGGCACCATGCTGCAAGACGAGGCGTTCCACTTCCTGCGCATCGGCAGCTTTCTGGAGCGCGCCGACAACACCGCGCGCTTGCTCGACGTCAAGTTCCATGCGGTGCAAACCGAGTTCTTCGGCCGCCCCGACGGTCTGGACATGGGCATGCCGGGGGCTGCATCGCAGTCTCAGGGCGATGAGCCGGGCGACGGCCGCGATGTCGAATACGACTTCTATCACTGGTCGGCGATCCTGCGTTCGGTGTCGGCCTTCGAGGTCTACCGCAAGGTCTACCGCAATGTCATCCGGCCCGAGAAGGTGGCCGAGTTGCTGATCCTGCGCCCCGACATGCCGCGCTCGCTGGCCGCGTGCATCCAGGAGGTGCTGTCCAACCTGACCATGGTGGCCAACGGGCAGTCGAGCGAGACGCTGCGCCGCGCCGGCCGTCTGCGCGCCGACCTTCAATACGGCCGCATCGACGAGATCCTGTCCACCGGCCTGCACGCCTATCTCACGCAGTTCCTCGAGCGCGTGGGCACCATCGGTGTGGGCATCAGTCGCGATTTTCTGGTTCCGGTTGAAGCCTGACATGACGCGCCCGGCGTCGGCCTGCGCGCATGTCGCGCGGGCCGCTCCCGGGCGGATGCGTCATGCTGCGCCGTTGATCGTTTTTGCTTGTTCCCGGCATGCCCTGACCATGCCGTTGCTGGAGTCCTGAATGTCCATCCATGTCGCGCTCAACCACGTGACCCATTACCGCTACGACCGGCCGATCACCCTCGGCCCTCAGGTCGTGCGGCTGCGTCCAGCACCCCATTCGCGCACCCGCATCCTCAGCTACTCGATGCGCGTCGAGCCGGTCGGCCACTTCGTCAACTGGCAGCAAGACCCGCAGTCGAATTACCTCGCGCGGCTGGTATTCCCCGAGCCGACCACCGAATTCCGCATCGAGATCGATCTGGTCGCCGAGATGTCGGTGCTCAACCCGTTCGACTTCTTCCTTGAGCCGTCCGCCGAGCAGTTTCCGTTTTCCTATGAGCCCGAGCTGGCCGCCGAACTAGCGCCGTTCATGGCCAAGTGCGAGCTCACGCCGGCGTTCGAGGCCTATGTGGCTGCGGTGCCGCGTACCAAGAAGCACACCAACGACTTCCTGGTCGAGCTGAACCAGCGCCTGCAAAAAGACATCAGCTACCTGATCCGCATGGAGCCGGGCGTGCAAACGCCCGAGGAAACGCTGACCAAGGCCTCGGGCTCTTGCCGCGACAGCGCCTGGCTGATGGTGCAGGTGCTGCGCCATCTGGGGCTGGCCGCGCGCTTCGTGTCGGGCTACCTCATCCAGCTCAAGAGCGACATCAAGTCGCTCGACGGCCCAAGCGGCACCGAGATCGACTTCACCGACTTGCACGCGTGGTGCGAGGTGTTCCTGCCGGGGGCCGGCTGGATCGGGCTCGACCCCACCTCCGGATTGCTCGCCGGCGAAGGCCACATCCCGCTGGCGTGCTCGCCTGAGCCATCGTCGGCCGCGCCGGTCAGCGGTGCCATCGACGAGTGCGAAACCGAGTTCGAGCACCACATGGAGGTCACTCGCGTGTGGGAGGCCCCGCGGGTGACGCTGCCCTACACCGACGAGCAATGGAGCGACATCGAAGCGCTCGGTCACCAGGTCGATGCCGATCTGCTGGCTGGCGACGTGCGCCTCACGCAGGGTGGCGAGCCCACCTTCGTGTCGGTCGATGACCGCGACGGTGCCGAGTGGAACACCGAGGCCATGGGCCCGACCAAGCGGCTGCTGAGCGCCGACCTGATGGACAAGCTGCGCCTGAAGTACGGCGCCGGCGGTCTGCTGCACTACGGCCAGGGCAAGTGGTACCCGGGCGAGCAGCTGCCGCGCTGGTCGCTCAACCTCTATTGGCGCAAGGACGGCGAGCCGGTGTGGACCCACCCCGAGCTGTTTGCCAGCGAGCACGAGGACTACAAGGTCACCGACGTCCACGCCCAGCAGTTCCTGAGCGGCGTGGCCAAGCGCCTCGCGCTCGATCCCAAGTACGTGTTCCCCACCTTCGAGGACACCTGGTACTACCTGTGGCGCGAGCGCAAGCTGCCCACCAACGTCGACCCGTTCGATGCGCGGCTGGCCGATCCGCTCGAGCGCGATCGCCTGCGCAAGGTGTTCAGCCAGGGCCTGGACAAGGTTGTCGGCCACGTGCTGCCGGTGGCCCGAACCACCGGTGCCGGTCCACGCTGGACCACCGGCCAGTGGTTCTTGCGCGCCGAGCGCTGCTATTTGGTGCCGGGCGACTCGCCTCTGGGCTTCCGGCTGCCGCTCGATTCGCAGCCGTGGGCTGCCGAAGGCGACATGCCGTGGGTTCATGCGCCCGACCAAACCCAGACGTTTGCCCCGCTGCCGCCTTACCGCCGGTTGCGCTACGCACAGGGTGCCACCGAAGGTGTCACGGTCACCGGCGCCATGGGCGCGGCCCCAGGCAGCGGCCCGGCCAAGGCCGGCGGCAGTGCTCAGGGCTTGCTTGCGGCCCGACGCGCCGAATCGGCCAGCGTGAAAGTGCCCGGAGCTTTCGAGTCCGCCGGCTGGATCACCCGCACCGCGCTGTGCGCCGAGCCGCGCGGCGGCCGGCTGTACATCTTCATGCCGCCGATGTCGGTGCTCGAGGACTACCTCGAACTCGTGTCGGCCGTCGAAGACACCGCTGCCGAGATGAAACTGCCGGTCATCCTCGAGGGCTACGAGCCGCCGCGCGACCCGCGCCTGGCCACGCTGCGCGTCACCCCGGACCCGGGCGTGATCGAGGTCAACATTCACCCCGCCCACAACTGGGGCGAGCTGGTCGAGCAGACCACGCACCTGTACCAAAGCGCCCACGAAACGCGCCTGTCGACCGAGAAGTTCATGCTCGACGGGCGCCACACCGGCACCGGCGGCGGCAACCACTTCGTGCTCGGCGGTGCCACGGTGGCCGATTCACCGTTCCTGCGCCGGCCCGATTTGCTGGCCAGCATG
>CANGBT010000061.1 GCA_947452135.1 Burkholderiales bacterium
GCAGCTTGGCGCCGTGCTTGATGATGCCGCCGTACTCCTGCGAGGTGCCGGGCATGAAGCCGGGCACGTCGACCAGCGTCAGCACGGGGATGTTGAAGGCGTCGCAAAAGCGCACGAAGCGTGCGGCCTTGATGCTGCTCTTGATGTCGAGGCAGCCGGCCAGCACTAGCGGCTGGTTGGCCACCACGCCCACCGATTGGCCGTCCATGCGGCAAAAGCCGATGATGATGTTCTTGGCGTAGTCGGGCTGCAGTTCGAAGAACTCACCGTCGTCGGCGACCTTCAGGATCAGCTCCTTCATGTCGTACGGCTTGTTGGCGTTGTCGGGCACCAACGTGTCGAGCGACCAGTCGATGCGGTCGACCGGGTCGTTGCTCGGGCGCACAGGCGCCTTTTCCCGGTTGTTGGTCGGGATGTAGTTGAAGAAGCGGCGCAGCATCAGCAGCGCCTCGACGTCGTTCTCGAAGGCCAGATCGGCCACGCCGCTGCGCGTGGTGTGGGCGATGGCGCCGCCGAGGTCTTCGGCGGTCACTTCCTCGTGCGTCACGGTCTTCACCACCTCGGGGCCGGTGACGAACATGTAGCTGCTGTCCTTGACCATGAAGATGAAGTCGGTCATGGCCGGCGAATACACCGCGCCGCCAGCGCACGGACCCATGATCATGCTGATCTGCGGCACCACGCCCGAGGCCATCACGTTGCGCTGGAACACCTCGGCGTAGCCGCCGAGCGAGGCCACGCCTTCCTGGATGCGAGCGCCGCCCGAATCGTTCAGACCGATGACCGGTGCGCCGACCTTCATGGCCTGGTCCATCACCTTGCAGATTTTCTCGGCGTGCGACTCGCTCAGGGCACCGCCGAACACGGTGAAGTCCTGGCTGTACACGAACACCAGCCGGCCGTTGATCATTCCGTAGCCGGTGATCACACCGTCGCCCGGGATCTTGTTGTCGGGCATGCCGAAATCGGCACAGCGGTGCTCGACGAACATGTCCCACTCTTCGAAGGTGCCTGCATCGAGCAGCAGTTCGATGCGCTCACGCGCGGTCAGTTTGCCTTTGCTGTGCTGGGCGGCGATGCGTTTTTCGCCGCCGCCCAGACGCGCGAGGGCGCGCTTGGCTTCGAGCTGTTCAATGATGTCGTGCATGGTCTCTCACTCGGTTGACAGGGCAGGACTCGGCCTGCATCAGGGGTTCGCGGGGGAAATCGGTGACTCGAAAAGGGCCAGCAGCGCACGCGCGGCCACCGACGGTGCCACGCGCGCATCGCGCACCTCGGCCGTCAGGTGGGGCAGCTGCGCACGCACAGCCGGATGCTGGCGGAAATCGGATTGCAGCCGCGCCTGGATCAGATCCCACATCCAGGCCAGCGACTGCTGCTGGCGGCGCTCGGCGAACTGGCCGCTCGCACGGCGCAACGCATGGAAGCGGTCGATCTGGGCGATGAACGCAGCCAGACCCTGGCCCTTGAGCGCGCTGAGCGAAATGACCTGTGTGTGCCACGCCTCGGGCTGGTCGGCTCGCGCATCGGCGCTGACCGGCGGTCGGTAGATGCGCAGCACGCCGGCGATGTTGGCCTCGGCGCGCGCGGCGGCCATCGGATCGATGTCGGCCTTGTTGATGACCACCAGATCGGCCAGCTCCATCACGCCTTTCTTGATGGCTTGCAGGTCGTCGCCGGCATTGGGCAGTTGCAGCAGCACGAACATGTCGGTCATGCCGGCCACCGCGGTTTCGCTCTGGCCCACGCCCACGGTCTCGACGATCACCACGTCGTAGCCGGCGGCCTCGCACACCAGCATGGCCTCGCGGGTTTTCTCGGCGACGCCGCCCAGCGTGCCCGACGCGGGGCTGGGCCGGATGTAGGCCTGCGGGTTCACCGACAAGCGCTCCATGCGCGTCTTGTCGCCGAGGATCGAGCCACCGTGCACGCTGGATGAGGGGTCGATGGCGAGCACTGCCACGCGCTGGCCACGCTCGATGAGCGCCAGGCCCAACGTCTCGATGAAGGTCGACTTGCCCACGCCCGGCACGCCCGAGATGCCCAGCCGCATGGCCCGGCCGGTGCGCGGCAGCAGCGCGTTGAGCAGCGCATCGGCGCGCACTCGGTGGTCGGCACGCGTGGACTCGAGCAGCGTGATCGCCTTGGCGATCGCGCGCCGCTCACCCGCACACACCCCGTGGTGCAGCGTTTGGTCGTCCGGGCTCAGGCTCAAGGGCAATCGCGCCGTGTCAGGCCTTGGCGGCGGCGCGGCTGGCCAGACCCGCGCGGATCTGCTCGAGCACGTCCTTGGCGCTGGCCGGGATCGGCGTGCCGGGGCCGTAGATGCCCTTGACGCCGGCTTCGTACAAAAACTCGTAGTCAGCGCGAGGAATCACGCCGCCCACGAACACGATGATGTCGTCGGCACCCTGTGCGCGCAGCGCCTCGATGATCTCGGGCACCAGCGTCTTGTGGCCGGCCGCCAGCGTGCTCACACCCACGGCGTGCACGTCGTTTTCGATGGCCTGACGGGCGCACTCCTCGGCGGTCTGGAACAGCGGACCCATGTCGACGTCGAAGCCCAGATCGGCGTAGGCAGTGGCCACCACCTTGGCGCCGCGGTCGTGGCCGTCCTGACCCAGCTTGGCGATCATCACGCGCGGACGGCGGCCCTCGGCCTCGGCGAAGGCCGCGATCTCGTCTTGCAACTGCGCCCAGCCTTCGGCGCTGTCATAGGCGGCGGCGTACACGCCGGTGACCTTTTGCGTGTCGGCGCGGTGACGGCCCCAGGCCTTCTCGAGTGCGTCGCTGACCTCGCCGACCGTGGCGCGCAGACGCATCGCCTGAATCGCCAGATCCAGCAGGTTGCCGCGGCTGGCGGCCTTGGACGAATCACCGTGTGCGACCTGCTCGGCTTCGACATTGCAGGCCTCGGCGCAGGCGGTGAGCGCGTCGAGTGCGGCGCTCACTGCAGCGCTGTCGCGGCTGGCGCGAATGTCCTTGAGGCGCGCGACCTGGTTCTCACGCACCGCCACGTTATCGATGCTCAGCGTGTCGATCGCGTCTTCGGTCTCGAGCTTGTATTTGTTGACGCCGACGATCACGTCTTGGCGCGAGTCGATGCGCGCTTGCTTTTCGGTGGCGCTGGCTTCGATCTTCAGCTTGGCCCAGCCGCTGTCGACGGCCTTGACCATGCCGCCCATCGCATCGACCTCTTCGATGATCTTCCAGGCGGCGTCAGCCATGTCCTGCGTCAGCTTTTCCATCATGTAGCTGCCGGCCCATGGGTCGACGACGCTGGTGATGTGGGTTTCTTCCTGAATGATGAGCTGCGTGTTGCGCGCGATGCGGGCGCTGAATTCGGTGGGCAGCGCGATGGCCTCGTCGAGTCCGTTGGTGTGCAGGCTTTGCGTACCGCCGAACACCGCGGCCATCGCCTCGATGGTGGTGCGCACGACGTTGTTGTAAGGGTCCTGCTCGGCCAGGCTCCAGCCCGAGGTCTGGCTGTGGGTGCGCAGCATCAGGCTCTTGGGGCTCTTGGCGTTGAAGCCGCTCATGATTCGCCACCACAGCAGCCGCGCGGCGCGCATCTTGGCGATCTCGAGATAGAAGTTCATCCCGACCGCCCAGAAAAAGCTCAGGCGTCCGGCGAAGTCGTCCACGTCCAGGCCCTTGGCCAGCGCGGTCTTGACGTATTCCTTGCCGTCGGCCAGCGTGAAGGCCAGCTCGAGCGCCTGGTTGGCGCCGGCTTCTTGCATGTGATAGCCGGAAATGCTGATCGAGTTGAACTTGGGCATCTGCTGCGCCGTGTACTCGATGATGTCGCCGACGATGCGCATGCTCGGCTCGGGCGGGTAGATGTAGGTGTTGCGGACCATGAACTCCTTGAGGATGTCGTTCTGGATGGTCCCGGTGAGTTGTGTCTGCGGCACGCCCTGCTCTTCGGCAGCCACCACGAAGGCGGCAAGCACCGGCAGCACCGCGCCGTTCATGGTCATGCTCACGCTGACCTTGTCGAGCGGGATGCCGTTGAACAGGATCTTCATGTCCTCGACGCTGTCGATGGCCACGCCGGCCTTGCCCACGTCGCCGGTGACGCGGGGGTGGTCGCTGTCGTAACCGCGGTGGGTGGCCAGATCGAACGCCACGCTCACGCCCTGCCCGCCGGCGGCCAGCGCCTTCTTGTAGAACGCGTTCGAAGCCTCGGCGGTGGAAAAGCCGGCGTACTGGCGGATCGTCCATGGACGCACCGCGTACATGGTGGCTTGCGGGCCTCGCAGATACGGCGCGAAACCCGGCAGCGTGTCGGTGTGTGGCAGGTCTTTCAGGTCGGCTGCGGTGTACAGCGGCTTGACGACCAGACCTTCGGGCGTGACCCAGTTGAGCTTGTCAACGTCGGCGCCAGGGGCAGACTTGGCGGCAGCCTTTTGCCACTGGTCCAGCGCGTCGGAGTTGAGGTGCTTGGGTGCGTCAGACATGGGATCTCCGATAGAAACTGTCATCGGCGCCTGACCGTCGTCTGCCGAGGGAAAGAGCCCTGGAGATGAACGTGCCAAACGCTTCGTCATGCATAATTCAGATTGAATTGTAGTCACTCCGGCCCGCTCTTGGAGCGCTCAACCGATGCACCCAATCAAAGACGCCCCGTCAGGATCCTCAAAAGCCGCCGTCGGCAAGTCGGCGGTTTCGCGACGCTCGCCGGATGACGGCGCCGGGACATCCGAGCGGCTGCAACTGCCATCGACCGCGCTCTACGAACAGGTGGCCGAGCGGTTGCGCGCACGGATCATGGCGCACACGCTGGCGCCGGGCAGCTGGATCGACGAACAGACGCTCGCCGCCGAATACGGCATCAGCCGCACCCCGCTGCGCGAGGCCATCAAGGTGCTGGCCGCCGAGGGGCTGGTGACCATGAAGCTGCGCCGCGGCGCGTATGTCACCGAAGTGTCAGAACGCGATCTGGCCGAGGTGTTTCACCTGCTGTCACTGCTCGAGTGCGACGCCGTGGGCGTGGTGGCCAGCCAGGCCACCGAGGCCCAGATGGCCAACCTGGCTGCGCTGCACGAACGGCTGGAGACCTCGGTCGGCGATGCCGATGCCTTCTTTGCTGCCAACGAGCGGTTTCACACCGAGTTGCTCGACATCGCCGGCAACCGCTGGCGCAACCAGATGGTGGCCGACTTGCGTCAGGTGATGAAGCTCAGCCGCCACCACTCGCTGCTCAAGGAAGGCCGGCTCGAGGCCTCGCTGCAAGAGCACCGCGACCTGCTCGCTGCCATCCGGTCGCGCAATGCGAAGCGGGCCCAGGAGCTGATGCACCAGCACATGGCCCAGGGCCAGGAAGCCGCCGCCCTGCGCTGATGGGGTGCCGCCGCATTCAGCGGCGCGGGATATCAGCCGGGCGGGTCAGCCGCCCAGCCACAGCGCCACGCGGTAGGTGACGAACGACGCACCGTAGGCCAGCGCGAACAGATAGCCCGCCATCAACAGCGGCATCTTCCAGCCACCTGTTTCCCGCTTGACGGTGGCCAGCGTCGACAGGCACTGCGGCGCAAAAACGTACCAGGCCAGCAGCGACAACGCCGTGGCCAGGCTCCAGCTGTGCGCAATCAGCGGCGTGAGCGCCTCAGCGGTGTCGCTGCCGGTGGATGACAACGCGTAAACGGTGCCCAGCGCGCTCACGGCCACCTCGCGTGCGGCCATGCCGGGCACCAGCGCCACGCTGATCTGCCAGTTGAAGCCGATCGGCTCGAACACCACCGCCAGCGCATGGCCGATCTGCCCGGCCACGCTGTATTCGATCGGCGCACCGGTGGCGCCTTCGGGTGGTGCCGGAAAACTGGCGAAGAACCACAGCGCGATCGTCAAGCCGAGGATGATGCCGCCCACGCGCTTCATGAAGATCTCGACGCGCTGCCACAGCCCGATGGCGATGTTGCGCGGCGTGGGCCAGTGGTAGGTGGGCAGCTCCATCATCAGCGAGCGCACCTCGCCGCGCGAGGTGAAGCGCTTGAGCACCCAGGCCACAGCCAGTGCGCCCACGATGCCGGCAGCATACAGGCCGAACATCACCAGCCCCTGCAACTCGAAGCCCAGCGCGCCCACCGCGCGTTGCGGAATGAACGCGCCAATCAGCAGCGCGTACACGGGCAGCCGTGCCGAACAGGTCATCAGCGGCGCGATCATGATGGTGACCAGCCGGTCACGCGGATTGGCAATGGTGCGCGTGGCCATGATCCCGGGGATGGCGCAGGCAAAGCTCGACAGCAGCGGGATGAAAGAGCGCCCGCTCAGGCCCACACCGCCCATCAGCCGGTCGAGCAAGAAGGCTGCGCGCGGCAGGTAGCCCGACTCCTCGAGCACGAGGATGAAGAAGAACAGGATCAGGATCTGCGGCAAGAACACCAGTACGCCGCCCGCCCCGGCGATCACGCCGTCGACCAGCAGGCTGCGCATCCAGGTGTCGGACAGCAGCGAAGTGACCGTTTCACCGACGAACCCGGTGGCGGTCTTGATGAGCTCCATCGGAGCCTGCGCCCAGGCAAACACCGCCTGGAACACCAGAAACAGCACCGCCGTCAGCAGCAACGGTCCGGCCACCGGGTGCAGTACCACCCCATCGATGCGGTCGCTGGCCGTGTGCGGCACCAGCACGTCGAGGCCCTGACGCTGCAAGATGCCGTGGACCGCCTCATGGTCAGACTGCATCGATGCTTCAGGCGCAGCACTGTGGCCTGACGGCGTCGGTGCGGCAGCGGCGCGCTGCCAGACCTGCGGATCGTCGAGCAGACCGACCAGCGCGGCGGCACCATCGCCACGGGTGGCCACCGTGGCCACCACCGGCAACCCGAGTTCAGCCGACAAGGCCTGCGGGTCGATCGCGACACCCCGGCGCTTGGCCAGATCCACCATGTTGAGCGCGACCACGCAAGGCAACGCCAGCCGCTTGACGGCCAGCACGATGCGCAGACTGCGGCGCAGGTTGGTGGCGTCGACCACACAGACCACCAGATCGGGTCGCTTTTCGCCGACCGCGCGACCGTAGAGCACGTCACAGGTCACACGCTCATCGGGCGAGCGGGGGTGCAGGCTGTACGCGCCGGGCAGATCGAGCACCCGCAACGCCTTGCCGGCGGGCGTGAGCAACTTGCCTTCCTTGCGCTCGACCGTGACGCCGGCGTAGTTGGCCACCTTCTGGCGGCTGCCGGTCAGCAGGTTGAACAGTGCACTCTTGCCGCAGTTGGGATTGCCCACCAGCGCCACCAGCGGCCCGCCGCGGTGGACATGGATGATCGATTCAGTCATCGACTCAGGCAGCAGCACCCACGTGGATACAGGCAGCCTCCGCACGACGCAAGGCAAAGGTCGACAGCCCCACGCGCACCACCAGCGGGTCACCGCCAAAGGCGCCACGCGCCATCAGCATCACCCGCTCTCCCGGCATGAAGCCGATTTCCTCGAGCCAGCGAACCCACTCGGATGAAGCAGCCGGCGCCTCGAGACGCGACACCACATGGGCGCAACCCAGCGGGATTTGATCGAGCGACGTGGACAGGTTGGGCTTCATGGGTGATCCCCCGGAATAGCGGCAAGCTCGGCACGAGCACTAACGCAAACGATAGCTATTCGCATTTTAGGAGCCGATCGACGCCCCAAGTCTCGGGAATAACCCCCACACGATAAAGGGTCACTGCGACAATGCGCTCATGTCTACCCCTCAGCCCATCGTCACCCTCATCGCCGCCGTGGCCAGCAATGGCGCCATCGGTCGCGACAACGCCCTGCTGGTGCACCTGCCCGGCGACCTGCCGCGCTTCAAGCAACTCACCCTGGGACGGCCGGTCATCATGGGCCGCAAGACCTGGGACTCGATCGGCCGGCCGCTGCCAGGCCGACGCAACATCGTCATCACGCGCAACGCAGACTGGACTGCCACTGGCGCCGAGCGCGCCGGCAGCCTGGACGCGGCACTCGCGCTGGCCGCCGATGCCGAGCGGGTGTGCGTGATCGGCGGCGCCGAGATCTACTCGCTGGCGCTGCCACGCGCTGATGAGTTGCAGCTCACCGAGATCGATGCCGACTTCGACGGCGATGCGTTCTTCCCCGCCTGGCCGCGCGAGGCCTTCGACCGCGTGGCGACCGAGCCACACGAAACGCCCCAAGGTCTGCGCTACTGCTACGTCACCTACTGCCGCCGGCCCGGCGGCTGACTTTCCCGCCCGGGTCACGCACCCACCCCATGCCCCAAGCCACGATGCGCCACCTGGTCGGGCGCACGCGCACCCGGCACGCCAACCGGCAGCTCGGCGTGCTGCTGGCCTTTGTGGCGGGGGCGGTCAACGCCGGCGGGTTCCTGGCGATCCGTCGCTACACCTCGCACATGACGGGCGTGGTGTCAGGCATCGCCGATGACCTCGCGCTCGGTCATGTCGCGCTGGCCCTGGCCGGGCTGCTGCTGGTGTGCGTGTTCATCAGCGGCGCGATGACCACCGCGCTGTTGATCAACTGGGCGCGCCACCGCCGGCTCAACAGCGAATACGCGCTGAGCCTGCTGCTCGAGGCGGTGTTGCTGCTGGTGTTCGGCCTGCTGGGCACCTACCTGGCCCGGCACACCACGCTGCTGGTGCCGGCGACGGTCGCGCTGCTGTGTTTCATCATGGGACTGCAAAACGCCGTGGTCACCAAGATCTCGCACGCCGAGATCCGCACCACGCACATGACCGGCGTGATCACCGATCTGGGGATCGAACTGGGCAAGCTCGTCTACTGGAATCGCTCGTCGGACCCGGCCAGCGACACCTACGTTCGCGCCAACCACGACAAGCTCAAGGTGCTCGGCTCGATCCTGGGCGGCTTCACGGCCGGCGGGCTGGCCGGAGCACTTGCATTCCAGCACCTGAGCTACGCCGCAACCATCCCCATCGCGCTGCTGCTGGCCGGCCTGGCGCTGGTGCCGGTGCTTGACGACTTGCGCTCGGCGATCCGCCTCTGGCGGCACTGAGCCAATCTCAGCGGTTTCGGTGTTCGCTTATGCGCTGAGCGACCAAGCTTAGGCGCAAGCTGTCGTTGCCCCTGAGGAGACCCGTCTCGAAAATCACCGCGGCGGGGCTCCCCGAAATCACCATACGCCCTCACGGCGACGACTCATGAATTTCCAGCAATTGCGTGCGGTGCGCGAAGCGACCCGCTCCGGGTTCAACCTCACCGAAGTCGCCGGCGTGCTGCACACCTCGCAGCCGGGCATCAGCCGGCAGATCCGCGAGCTCGAGGACGAACTCGGCGTGGACATCTTTGTGCGGGCAGGCAAGCGACTCACCGGCCTCACGCCGCCGGGCGAAGCGGTGCTGCCGATCGTCGAGCGGCTGCTGCTCGAGTCCGACAACTTGAAGCGCGTGGGCGAGGACTTCACCGCACAAGACCTCGGCCGGTTGTCGATCGCTGCCACCCACTCGCAGGCGCGCTATGCGCTGCCGATGGTGGTGCGCGACTTCCGGCGCCTCTACCCGAAGGTCACGCTGATGCTGCATCAGGGCTCGCCCAAGCAGGTGGCCGAGATGCTGCTGTCGGGCGAAGCCGACATCGGCGTGGCCACCGAGGCGCTGGCGCAGTACGACTCGCTGGTCGCGCTGCCGTGCTACCGCTGGACGCACAGCATCGTGGTGCCGCCCGAGCATGAGTTGCTGCAAGTCGAAGGGCCCATCACGCTCGAGAAATTGGCTCAGTACCCGATCGTCACCTACGAAGCGGGCTACACCGGCCGCGCGCACATCGACGATGCGTTTGCCAAGGCCGGGTTGCATCCCGACATCGTGCTCAGCGCCATGGACGCCGACGTGATCAAGACCTATGTCGAACTCGGCATGGGCGTGGGCATCGTGGCGTCCATCGCCTTCGACACCGAGCGCGACCGCACCTTGCGTGCACTCGACGCGCGGCACCTGTTCGAGGTCAACCTGACCCGGTTGGCGATCCGCCGCGGCACCTGGCTGCGCGGCTATGTGTATGCCTTCATCGAGGCGTTCGCACCCACGCTCACCCGCCCGGTGGTCGAACGCGCGCTGGCGGGTCTGGCCGAACCCGACTGAACCGCCCGGTCGGCGCCAACGCGGCGCCGGCCACGGCTGTCAGATCATCGCTGCGGGGTCCGGCGGTTGCTGCGCGAAGCTGGTGATTCGGCGCGGCAGCAGGTGCACCGTGGCGCCCGGCTCGAGCGCCATCGACTCGCGCAGGCGCTTGAACTCGGCACGCGGCAGTTCCACATCGATGTCGCTGGCGTCATCGACCCGCTTGAACTCGAGCCGCGTGTTGGGGCCCACGGTGAGCGTTTGCGTCAGCGTGACCGCCACCGCACCGTCTTGCGCGCTGGCCACGATCTGCAACTCATGCGGGCGTACGTAGCTCACCTCGCTGGCGCCGGCGCTGGCCACGGCGCCTTGCGCGTGGTCAAGGCGCCCGTGGAACAGGTTCACGTCGCCCAGGAACTTCAGCACGAACGGCGTGGCCGGGTGGTCGTAGACCTCGTCGGGTGAACCCACCTGCTCGATGCGGCCCTCGTTCATCACGACGATGCGATCGGCGACTTCCATCGCCTCTTCCTGGTCGTGGGTGACAAACACGCTGGTGATGTGCACCTCGTCGTGCAGCCGGCGCAGCCAGCGGCGCAGCTCTTTGCGCACCTTGGCGTCGAGCGCGCCGAACGGCTCATCAAGCAGCAGCACCTTGGGTTCGACCGCCAGCGCGCGCGCGAGCGCAATGCGCTGGCGCTGGCCACCCGACAGCTGGTGCGGGTAGCGGTCGGCCAGCCAGTCGAGCTGCACCAGCTTGAGCAAGTCGGTGACCTTGGCGCGGATCTGCGGCTCGCTCGGCCGCGTGGCCGCCGGACGCACGCGCAGCCCGAACGCCACGTTCTCGAAGATCGTCATGTGGGCAAACAACGCGTAGTGCTGGAACACGAAGCCGACCTGACGATCGCGCACGTCGGTGCCGGTGGTGTCCTTGCCGTGGAAGTGCACGGTGCCTGAATCAGGCACCTCCAGCCCCGCAATGATGCGCAGCAACGAGGTCTTGCCCGACCCCGATGGACCCAGCAACGCCACCAGTTCGCCCGACGGAATGTCGAGATTCAGGTTGTCGCACACCACGGTCTGGCCGAAGCGCTTGTTGAGGTTGCGGATTTCGATGCTCATGGCGTGGTCTTCCTCACTCGCTTTGGCTGGTGGCGCGCTTTTGCGCTTTCACCCGTTGCTCGACGATGTACTTCAGCAGCAGCGTCACCAACGCCAGCAGCGCCAGCAGCGACGCCACCGCGAACGCCGCGGCGAACTGGTACTCGTTGTAGAGAATTTCGATGTGCAGCGGCAGCGTGTTGGTCTGGCCGCGGATGTGCCCCGACACCACGCTGACCGCGCCGAACTCGCCCATCGCCCGGGCGTTGCACAGGATCACGCCGTACAGCAGCGCCCACTTGATGTTGGGCATCGTCACGCGCCAGAAGATCTGCCAGCCGTTGGCGCCCAGCATGCACGCGGCTTCTTCCTGCTCGACGCCTTGCGCTTGCATCAGCGGAATCAACTCGCGCGCCACGAACGGGAACGTCACGAACACCGTGGCCAGCACGATGCCCGGCACCGCGAAGATCACCTTCATGTCGTGGTCGCGCAGCCATTCACCGAACCAGCCCTGCAACCCGAAGATGAGCACGTAGATCAACCCGGCGATCACGGGGCTGACCGAGAACGGCAGGTCGATCAGCGTGAGCAGCACGTTCTTGCCGCGGAACTCGAACTTGGCGATGCACCACGCTGCCGCCACGCCGAACGCGAGGTTCATCGGCACGCTGATCGCCGCGGCCGTGAACGTGAGCCAGATCGCCGAGCGGGCGTCGGGTTCGGTGATCGCGGCCAGATAGACGTCAAAACCCTTCTTGAAGGCTTCGACGAACACGATGGACAGCGGCACGAACAGAAAGAACGTCAAAAACAGCAGTGCGATGCCGATCAGTGAACGGCGCACCCACACCGGCTCGCTGGTGGCCGCGGCGACGTTCGGCGGGTTGCTGAAAGTGGGAGTGCTCATGGTCAGCGCCCCTGCTTCGCGCGCGTCCAGGCCTGCAGGCCGTTGATGGCCAGCAGCACGCTGAACGCCGCCACCAGCATCACCACCGCGATGGCGGTAGCACCCTGGTAGTCGTACTGCTCGAGCTTGGTGATGATCAAAAGCGGCGTGATCTCGCTGACCATGGGCATGTTGCCGGCGATGAAGATCACCGAGCCGTATTCACCCAGCGCGCGGGCAAAGGCCAGCGCAAAACCGGTGATCAGCGCCGGCGTGAGCACCGGGAAGATCACCTTCGTGAAGGTCTGCCAGCGGTTGGCGCCCAGCGTGGCGGCTGCCTCCTCGACTTCCTGGTTGAGGTCTTCAAGCACCGGTTGCAAGGTGCGCACGACAAAGGGCAACCCGATGAAGGTCAGCGCCACGAACACCCCGACCGGCGTGTAGCTCACCTTGAACGGCAGCGCCTGGCCGATCCAGCCGTTTTGCGAATACAGCGCTGTGAGCGCAATACCGGCCACCGCGGTGGGCAACGCGAACGGCAGGTCCACCAGCGCGTCCACCAACCGCTTGAACGGGAAGTCGTAGCGCACCAGCACCCATGCCACGATCAGCCCGAAAAACGCGTTCAACAGCGCAGCGACTGCCGACGCGCCAAAGGTCAGGCGGTACGAGGCCATCACGCGCGGCGATGACACCGCGTCGATGAATGCCGGCCAGGTCATGGTGGCCGTCTTCAAGAACGCCGCACTCAGCGGAATCAGCACGATGAAGCCGAGATACAGCAGCGTGAAGCCGAGCGCCAGATCAAAGCCTGGCAGCACGCTGTGCCGCTTGAGCAGGGTGCGGGAAAAGAACACGGTCGGCCCTGGTTACTTCTTCGTGCGAACGATGATCTGGTCGTAGAAGCCGCCGTCGTCGAAGTGCTCCTTCTGGGCCTTCTTCCAGCCGCCAAAAACCTCATCCACCGTGAAGGCGTTGACCTTCGGGAAGTCCTTCGCGTACTTGGCCAGCACCTTCGCACTGCGCGGGCGGATGTGTTGCTTGGCCGCGATCCCCTGAGCTTCATCGGACCACAGGTACTTGAGGTACGCCTCGGCCTGCACTCGCGTGCCGCGCTTGTCGACCACCTTGTCGACCACGCTCACCGGGTTTTCGGCCAGCACCGTCCAGGTCGGGTAGATCGCCTCGAAGTCGCCACCGAACTCGCGCTGGATCAGCGGCACTTCGGACTCGAAGGTGACCAGCGCATCGCCCATGTTGCGCTGCGCGAAAGTGGTGGTGGCGCCGCGCCCGCCGCCGTCGAGCACCGGCACGTTGGCGAAGATGCGCTCGACCAGCGCCTTGGCGGCCGCCGGCGCCACGCCGTTCTTGAGCGCTGCGCCCCAGGCCGCCAGGTAGGTGTAGCGCCCGTTGCCCGAGGTCTTTGGGTTGGGGATGATCACCGACACGCCGGGGCGGCCCAGATCGCCCCAGTCACGGATGTTCTTCGGGTTGCCCTTGCGCACCAGGATCACCGACACCGAGGTGGTGGGCGCGCTGTTGTCGGGCAGCCGTTTGGCCCAGTCGGCGGGGATCAGCGCGCCGCGCTCGGCCAGGATGTCGATGTCGTTGGCCTGGTTCATCGTGATGACGTCGGCCTCCAGACCTTCGACGACGCTGCGCGCTTGCTTGCTGCTGCCGCCGTGCGACTGGTTCAGCGTGAGCACCTCACCGGTGGTCTTCTTCCAGTGCGCCGCGAAGGCCGCGTTGTAGTCCTTGTAGAACTCGCGCGACACGTCATAGCTGACGTTGAGCAGCGTCTTGCCGGCGGCTTGGGCCGAGACAGCGAAGGGGGATGCCACGGCCACACCGGCCATTGCAAGCAGCGTCACACGACGGTTGAATGAAGACATGATGGGTGGGAGCGGCCGGGTGCCGCCACAAAGAGGAGGAGCGGCGATGCTAGGCGGCGCAGTCACGGGCCAAGCAACCGATTTCGCCGATCCATATGCGAATAACAACTAAAGACGGGCCCCACACCATGGTGAGAGCCCGTCCCGGAGCGAATGGCACGACACGCGCCACCGCGGGTTGCGCGCCGTGCGTGGCTACTTCGCGGTGTAGATCTGGTCGAACACGCCGCCATCGGCGAAGTGCGTCTTTTGCGCCTTGGTCCAACCGCCAAAGACGTCGTCAATGGTGAACAGGTTGATCTTCGGGAAGTTCGCCGCGTACTTGGCCGCCACCGCCGGGTCGATCGGGCGGTAGAAATTGCGCGCGGCGATTTCCTGGCCCTCGGTGGAATACAGGTATTCCAGATACCCCTGCGCCACTTCGCGGGTACCGCGCTTGTCGACGACCTTGTCGACCACGGCCACCGGCGGCTCGGCCAGGATGCTGGTGGGCGGATAGACGATGTCGAACTTGTCGGCGCCGAACTCCTTGATCGCCAGATGGGCTTCGTTCTCCCACGCCAGCAGCACGTCACCGATGCCGCGCTCGGCAAACGTCACGGTCGAGCCGCGGGCACCCGAGTCGAGCACCGGCACGTTCTTGAACAAGCTCGCGACGAAGGCCTGCGCCTTGGCATCGGTGCCGCCGGGCTGCTTGAGTGCAAAGCCATAGGCGGCCAGGTAACCCCAGCGTGCACCGCCCGAGGTCTTCGGGTTGGCGGTGATCACGCTGATGCCGGGCTTGACCAGGTCGTCCCAGTTCTTGATGCCCTTGGGGTTGCCCTGGCGCACCAGGAAGATGTAAGTCGAGGTGTACGGCGAGCTGTTGTGCTTGAGGCGCTTTTGCCAGTCGGCAGGCAGCACCTTGGCGCGCTCGGCGATCGAGTCGATGTCATAGGCCAGCGCCAGCGTGACCACATCGGCTTCGATGCCGTCGATGACCGAGCGAGCCTGCTTGCCCGAGCCGCCGTGCGACTGCTTGACCGACACGCTGTCGCCGGTCTTGGCCTGCCAGTACTTGGCAAACGCCTTGTCGTATTCGCCGTACAGCTCGCGCGTCGGGTCATAGGACACATTGAGGATGCTGACATCCTTGGCGACGACACCAAAGGCGGCGGCGCTGATGGCCAGCACCAGCAAGGCGCAACGGGTGAAATTGAGAGCTGACATGAGGGACTCCGTTGAGGGCAAACAGGCTCGGCACCAGAGCCGGATGACTCGCAGGTTAGGCAGCCACAGACCGCCCGGCAACGAAGCGTTGCGCGCTTTGGTATGCGGATTTCAGATAACCGCAGCGGTCCGGCGACCTGTTCATCGGGGCTCCGCCCGTGGGCAAACCATGGCGCCTTCAGGGCACCGCTGCCCATAATCACGCCACCCGAACCCTCGCCCTTTTCGTCACGCCATGAAGAAGATCCTCATCGTCGAAGACCAGCCCGACATCCGCCGTCTGGTGCGCATGACCCTGGAGTTCGAGGA
>CANGBT010000062.1 GCA_947452135.1 Burkholderiales bacterium
GTTGTTGGTGGTGATCGACAGCAGGAACGTCAGCACGAGGCTGGCGCCGGTGACGACCACCAGCGAGATGATCCATGCCCAGCGGTTGGCTTTGGTCATCGGCGCATCCTAGGGCGCAGGCAGACGCTGGACCTTCTCAAGCTGCAACAGCCACTCGGGCTGGCCGCCGATGCCGATCTGCATCGGGCGCGGCAGCAAGGTGGTGTCGAGCTTGTAGCTGAACTCCACGTAGTACTTGCCGCTCGCATCCAGCTGCCCCGGCTCGGCCAGCCGCCAGCCGGCCATGCGGCGCACCACCGCAACGGCTTCGGCGGCGCTGTCGAAGTTCTGGTTCAACCCGCCGAAGCTGACGCGGTACGAGCGGGTCAGCGGTTGGTAGGCCAGACGCCAGGTGCGGCTGACGCGGCTGACCGGTTGATCGCGCCAGTACCAGCGCTCACGGAACAGAGCGGCTTCGGCCACGAAATGCAGCGGAACGCCCTTGAGCAAGGCATCTTCGACGCTGGGCGGCAGAGCAAAGCGCGCCGCGAAGTTGACCGCCAAGCCGTCATCGCTGCGCACAAGCTCAAACACGCTGAGCTCGGGTGCGCTCTCGCCAGCCCATGCGCCACAGCACCCCAAGAGGCACGCCAGCAGCCACACGCGCAGCGCGCCAGCCCACCGGATGCGCATCGCACCGGGTCTGGGAGAGCAGCGATCCGTTGCGTGGAGTTGCACAGCAGTGCCCGGGGGTCAGTTCTTGATCAGCAGCGCGTAGAAAAATCCATCGGCGGGAACCCGGTTTTCAGCCGATTCCGCCTCGAGTCGATTGTCGGCCAGCGGCAGCAAATGACCGGGTGAGAGCGGCTGTTCGGCCAGGCGGGCATCCATGTTGCGTTGCAAAAATACGTCGATCTGATCCTGCCCCTCGGCCTTGAAGACCGAGCAGGTGCAGTACAGCAAGCGCCCGCCGGGCTTGAGCAAAGGCCAAAGCGCTGCGAGCAGCTTCGCCTGCAGCGCGGCCAGCGCAGGGATGTCGCTGGCGCGTCGCAGCCAGCGCACATCGGGGTGGCGGCGCACGATGCCCGAAGCCGAGCACGGCGCATCCAGCAAGATGGCATCGAAGGGCTGCCCGTCCCACCAGTCGGCGATCTGGCTGGCATCACCGGCGCACAGCGTGGCCGCGAGGTGCAGGCGGTCGAGCGTTTCGCGCACGCGGGCCAGGCGCAGCGCATCGTGGTCGAGCGCGAACACGTCAAGGTCGGCCAGTTCGAGCAGGTGCGCGGTCTTGCCGCCCGGCGCAGCGCAGGCATCGAGCACCCGTGCGCCGGGCGGCAACCCGCCAGCGAGCAGCAGCGGCGCAGCCCGCTGCGCCGATTCATCCTGCACCGACACGTCGCCATCGGCAAAGCCGGGCAGGCGCTGCACCGGGCACGGCGCATCGAGCAGCACGCCGGACTGCCCCACCGGGCGTGCGCCCAGACCGGCCTCAGCCAGGCGCTGCAGGTACTGCGCCACGCTGCCGCGACGGGTGTTGACGCGCAGGGTCATCGGAGGGCGCTGGTCGTTGGCCTCGAGCAGCGCGGGCCACTCATCGGGCCAGTCGGCCTGCAGGCGCTCGATCCACCACTGCGGGTGGTTGTGACGCCCGCTGGGGGTGCGCTGCGCGGCCTCGAGCAGGGCTGCACGCTCGCGCAGGAAACGGCGCAGCACGGCGTTGATGAAGCCGGCGCTGGCCGGGTACCGCTGGCGTGCGGCGGTGACCGCCTGATCGACCAGCGTGTGGTCGGCGTAGGGCGCCTGGTCATCGGGCCATAACAGCGCCAGCGCGCTCAGCAGCAAGGCGTCGACCGCCTTGGGCGGCGCCTTGGGCACCAGCACCTCACGCACGGCCAGCGCCTGGCCGAGGCGGCGCAGCACATGGAAGCTCAGCGACTGAACCCCGGGGCGCACGTCGCTCGGGCAGCGCGCGAGCGCGGCGGTCAGCGACTGGCCGGCGCGCACCGCGGCGACTGCCTCGGCGGCCAGGCCGATCAACCGGGACAGCGCCGGACCTGAGGCGAACGGATTGCCGGCAACGCCGGCAGACGGGGAGGATGCGTTGCCGGTTGGATTCACCCTTGGAAGTCTACGGGTCGTCGATTGGGGTTACGCTCCTTTTGAACCATCCAGAAAAATCAAGGAGACGCGCCCCATGCCCGTTGATCCGGACACCACGCTTTTCAGGAGCGAAGAGCAGCTGGCGCAAATGACTGCGTCTGAGCGCATCCGCTACCGCCTCGTCGCCGCCGACTGTCGTTACCACGCCAACGACAACATCTCGGCCTTCATGCGTGAGGGCGAACTCGAAGAATTGCGCGCCGAGGTGCAAGACAAGATGCAACAGGTGCTTGAGTCGCTGGTGATCGACACCGAGAGCGACCACAACACGAACGAGACCGCGCAACGCGTGGCCAAGATGTTCCTGACCGAGGTGTTCGGCGGGCGTTACACGCCGATGCCGTCCGTCACGGAGTTTCCGAATGTCTCGCGACTCAACGAGCTGATGATCGTCGGGCCCGTCACCGTGCGCAGCGCGTGCTCGCACCACCTGTGTCCGATCATGGGCCGGGTGTGGATCGGCATCCTGCCCAATGAGCACTCGAACCTGATCGGCCTGTCGAAGTACGCGCGCATCTGCGACTGGATCATGAGCCGCCCGCAAATTCAGGAAGAAGCGGTGACCATGCTGACGAACGAATTACAAGACCGCGTCAAGCCCGACGGTCTGGCCATCGTGATGGAGGCCGACCATTTCTGCATGCACTGGCGCGGCGTGAAGGACACTGCAGCCAAGATGGTCAACAGCGTGATGCGGGGTGCCTTCCTGAAAGACCCCAACCTGCGCCGCGAATTCCTGTCGCTGCTCGACCAGACCAAGAGCTGATCCTTCAAACCCCCGCCCAGGAGAAACCCATGCTCGTGCGTTTGATGTACGCCAGCCGTGCCGCCGATTCCGTCGATCAGGAAGCCCTGGCCTCGATCCTCAAGAAGTCCAAGGCCAACAACCCGGGTGTCGGCGTGACCGGCGTGCTGTGCTTCTCGGGCGGTATCTTTCTGCAGGTGCTCGAAGGTGGCCGCTCGCAGGTGAGCGCGCTCTACAACCGCATCGCCGGTGATCCCAGGCACCACGATGTGGTGCTGCTCAGCTACGAAGAGGTCGGCGAGCGCAGCTTTGCCGGCTGGTCGATGGGACAGGTCAACCTGAACCGGCTGAACCCGGCCCTGCTGCTGAAGTACTCGGAACGACCGGAACTCGACCCCTACACGGTGTCGGGCAAGGTGTCGCTGGCGCTGTTCAATGAACTGGTGGCCACCGCGTCGATCATGGGCCAGGGCTGAGGGCGCTGACGGGCGCCGACGGCGTCACAGCGTGCCGGCCAGCCTGAAGCCGAACACACGGGCGATGACCCAGGTCGGAAACTGGCGCACCGCCCGGTTGTAGACACCGGTCGCTGCGTTGAACTGATCGCGGGCAAATGCCAGCGTGTTGTCGACGGCCATCAGCTGCTCTGCGAGAACCCCGGTCTCGAGGCCGCTCAACCGCTCGTGGCCCGCGGGCAATTCGGCTTGAAGACGCTGGCGCGCTGAAGCCAGCACCGACTCGGCCAGACGCAAGCTGCCCGCCACCGGCGCGGATGTGGGTTGCGCCACCAGCGCGTCAGCCGCGCCCTGCAACTGGGCGCAGGCGGCCTGGACCGCGTCGCTCCACTGCGTGGACGGCTCAAGCACCGGAGCCAACGCATCGCACCAGCGCAGCAGCAGATCGTGGCGCTGCCGGATTTGCGACTCGAGCGGCGCCATGGCGCGAGCGATCGCGTTGCGCAAGGCCACCAGGCGGTTGTAGGCCCCCACGCCCCAGAACACCAGGATCACGAAGGTCGCCAGCAAGGCGATCTGGGTGGTGCTCATGCGTGTGCGCTCAACGCACCGGCCGCGGCACGGCCCGACTCAAGTGCGAACCTCGCCCTGCCCCAGCACCACCCACTTCAGCGAGGTCAGACCTTCCATGCCGACCGGGCCGCGCGCGTGCAGCTTGTCGGTGCTGATGCCGATCTCGGCTCCCAGCCCGTACTCGAAGCCGTCGGCAAACCGCGTGCTGGCGTTGACCATGACGCTCGATGAATCGACCTCGCGCACGAAGCGCATCGCGCTCGGATGGTGTTCGGTGAGGATGGCGTCGGTGTGGTGCGAGCCGTAGCGGTTGATGTGCGCGATGGCAGCGTCGAGGTCATCGACCACCTTCACGCTGATGATGGGCGCGAGGTACTCCTCGAACCAGTCCTGCTCGGTGGCCGCCACCACGCGCGCACCGGGGATGCCCGACAGCAGCGCCACGCTGGCCGCGTCGCCACGCATCTCGACGCCCTTGGCGGCGAACAGCGCGCCAATGCGCGGCAAGAATTCGGCGGCAATCGCCTGGTGCACGAGCAGCGACTCGGCCGCATTGCAAGGGCTGTACTTCTGCGTCTTGGCGTTGTCGGTGACGCGCAGCGCCAGCGCCATCTCGGCCGTGGCGTCGACGTAGACGTGGCAGTTGCCGTCGAGGTGCTTGATGACAGGCACCTTGGCCTCGCGCGAAATGCGCTCGATGAGCCCCTTGCCGCCGCGCGGGATGATCACATCCACCGCCTCGGGCGAGGCGATGAGGTGGCCCACGGCGGCGCGGTCGGTGGTCTCCACGAGTTGCACCGCGTCGGCCGGCAAGCCGGCTTCCACCAAGGCCGCTTGCACCAGCTTCCACAGCGCCAGATTGGAATGAATGGCCTCCGAGCCGCCGCGCAGGATGCACGCGTTGCCACTCTTGATGGACAGCGAGGCGGCCTCGATCGTCACGTTGGGCCGGCTCTCGTAGATCATGCCGAACACGCCCAGCGGCACGCGCATCTGGCCCACCGCGATGCCGCTCGGGCGCTGACGCAAGTGGGTGATCTCGCCGATCGGGTCGGGCATGGCGGCGATCTGCTCGCAGCCTTCGGCCACGGTGGCGATCACCGCATCGGTGAGCTTGAGCCGGTCGACCATGGCCGCAGGCGTGCCGGCCGCGGTGGCGGCGGCCAGATCGAGCGCGTTGGCCTCGCGCAGCGCGGCGACATCGGCGCGCAGCAAACGCGCCAGCGCCACCAGCGCACGGTTGCGCGCGGCCGTGGGCGCTGCGGCCATGCGGGCGCTCGCAGCGCGGGCGGCCACGCCCATGCGGGCGATCAGGGCTTGCAAGTCGGGCGTCGTCATCGCAGGAAACTCCACATCAAGGTCACATCAAGGGCAGCAGGCGCTGCCCGGTTTTAGCCGCGCTCGAACTTGAACACCGCGGTGCTGGCCATCAGGTTTGGCCAGCGACGCACGCACGCTCCGTTCTGCAGGCCGAACGCATCAAGGATGCGCAGGCCGCAGCGCTGCGCCAGACCTTCGAAATCAGCATAGGTGCTCACGCGGATGTTGGGCGTGTCGAACCACTCGTAGGGCAGCGCGCGGGTCACCGGCATGCGCCCACCCGCCACGCTCAGCCGGTTGGGCCAATGCGCGAAATTCGGGAAAGACACGATGCCGATGCGACCAACGCGTGCGGTCTCGATCAGCATGCGTTCGGTGTTGCGCAGGTGCTGAAGCGTGTCGAGCTGCAGCACCACATCGAAGCTCTGGTCGTCGAAGATGGCCAGGCCTTCCTCGAGGTTGAGCTGGATCACGTTGACGCCGCGCTGCTCGCAGGCCAGCACGTTGGCGTCGGCGATCTCGATGCCGTAACCGGTGCACTGGCGATGGTCGCGCAGGTAAGCCAGCGTCTCGCCCGAGCCGCAGCCCAGATCGAGCACGCGCGAGCCGGGCGGCACCAGCTCGGCGATCAGTTCGAGCGCTTGACGGTCGTTCATCGCGCGGCCTCCTGGGCGATCTCGCGGGCGATGCGCTCGAAGCGCGCGCGCAGCACGCCGTGGTAGCGCGCATCGTCGAGCAAGAAGGCGTCGTGGCCATGCGGCGCGGCGATCTCGGCGTAGCTGACGTCGAGCCGGTTGTCGAGCAGCGCCTTGACGATCTCGCGCGAACGCGCTGGCGGGAAGCGCCAGTCGGTGGTGAAGCTCACCAGCTGGAACTTCGCGCGCGCTGCTGCGAACGCGGCCGACAGGTCGCCGCCGTGCTCGCGCGCGGGGTCGAAGTAGTCGAGCACGCGGGTGATCAGCAAGTAGCTGTTGGCGTCGAAGTACTCGCTGAACTTGTCGCCCTGGTGGCGCAAGTAGCTCTCAATCTCGAACTCGATGTCTTGCGTCGTGTAGCGCGGCTCGGTGGCCGCGCGCAGGTTGCGGCCGAACTTGGCCGCCATCGTGTCGTCGCTCAGGTAGGTGATGTGGCCGATCATCCGCGCCACGCGCAGGCCGCGCCGCGGCACCACGCCATGCGCCTGGTAGTGGCCGGCGTGAAAGTCGGGGTCGGTCACGATGGCGCGCCGCGCCACCTCGTTGAAGGCGATGTTCTGGGCTGACAGGTTGGGCGCGGTCGCGATCGCGATGCAGTGCCTGATGCGCTGCGGATACCGGATCGCCCAGTCGAGCGCTTGCATGCCGCCCAGGCTGCCGCCGATCACCGCAGCGAGTTGCGTGATGCCCAGTGCTTCACACAGGCGCGCTTGGGCGTCGACCCAGTCTTCGACGGTGACCACCGGGAAGTCCGCGCCGTACGGCTGCTGGGTGGCCGGGTTGAGGTGCGTCGGGCCGGTCGAACCAAAGCACGAGCCGGGGTTGTTGACGCCGATCACGAAGAAACGATCCGTGTCGAGCGGCTTGCCCGGGCCCACCAGGTTGTCCCACCAGCCGGTGCTTCTGGAATCACCCTCGTAGATGCCCGCGACGTGGTGGCTGGCGTTGAGCGCGTGGCACACCAGCACCGCATTCGAGCGCTCGGCGTTCAAGGTGCCGTAGGTCTCGAACATCAGCGTGTAGTCGCGCAGCATCGCGCCGCTGCGCAGCGGCAGTGGCTGCGCGAACGACATCGTTTGCGGTCGGACGTGTCCCAGCGAATTCATCAACATGCACACGATCGGCGGCTGGCCGCACGGCGGCTCGAGCCTGGTTCAAGGGAGCGGCGACTGGCGCCGGCGGACGCGCAAAAAGCGGGGTCTCGGAAATCCTGTGTTTAGCGGGTTTTGTAGAGCGCCCGCAAGCCGGAGCAAATCAGCGCTGGACTCAGTATAGCCAGCCACCCCGGCGAGGCGGGCAGGCCGGCGCGGCGCCACAAACAAGGTGAATTGCACGGGTCTGTTCGTGCGTCGTGAACACGCCGCCTGCCGCTAGCATGGTGGCGTGCGACCGACGTGCAGGTTTGCGAGGACCCCCCTATGACTGCCTGGCTCTCGAAAATCGATGCCCTTGTGCCGCTGCGCTACGCCGGCTGGGTCGCCTGCGCTGTCGGCTTCGTGATCAGTCTGTGGGTGGAGCTCACGCTGCCTCACGGGTACCCGTGGTACTGGCTGGTGCCACTGACCTTCGGCTCGCTGGTGCTGCTTGGCTGGTACGACGCGAAGCAGCAAAGTCACTCGATCCTGCGCAACTACCCGGTGATCGGCCACCTGCGCTTTTTGCTGGAGCTGATCCGCCCGGAAATCCGGCAGTACTTCATCGAGGGCGACAGCGAAGCGGCGCCGTTCTCGCGTCAGCAGCGCTCGCTGGTCTACCAGCGCGCCAAGGGGCAGTCCGACAAGCGCCCGTTCGGCACCCAAAAGGACGTCAACGCGCAGGGCTATGAGTGGATCAACCACTCGTTGCAGCCCACCGAACTGCGCAGCCACGACTTTCGCATCGTCATCGGCGGTGTTCAGGCCGGCCAGACCGGCACACCGTGCACCCAGCCCTACAGCGCGAGCGTGTTCAACATCTCGGCGATGAGCTTCGGGGCGCTGTCGGCCAACGCCATCCTCGCACTCAACGAGGGCGCACGACGCGGCGGCTTTGCGCACGACACCGGCGAGGGCTCGATCAGCCGCTATCACCGCGGGGCCGCCGCCGATGGCGCGGGCGGCGACCTGATCTGGGAAATCGGCTCGGGCTACTTCGGTTGCCGAAACGCCGATGACACCTTCAACGCTGAGTTGTTTGCCCAAAACGCGGCCAGCCCACAGGTCAAGATGATCGAGCTCAAGCTGAGCCAAGGCGCCAAGCCGGGCCACGGCGGCGTGCTGCCCGGCCCGAAGGTGACCCCCGAGATCGCCGAGGCGCGCGGCGTGCCGCCGTGGGTCGATTGCGTGAGCCCGGCCAGCCACAGCGCGTTCTCCACGCCGATCGAGATGATGCAGTTCATCGACCGGCTGCGCGGCTTGTCACTGGGCAAACCGGTCGGCTTCAAGCTGTGCATCGGACACCCGTGGGAATGGTTCGCGCTCGCCAAGGCGATGCTCGAGACGGGCATCACGCCCGACTTCATCGTGGTCGATGGCGGAGAGGGCGGGACCGGGGCGGCGCCACTGGAATTCACCGATCACGTGGGTGCGCCGCTGCAAGAAGGGCTGATGCTGGTGCACAACACGCTGGTGGGGCTGAACCTGCGTCACCGCGTGAAGATCGGCTGCGCCGGCAAGGTCGTGAGCGCGTTCGACATCGTGCGGGCCATGGCGCTGGGCGCCGACTGGTGCAAGTCAGCGCGCGGCTTCATGTTCGCGCTGGGTTGCGTGCAAGCCCAGACCTGCCACACCGGCGCTTGCCCGACGGGCGTGAGCACACAGGATCCGCTGCGCCAGCAAGCGCTGGTGGTGCCGACCAAGGCCGAGCGGGTGTTCAACTTTCACCACAGCACGCTCAAGGCGCTGCAGGAGCTGGTGCAGGCGGCAGGGCTGGAGCACCCCGAGGACATCACCGCCGACCACATCGTGCGCCGCACCGAGGACAACAAGGTCCAGCTGCTGAGCAACTTGCTGCCTTTCGTCAAGCCGGGCGCACTGCTCGCCGGCGAACTGCCGCAAAACGTGTTCCGGCTCTACTGGCCCATGGCGCAGGCGGGCAGCTTCAAGGTGATGAAACCCGCCTGAGGAGCCGCGCTGCTCAGGCGGCGGGCGGCTGGCTGTCGATGAAGCTGGGGCGGGCGAACAGCTTTTCGGACAAGCGCTGCAAGTTGCCGTGCGAGCCGCGCCAGTCGATGTGTGCAAAGCGGAAGTCGAGGTACGCCAGCGCGCAGCCCACGGCCACATCGGCGAGCGTGAGGTGGTTGCCGTTGCAGCACCATGGCTTGTCGGCCAGGCCGGAGCTCATGGCCGCCAGCGAGGAATGCACCTTGCCCATCTGACGCTCCACCCAGGCGGTGCTGCGCTCGCCATCGGCGCGACCGGCCCAGGTTTGCTCGAGCCGCACGGCGATCGCGGCGTCGAGCACGCCATCGGCCAGCGCCTCCCAGGTGCGCACTTCGGCGCGCTCACGGCCGCGCTCGGGGATCAGCCGGCCCACCGGCGACAAGGTGTCCACGTACTCGACGATCACCCGCGAATCGAACACCGCCTCGCCGCCTTCCATCACCAGGCAAGGCACCTTGCCCAGAGGGTTGGACGCGAGGATGCGGTCGTCGCCCCAGACGTCTTCGAGCTCGAGGTGGTAATCGAGCTTCTTTTCGGCCAGCACGACGCGAACCTTGCGCACGTAAGGACTGGTGAGCGAACCGAGCAGTTTCATGAAGGAACGCGTGATGCGTGTGGCCGCAGGGGGAAAAGCAGGGTGTAACCGAATGTGAAATTCATTCTAACGACGGGGGTTTCCTGGCTTGGGCGCTCCGTCTGGTCTGACGCGGCCTGGCGATCCGCAACCCGAGCCCACAAGCGCCGGCGGGCCGGGGTCGCGCGCCCTGGCGCCTAAACTTCGGCCACTTCCTGCCCCTCCGCGGCCTCGCGCACGCGCCCGTCTGATGAACCTCTCCCCGCTCACCGCCTTGTCGCCGCTCGACGGCCGTTACGCCGCCAAGGTCGCGCCGTTGCGCGCGCTGCTCAGTGAATACGGCCTGATGCACCGCCGCGTGCAGGTCGAAGTTGAATGGTTCATCGCGCTGTCCGATGCCGGACTGCCCGAGTTCGCGCCGCTGTCGACGACGGCACGCTCCGTGCTGCGCGCCAAGGTGAGCGGCTTTTCAGAGGCTGACGCGCAGGCCATCAAGGACATCGAGCGCACCACCAACCACGACGTGAAGGCGGTCGAGTACTGGCTCAAGGCGCAGTTCGCCGGCACGCCCGAGTTGCTCGCGGCCAGCGAGTTCGTGCACTTCGCGTGCACCAGCGAAGACATCAACAACACCAGCCACGCGCTGATGCTGCAAGCCGCGCGCGCCGAGGTGATGCTGCCGGCGCTCGACCGCATCGTCACGTCGATGACGGCACTCGCCCACGGCCTGGCCGATCTGCCCATGCTCAGCCGCACCCACGGCCAGACCGCCAGCCCGACCACGCTGGGCAAGGAAGTCGCCAACGTGGTGGCGCGGCTGCTCACAGCCCGCGCGCGCATAGCCGGAGTGCAGTTGCTGGCCAAGATGAACGGCGCGGTGGGCAACTACAACGCGCACCTGGCGGCCTACCCCGAGGTCGACTGGGAGGCGTTCAGCCGCGGCGTCGTCGAGCAGCAGCTCGGCCTGACCCTCAACCCGTACACGATCCAGATCGAGCCGCACGACTACATGGCCGAACTGTTCGATGCCATCACGCGCAGCAACACCATCCTCATCGACTGGTCGCGCGACGTGTGGAGCTACATCAGCCTGGGCTTTTTCAAGCAGCGGCTCAAAGAGGGCGAGATCGGCAGCAGCACCATGCCGCACAAGGTCAACCCGATCGACTTCGAGAACGCGGAGGGCAACTTCGGCCTGGCCAACGCACTGCTCACGCACCTGAGCCAGAAGCTGCCGATCAGCCGCATGCAGCGCGACCTCACCGACAGCACCGTGCTGCGCAACATGGGCGTGGCGCTGGGCTACGCGTTGCTCGGCGCCGACAGCCTGCTGCGCGGTCTGGGCAAGCTCGAGGTCAACGAAGCGCGCCTGGCCGCCGACCTCCACGATGCCTGGGAAGTGCTGGCCGAGCCGATCCAGACGGTCATGCGCCGCTACAGCCTGCCCAACCCGTACGAGCGCCTGAAGGAGCTCACGCGCGGCAAGTCGATCACCCGCGAGTCGATCCATCAGTTCATCGGCACGCTGGAAATCCCGGCGGCCGAAAAAGAGCGCCTGCTCGCGATGACACCGGGCTCGTACACCGGACTGGCTGCGCAGTTGGCGCGGCGCATCGGCTGAGCGCTGTCGCCATGAGGTTCACCGACCAGCTCGCCGCGGCCGAGCGCGCCAACGACTCCTTGCTGTGCGTCGGGCTCGACCCCGAGCCGGCCAAGTTTCCCGGCGCCTGGAAGGATGATGCGGCGCGCATCTTCGACTTCTGCGCGGCGATCGTCGACGCCACGAAGGACCAGGCGATCGCCTTCAAGCCGCAGATTGCCTACTTCGCGGCGCACCGCGCCGAAGACCAGCTCGAGCAGCTGATCGCGCACATCCATGCGGTCGCGCCTCAGGTGCCGGTGATCCTTGATGCCAAGCGTGGCGACATCGGCAGCACCGCGCAGCAATACGCCCGCGAGGCCTTCGAGCGCTACCGCGCCGACGCGGTGACGCTGTCGCCGTTCATGGGCCACGATTCGATCGAGCCGTATTTCGACTACCCCGACAAGGGCCTGATCCTGCTGTGCCGCACCTCGAATGCGGGCGGCTCGGACCTGCAGGCGCAGCGGCTGCAAGACGCCGATGGCCGGCCCGGTGAACTGCTCTACGAGCGCGTGGCCCGGCTGGCTCAGGGAAGCTGGAACCGCACCGGCCAGCTCGCGCTGGTGGTCGGTGCGACCTTCCCCGCCGAAATCGAGCGGGTGCGCGAGATCGCGCCGACGCTGCCGCTGCTGATTCCCGGTGTGGGCGCACAAGGCGGCGACGCCGCGGCCACGGTGCGCGCGGGCTGGCGATCGCAAGGCGGAAACACCACCGGCGCGATCGCCGTCAATTCGTCGCGCGCGATCCTGTACGCCAGCGCCGGGGACGACTACGCGCAAGCCGCGCGTCGCGTGGCCGAAGCCACACGCCTGCAACTGAACGCGGCGCGCTGACACCGCGCGGCGGCGGCACCGGCCGGCGGCCGGTGCCGTGGTGATCAGTCCAGGCTGACTTCGGCGCGCACCACGCCGGCCCGATCGGCCCGTGCGCTCACCGCCAGCCGCGTGCCCTGCGGAGCTCGCACCACCCACTCGCCGACCGCGCGGTCGGCCGTCACGTTGCCGCCGGGCGACGACAGCAGCGAACTCTTGGGCGCATGGCCCTCGAGCTGCGGGCCCTCGTAGCGTGACTTGCCGCTGACCAGCGAGACCGCCGGCACGTCGGTGCCGCTGCCCGTGGGCAGGTGGATCTCGAACATCACCCCGCGCACCACCTTGCGCTCCAGCGCGCGCTTGCTGATGTACGAGGGCAACCAGCCGCTGTTGGCCACCGCCAGACGCACGCGCCAGGTGTCGGGACCCAGCGCACGCACCTCGGTGCGCAACAACTCGAGCCGCGGCAGGCTGAGCGCCAGCTGCGTCATCCACGCCGGAAAGCGCGCGGCCTCACGCTCGCGCAGGTGCGGCGGCGGGTTGCGCCAGTAGTTCTGGAAGTCCCAGCCGCCGATCTCGACCGCGCCGAGCTGCGGGTGATCGAACGCGCGCCACTCGACATGGGCCTGGCCGCCGCACTGCTCGTCGCTCCACTTGAGCAGCTTCAAGTCGTCTTCCACCGGATGCTCGCGGTACCAGTCGATCCACGGGTAGCCGGTGATGCCGGCCTCGGCGTTGGGCGCCCAGATCTCGACCGTCCAGAACAGCGCGCCCAGGTGTTCGTAGACCCAGTCCTGCGTGCCGGTGATGACTTCCTTGGGGTGGTACTTGAACTCGTGCCACGCGCTGACCGCCGGGTAGCCGGTGAGCTTGGCGCCGAGCGCACTGAAGCGCTTGAACGACCACAGGTCCTCGGCAATCATGTCCTCGTCGGATTGCGTGCCCATCGGCCGCAGGATCACGCCGCTGTGGGTGTGAAAGCTGATCGCCGCGCCGATGTTGGGGTGGCCGGTGATGAACTCGACCATCGCGCGCACCTCGGGCTCGCTCGTCGGGTAAGGGCCGGCGCCCGTCTGCTCGTATTCCTGGCGCCACTGCGATGGAAAGTTGCGGTTCAGGTCCAGCCCCTCGACATCGGCGTTCACCTTCACGGTCAGACCGTCGTAGTGCTTGAGCGTGCCTTCGGGCATGACGCGGTAGTACTCGCCGCCGAATTCGCCGGGCTCGCGCGCCACCATCAGCCGCGGATCGGCCTCGCAGCGCTTGTAGCCGCCGTGCGGATCGGCGATGCGCATCATGAGCACGCGACCATCGCCGTCGATGTCTTCCATGGTCAGGCCATCGACCGGGTCTTCGGACCACGGGTAGCGCCGCGTCGACGAGCGGATGTGGCGCGGCCGGTCGGCCAGCGCGAGTTCGGCGCCATCGGGGTTCAGGCGCGGGCACAGGTAGACCACGCGGGTGTCGAGCAACTGCGTGATCTGCGCATCGCTGCCGTACCCGGTGACCAGCTGGTGCAGGTAATACAGGCAGGCGGTGCTGGCCGTCAGCTCGGCGGCGTGGATGTTGCCGTCGGCCCAGAACGCGGGCTTGTCGGTGTGAATCCCGGTGGCCGCGTTCGTGACCACCGCCAGCCAGATGTCGCGGCCTTCGTGGCTTTGGCCGATCGACACCACCGACACCAGCTCGGGATGCGCCGCCGCGTAATCGGCCAGCAGCTGCGTGAGCGCATCGTGCCGGTAGAACGTGTCGAAGCGCGGAGCAGGTGTGGCGGGTGCGTTCATGGGCGGGTCGGCAGGGTTTGAATCGGTCGGCGCATCTTAGTTTCTGGCCTGTGACGGCACGTCACACCGCCAGCGGCTCACCACCCACAAACACTTTCAACTCGCCGGGCGCAAAGGCCATCCAAACCTCGTCACGCGTGAGCGGCTCGGTGACGATCACGGCGACCCGATCCGATGGCGTGGTCAGCCGCGAGAAGTCGACGCTGATGTCGCCGTCTTGCAGCCGCGCTTCGCGAAACGGATGCTGGCGTACCAGGTAGCTCAGTTGGGTCGAGCAGTGCGCCCACAGCGCCTCACCCTGGCTGAGCATGAAGTTGAAGGTGCCGTGCGCGGCGATCTGCGGCACCAGTTCGCGCAGCGTGGCGGTGAGTTCGGCCACCGGCGGCAAGCTGGCATGCGCCTTGGACAGCTCTTGCATCAGCCAGCAAAACGCCAACTCGCTGTCGGTGTCGCCCACCGGGTGGAACGACGCATGCAGCCGCGGGGCATAGCCCGTGAGGTTGCCGTTGTGCGCAAACACCCAGTAGCGCCCCCACAGCTCGCGCACGAACGGGTGGGTGTTTTCCAGCGCCACGCGGCCCTGCGTGGCCTTGCGGATGTGCGCGATCACATGGTTCGAGCGGATCGGATAGCGCTGCACCAGCTCGGCCACCGGCGAATGCCGCGCGCTTTGCGCATCGACGAACAAGCGCAGCCCGGCGCCCTCGAAGAACGCAATGCCGAAGCCGTCCTGATGCTCCTCGGCGCGGGTGGCAAAGCCGGTGAAGCTGAACATGATGTCGGTCGGCGTGTTGCCGTTCATCCCGAGCAGTTGGCACATGGGACGGTCCTTCAGCGACGGTCGAACAACAGCCGCCACCACGCACGCGGGCTGGTCAGGCTGCTGGGAAAGTGGGTCTCCTCGAGCACGCCGCTCATGCGCTTGAGGCGGCCCGGGCTGCGGCGCGCGCTCCACACCAGCAGGTCGACCAGCCAGGGGTGGTGGTTGACGGCCTGGGCGCGCTCGTAGACCGCGTAGCGCGGCGCCAGCGCGCGCACCCGCTGCTCGTAGACGGCGCGCACCTGCGGTTCGCCTGCGGCATCGCGGCGGCCCTCGATCACCGCCTCGGCAGCCAGCGTGCCGGTCTCCAGCGCCTTGCCGATGCCCTCGCCGGTGAAGGCGTAGGTGCTGCCCGCGGCCTCGCCGCTCACCAGCAGACCGGGGCGCGACAACTGCGCGCCGTCGAGCGAGCAGCGCAGCGGCGCGCCCTTGAGCTCGCCGACCCACTCGCCGCCGCTGACCAGCTCGCGCGCGGCGGGATGCACGCGGGTGAACGCCTCGAACATGGCGCGCAAGTTGACGTCTTGCATCGTCGCGCCGCCGCGCGCGGGCGCACCACGCCGCCTGGCATGGCTGTGCGCCACGCCCACACCGATGTTGAACACGCCATTCGGGCACGGAAAGA
>CANGBT010000063.1 GCA_947452135.1 Burkholderiales bacterium
GGTCCTTGCCCAGCATTTCTCCAGAGGCGATGCGAAACAGCAGGGCGTAACCGATTTGGCCAGCAGCGCCGGTAACGGCAACGCGAACGGGGGACTTGCTCATGGACGATTCTCCGCAGGATGATGATGGGCTGAAAGGGAAGCAAGACGGCGCTTTTGACAGCGGGGTCCGGCAAATTGTACGAAGCAGTGTAGGGACGAAGCTGATGCAAGTCAAAAGTCTTATGTCTTACATAAGACATCTGTCGAAAATTGACGGTTTCCGGTGGACGTTGTGCGTTCCCGTGTGCTGCAATTGAATTTATGAAGAACCCGAGCCTGCCTGCCATCGCGACCGAGCCGAGCACGGCCGCGCGCTCGGTAGAGGGTTCGGCGCCGGCTTTCAGCCCGCTCTACCAGCAAATCAAGACCCTGATGACGCGCAGTCTGCAAGCTGGGGAGTGGCGCCCTGCAGAGGCCATTCCCAGCGAAATGGAGCTGGCCGCGCGCTTCAAGGTGAGCCAAGGCACGGTGCGCAAGGCCGTGGACGAGCTGGCTGCCGAAAATCTCCTTGTGAGGCGCCAAGGCAAGGGCACCTTTGTCGCCACCCATGCCGAGCAGAAGGTTCAGTACCGCTTCCTGCGCCTGCAGCCCGACAGCGGCGAACCCGGCGGTGCGCGACGTCACTTCATCGATTGCCGCCGTTTGCGCTGTCCTGCAGATGTGGCTCGCGCCCTCGGCCTCAAGCCCGGTGACGCGGTGGTCAACGTGCGGCGTGTGTTGAGCTTTGGCGATGCGCCCGTGGTTTTTGACGACATCTGGTTGCCGGGGCTGTTGTTCAAGGGGCTCACAGCAGAGCGCCTGACCGGCTACCGCGGCCCGATGTATGGGCTTTTCGAAAGCGAGTTCGGTGTGCACATGATTCGTGCCGAAGAGAAGATTCGTGCAGTGGCGGCCGATTCGGCGACCGCACCCCTGCTGGCTGTGGAGGTCGGGTTTCCCCTGCTCAGCGTCGAGCGTTTGTCTCTGACCTACGACGACAAGCCCGTCGAGTTGCGTCGAGGGCTCTACAACACTTCGGGTTACCACTACCGCAACGCCCTCAGTTGAAACCCGCACTCGAAACAGCGAGCCCTTTGACCACCACCTTGTCCGAGCTTGATTCCGCGTGTGCTGCGTTGCAATAAACTCGCCGCTCCCCAACCAGGCCTCATCGAGAAAGCTGAAGATGACCGAAACCGTCAAGACGCGGCCCGAGTACCGCAACATCCATGTCAGTCAGATCGTTAGTTACCGGCTACCACCCGCCGGCATCGTGTCGATCCTTCACCGCATCAGTGGTTTCCTGATGTTCCTGTTGATGCCATTCATCATCTGGATGTTTGACACCAGCCTCACCTCTGAAATCACCTACGGGCAGTTCACTTCGGTGTTCTCAGGCGGCATCGGTCCCGTGCCGGGAATGTTCTTCAAGCTGGTGGTTTTGGCGCTGGTTTGGGCTTACCTCCACCACTTCATCGCGGGCTTGCGTCACCTCTGGATGGACATGACCCACGCGGTCACCCGTGAATTCGGCCAGCGCTCAGCGATCGTCACGCTTGTCTTGAGCGTGTTTCTGACGCTGGTGCTCGGCGCCAAACTCTTCTTCTGACTCTGACGGACACGCCCCATGGCACAAAATTTCGGGTCAAAGCGCATCGTTGTCGGTGCGCATTACGGTTTCAAGGATTGGCTGTCCCAACGCGTGACGGCCACGTTGATGGCCCTGTTCACTCTGGCGCTCATCGTGCAGGTTCTGCTGCCCGGTGAGATGAGCTACGACAAGTGGGCCGGGATTTTCTCGACTCACTGGATGAAGGTGTTGACCTTTGTGGTGATCGTTTCGCTGCTCTATCACGTGTGGGTGGGCGTACGAGACATCTGGATGGACTACATCAAGCCGGTCGGTCTGCGACTCGGGCTGCAGGTTTTTACGATCGCATGGCTGGTCGGCTGTGCGGGTTGGGCGATCCAAGTGCTGTGGAGGCTGTAATGCAAGTGGGTTCTTCAATTCCAAAACGCAAGTTCGACGTCGTCATCGTCGGAGCAGGTGGTTCGGGTATGCGCGCCTCGTTGCAACTGGCGCGCGCCGGACTGAACGTGGCTGTCCTTTCCAAGGTGTTTCCTACGCGCTCGCACACGGTGGCGGCGCAAGGCGGCATTGGCGCCAGCCTGGGCAATATGTCCGAGGACAACTGGCACTATCACTTCTACGACACCGTCAAGGGGTCGGACTGGCTGGGTGATCAGGACGCGATCGAATTCATGTGTCGCGAGGCCCCGAAGGTTGTGTACGAACTCGAGCATCTGGGCATGCCGTTCGACCGTAACGCCGACGGCACCATCTACCAGCGTCCCTTCGGTGGACATACCGCGAACTATGGCGAAAAGCCTGTCCAACGCGCCTGCGCTGCGGCAGACCGCACCGGGCACGCGATGCTGCACACGCTGTACCAGCAAAACGTGAAGGCGCGCACCAATTTCTTCGTGGAGTGGATGGCGCTGGACCTCATCCGCGACGCTGCTGGCGACGTGGTGGGAGTCACTGCGCTCGAGATGGAAACCGGTGAGGTGCACATTCTTGAGGCCAAGATCACTTTGATGGCCACGGGTGGCGCGGGGCGAATCTTTGCAGCATCGACCAATGCCTTCATCAACACGGGTGATGGCTTGGGCATGGCGGCGCGCGCCGGCATTCCGCTGGAAGACATGGAGTTCTGGCAGTTCCATCCGACCGGCGTGGCCGGTGCCGGTGTGTTGCTGACCGAGGGCTGTCGCGGTGAAGGCGCCATCTTGCGAAACTGCAACGGTGAGCGATTCATGGAGCGCTACGCGCCGACGCTGAAGGACTTGGCGCCGCGCGACTTCGTTTCGCGCTGCATGGACCAAGAAATCAAGGAAGGCCGAGGTTGCGGGCCCAACAAGGACTACGTGGTCCTTGACATGACCCACCTGGGCGCCGAGACCATCATGAAGCGGCTGCCATCGGTCTACGAGATCGGGCACAACTTCGCCAACGTCGACATCACCAAGGAGCCGATCCCGGTCGTGCCGACGATCCACTACCAGATGGGCGGCATTCCGACCAACATTCACGGCCAGGTGGTCGCGCCCAAGAACGGCAACCCCAACGAGATCATCAAGGGGCTGTACGCCGTGGGCGAATGCGCGTGTGTCAGCGTGCACGGCGCCAATCGGTTGGGTACCAACTCGCTTCTTGACCTGCTGGTGTTTGGCCGCGCAGCGGGCAATCACATCGTCGACAGCGAACTCAAGAAGCAATCGCACAAGGCGCTGCCGGCTGATGCGGCGGACTTCACGCTGGGTCGCCTGAACAAGTACGAGACGAGCACGGGCGGTGAGTACGCCCAGGACGTTGCCAACGACATCCGTGCCACGATGCAACGGTATGCCGGCGTGTTCCGCACGCAGGCCACGATGGATGAGGGCGTCACGGCGATCAAGAAGATTGCCGAGCGCGTCAAGGGCATCCACCTGGCAGACAAGTCGAACGTCTTCAACACAGCGCGCATTGAAGCTCTGGAGGTTGAAAACCTGATTGAAGCGGCTCTTGCGACGATGGTGTCGGCGGCCGCTCGACACGAGAGCCGTGGCGCTCACACGGTAGATGACTACGCCAACTCGGCTGAGTTTCCTAACGGCCGAAACGACAAGGTGTGGATGAAGCACACGCTTTGGTACAGCGAAGGCAACCGGCTTGACTACAAGCCAGTGAACCTGAAGCCGCTGACCGCCGAGTCGATCCCTCCCGTGGTGCGCACGTTCTGATTTGCGCGACACGAACATGAAGACACTTTTTACCAGCCTATATCGCGACGGAGAGCAGTCATGACCAAGCGCGTGTTCCAGATATACCGCTACGACCCCGATACGGACACCAAGCCGCGCATGCAAACGATCGAGGTTGAACTCGACGGAAGCGAGCGCATGCTGCTTGATGCACTGAACAAGCTCAAGGCGGTCGACCCCACGCTGTCATTCCGGCGTTCTTGCCGCGAAGGGGTGTGCGGCTCCGATGCGATGAACATCAACGGCAAGAATGGTCTGGCCTGCCTGACCAACATGCGCACGCTGAAAGATCCGATCGTGCTAAAGCCGCTGCCGGGCTTGCCAGTGATCCGCGATCTGATCGTCGACATGACGCAGTTCTTCAAGCAGTACAACTCGATCAAGCCGTACCTCGTCAACGATGAAATGCCGCCCGAGAAGGAGCGCTTGCAGTCACCCGAAGAGCGCGATGAGCTTAACGGTCTGTACGAGTGCATCCTGTGTGCAAGCTGCTCGACCAGCTGCCCGAGCTTCTGGTGGAACCCGGACAAGTTCGTGGGACCAGCAGGTTTGCTGCAGGCGTACCGGTTCATCGCCGACAGCCGTGACCAGGACACCGAAGCGCGTCTCGACAATCTCGAGGATCCCTACCGCTTGTTCCGCTGCCACACGATCATGAATTGCGTTGATGTCTGCCCGAAGGGCCTCAACCCGACCAAGGCGATTGGCAAGATCAAGGAAATGATGATTCGGCGATCCGTCTGACCCGTCATCGCCTCCAAAATGGACGAACTGATCGATGAGCGGGCGCTGAGCAAGTTGCGCTGGAGATGCCGCAGAGGGCTTCTCGAGAACGACTTGTTCATCGATCGATTTTTTTCGAAGCACTCGAGTCACCTGACGCAAAAGCAGGCGCAAGGATTGCTTGTGCTGATGGACCTGTCAGACAATGATTTGCTGGATTTGTTTCTGGCACGCCAGCAACCGCAGGGTGATTTGTTGAGCGAAGAGGTTGTCGAGGTCTTGCGGCAAGTTCGCGAAACCCGATGACGCCAGGGCGAAGAGCCCACACGATGATTTTTTAGCAGCCAAAAAAAGCAAGGACCGACCATGAACCCTTCTGACGTGAAAGCCACCTTGTCGTTCTCGGACGGCAGCCCGAGCATGGATTTGCCGATCTTCAAGGGTTCGGTTGGACCTGACGTGATCGACATTCGCAAGCTGTACGGTCAGACCGGTAAATTCACCTACGACCCTGGCTTTCTGTCGACGGCGTCGTGCAACTCGAAGATCACCTACATCGACGGTGACAAGGGCGAGCTGCTGTACCGTGGGTACCCCATCGAGCAACTGGCCGTTGGCTGCGATTACCTCGAGACCTGTTACCTGCTGCTCAAGGGCGAACTGCCGAACGCCACCCAGAAAGACGAATTCACCAAGCTCGTGACCAACCACACCATGGTCAACGAGCAAATGCAGTTTTTCCTGCGTGGGTTCCGCCGTGACGCGCATCCGATGGCGATCATGACGGGCCTGGTCGGCGGGATGTCGGCCTTCTATCACGACAGCACTGACATCAATAACCCTGAGCACCGCGAGATTGCGGCCATCCGACTGATCGGCAAGATGCCCACGCTGGTGGCCATGGCCTACAAGTATTCAGTTGGCCAGCCGTTCATCTATCCGAAGAACGATCTTTCGTATGCGGGCAATTTCATGCGGATGATGTTCGCAACGCCTTGTGAGGAGTACGTGCCCAATGACGTGCTGGTACGCGCCATGGATCGCATCTTCATCCTGCACGCCGACCACGAGCAAAACGCATCGACCTCGACAGTTCGCCTTTGCGGCTCGTCGGGTACCAATCCGTTTGCGGCCATCGCCGCAGGCGTGGCCTGCTTGTGGGGCCCGGCTCACGGTGGTGCCAACGAGGCTGCTCTGACCATGCTCGAAGACGTCCAGAAGATGGGCGGCGTCGAGAAGATCGGCGAGTTCATCAAGCAGGTCAAGGACAAGAATTCGAACGTCAAGCTGATGGGCTTCGGTCACCGGGTCTACAAGAACTATGACCCGCGTGCCAAGTTGATGCGCGAGACCTGCCACGAGGTGCTCTCGGCCCTCGGGCAAAACAACGATCCGATTCTCAAGTTGGCCATGGCGCTCGAGAAGATTGCACTGGAAGACGAGTACTTCGTTTCGCGCAAGCTGTACCCGAACGTCGATTTCTATTCGGGCATCGTGCAACGCGCGATGGGTATTCCGGTGTCGTTGTTCACCGCCATCTTTGCTTTGGCCCGCACGGTGGGCTGGATTGCGCAGCTCAACGAAATGATCGGTGACCCCGAGTACAAGATCGGTCGTCCGCGTCAGCTGTTCAACGGATCACCAGCACGCACGGTGCGGCCGATCAGCGAGCGCTGAAGCCACCGGGTTCCTCTCCACTCGAGACCCGGCAGCATGCCGGGTTTCTTTCATATGGCTTTGCCGTATCAAAGGGACTTCCCCATGGGGCGCACGCTCTACGACAAACTCTGGGACGAACACGTCGTTCACACCGAGGAAGACGGCACCACCGTCCTGTATATCGATCGGCACCTACTTCACGAGGTGACCAGTCCGCAGGCCTTCGAGGGTCTTGATCTGGCAGGTCGCAAGGTATGGCGTTTGTCGGCCAATCTGGCCGTCAGTGACCACAACGTGCCGACCACCGATCGCTCGCACGGCATTTCCGATCCGGTGTCACGTCTTCAGGTCGACACCTTGGACGCGAATTGCGATCGGGCTGGAATCACGCAGTTCAAGATGAACGACCGTCGCCAAGGCATCGTTCACGTGATCGGCCCTGAGCAGGGCGCCACGTTGCCGGGCATGACGGTGGTGTGCGGTGATTCGCACACATCCACACACGGGGCATTCGCCGCGCTGGCGCATGGGATCGGCACCAGCGAGGTGGAGCACGTTCTGGCCACCCAGACGTTGCTCGCCAAGAAAGCCAAGAACCTGTTGATCCGCATTGATGGCGTGTTGCCCGCCGGGTGTGGTGGCAAGGACCTGGTGCTTGCCGTCATCGGCAAGATCGGAACGGCCGGCGGCACGGGCTACACGATTGAATTCGCCGGATCGGCCATTCGCGCACTGAGCATGGAAGCTCGAATGACGGTTTGCAACATGGCGATAGAAGCCGGTGCCCGTGCAGGTCTGATTGCGTTTGATGAGGTCACGCTCCAGTACGTCAAGGGGCGTCCGTTCACGCCCAAGGGCATCGAATGGGATCAAGCAGTGGCTTACTGGCGCACGCTGCATTCCGATGCGGACGCGTCCTTCGATCATGTGGTCGAGCTCGATGCTGCCAGCATCCGGCCGCAAGTCACGTGGGGCACTTCGCCTGAGATGGTGTTGTCTATCGACGGCCGCATTCCGGATCCCGAGCGGGAAAAAGACGCCAACAAACGTGGTGCCATCGAGCGAGCACTGCAGTACATGGGCCTAGTGCCCAATGTGCCGATCAGCGAAGTGAACATCGACAAGGTGTTCATCGGCTCGTGCACCAACTCGCGCATCGAAGACATGCGCGAGGCAGCTGCGGTGGTTCGTCGTCTTGGTCGCAAACTCGCGGCCAACGTGAAAATAGCCATGGTGGTGCCCGGTTCCGGACTGGTGAAAGAACAAGCTGAACGCGAAGGGCTGGACCTGATCTTCAAGGCAGCTGGCTTCGAGTGGCGTGAGCCCGGGTGCTCGATGTGCCTGGCCATGAACGCCGACCGATTGGAGCCTGGAGAGCGCTGCGCTTCCACATCCAACCGCAACTTCGAAGGTCGCCAAGGTGCGGGTGGGCGCACCCATCTGGTCAGTCCGGCGATGGCGGCCGCTGCTGCGATCGAAGGCCATTTCGTCGACGTCAGCCGGCTGGATTGAACCTCTTGGGTGCTTGCGCCTTCGAACCGATCGACTCCATCCACGAGAAGACTCCATGAACCGTCTGTTTTTCGCTCTTGCCGCTGTTGTGGTTTTCCTGTCGGGTTGCAATACCCTTGCTGGTGTCGGCAAGGATGTGCAGCGCGCAGGCGAGGCGGTCGAAGACGTTGCCAAGAGAAAGTGAGACTGCGATGAATCCGTTCCGTGTCTTCAAGGGACTGGTCGCGCCGATCGACAGAGACAACGTCGACACCGATGCGATCATTCCGAAGCAGTTTCTCAAGTCGATCAAGAAATCGGGTTTCGGTGAGAACCTGTTCGACGAATGGCGCTACCTGGACGCAGGGTTTCCCGGGCAGGATCCAGCCTCGCGAGTCCCCAACCCGGACTTCGTTTTGAACCAGCCGCGGTATCGCGGTGCGTCGGTGCTCATTGCCCGCGAAAACTTCGGCTGCGGGTCGTCCCGTGAGCACGCGCCGTGGGCTTTGGACCAGTACGGGTTCCGCGTGGTGATCGCCCCTAGCTTCGCCGACATCTTCTTCAACAATTGCTTCAAGAATGGGCTGCTGCCCATCGTGTTGCCGGCGTCTCAGGTCAACCGCCTGTTTGATGATGTCTTCGCGTTTGTCGGCTACGAACTCACCGTGGATCTGGAACGTCAGGTTGTGATCAAGCCCGACGGCGAGGCGTTGCCGTTCGAGGTTCAGGCCTTCCGCAAGTTCTGCCTGCTCAACGGCTTTGATGACATCGGTTTGACCTTGCGTTACGAAGACAAGATCAAGAGCTACGAGGCCGAGCGGCTCCTGAAGAAGCCTTGGCTGGCGCATACCCTTTGACCACGACCACCCGAACCTGTTGAGGAACCTGACCTGTGAACATAGCCATCCTCCCCGGTGACGGCATCGGCCCCGAGATCGTGGCCGAGGCGGTGCGGGTGCTTGACGTACTCGAACTGCCTTTCAATACCGAGAGCGCTCTGGTGGGCGGCGCTGCCTACGAGGCGCATGGGCACCCACTGCCGGACGCCACGCTCAAGCTGGCCCAAGCAGCGGATGCAGTGCTGTTCGGCGCCGTGGGCGACTGGAAGTTCGACACGCTGGAGCGTTCTCTGCGCCCCGAGCAGGCGATCCTGGGTTTGCGCAAGCATCTGCAGTTGTTCGCCAACTTCCGCCCGGCCATTTGTTATTCGCAACTCACCCACGCATCAAGCCTCAAGCCCGAGTTGATTGGCGGACTCGACATCCTGATCGTTCGCGAACTCACGGGTGACATTTATTTCGGTCAGCCGCGTGGCCGTCGCGAGTCGCCCGATGGTGCCTTCAAGGGGCACCCCGAGGCGTTCGACACCATGCGTTACTCGCGCCCAGAGATCGAACGCATCGCTCACGTGGCTTTTCAGGCGGCGCGTAAGCGCAGCAAGCGTGTGACCAGCGTCGACAAGGCCAACGTGCTCGAGACGTTCCAGTTCTGGCGCGATGTGATGACCGAGGTGCACGCTGACTACCCCGACATCGAACTCGATCACATGTACGTCGATAACGCTGCGATGCAACTGGTCAAGGCGCCGAAGAAGTTCGACGTGATCGTCACCGGCAACATGTTCGGCGACATCCTGTCTGACGAGGCGGCCATGCTCACCGGTTCGATTGGGATGCTGCCCTCTGCTTCGCTCAATGCGGCCAATCGCGGCCTCTATGAACCCAGCCATGGCAGCGCGCCCGACATCGCGGGCAAGAACATCGCCAATCCGCTGGCAACGATCCTTTCGCTCGCGATGATGCTGCGCTTCTCTCTGAATCAGGCAGAGGCCGCTTTGCGGGTCGAAGCTGCGGTGGTCAAGGTGCTGGAGTCGGGCCTGCGCACTGCCGACATCTGGTCCGAGGGCACTCAGCGCGTGGGCACCCGCGAGATGGGCTCGGCAGTGGTCGCGGCCTTGAATGCTGCGTGAAGCTGACGCGACATACCAAATTGAAGGACAAGTGGCGATGAAACTGGTTGGATTGGTGGGTTGGCGCGGGATGGTGGGTTCGGTGTTGCTCGACCGCATGCAGCAAGAGGGTGACTTCCCGCTGATAGAGCCGATGTTCTTCAGCACCAGCAATGCCGGCGGCAAGGCGCCGGCGCAGGCGCGCAACGAATCGACCCTGCAAGACGCCTACGACATCGCCGCGCTCAAGCGCTGCGACATCATCCTCACGGCGCAAGGCGGCGACTACACCACCGAGGTCTTCCCGAAGTTGCGCGCTGCCGGCTGGAACGGCCACTGGATCGATGCCGCATCGACGCTGCGCATGAAAAGCGATGCAGTGATCGTGCTTGATCCGGTGAACCTGCCGGTGATTCAAGATGCGCTGGCCCATGGCGGGCGCAACTGGATCGGTGGCAACTGCACGGTCAGCTGCATGTTGATGGGCGTGGGCGCCCTCTACAAGGCGGGCCTGGTTGAGTGGATGAGCACGCAGACCTACCAGGCTGCTTCAGGCGGCGGTGCCCAGCACATGCGCGAGCTCCTCACGCAGTTCGGCACCCTGAACACGGAGGTGCGTGATCTGCTCGATGACCCGAAAAGCGCGATCCTCGAGATCGACCGCCGGTTGCTCGCCAAGCAGCGAGCCTTGACCTCAGCCGAGACCGCCCAGTTCGGCGTGCCGCTTGCCGGCTCGCTGATTCCCTGGATCGACAAAGATCTCGGCGTGGGCAAAAACCGGGATGACGACGGCTGGGGCATCAGCCGCGAAGAGTGGAAGGGCGGCGCCGAGACCAACAAGATTTTGGGGCAGGGCGATGGCTTCGGTCGCGCAGCCGTTCCGGTCGATGGGTTTTGCGTACGCGTAGGCGCCATGCGCTGCCACAGCCAGGCGCTGCTGTTCAAACTCAAGAAGAACGTGCCTCTCGCCGATATCGAGGGGCTGATTGCACAGGACAACGCTTGGGTTCAGGTGGTCCCCAACAACCGGGAAGACACGGTACGCCAGCTGACTCCGGTGGCAGTCACCGGAACGTTGAACATTCCCGTGGGGCGCTTGCGCAAGATGGCGATGGGTCCTGAGTATCTGGGAGCATTCACGATCGGCGACCAACTGTTGTGGGGGGCCGCCGAGCCGTTGCGCCGGATGTTGCGGATCCTGCTCGAGGCTTGATTCGGACGCCCCGCGTAACTTGCTGTTGCAATGTGGGAACAAACCTGACTTGTTTCAGGTAGTTCATGAACTTGTCAGCCTATCTGCCTGATGCTATTGTGATTTGTCTATTTTTTCGACCGTGACCGGGCTCGCTTGATTGGGGCTCCGAATGGTGTTTGCGGGCCGCCATCCGGCCCGTCTGAGTGGCTTGGGAGACGCCTTGAATAAATCGAAGCAGCAGCTGGGGCGTTTCGCCCTGACAGGCGTAGCCCTCGCCGCCTTGGCGCTCGGTACGGCAGATTCCTGGGCGCTTGGGCTGGGTCGACTGTCTGTGCAGTCGAGCTTGGGTGAAACGCTTCGGGCCGAAATTGACGTCACCAGCCTGACTCCCGAGGAAGCGGCCAACCTCAAGATTCGCATCGCGCCACCTGACTCCTATCGCGCGGCGGGCGTGGACTACAACAGCGTCCTGCCCAGCACGCAGGCCGCGCTGCTCAGGCGTCCCGACGGATTCCCGTTTCTTCGCCTGACCAGCGACCGGGTGGTTCAAGAGCCATTCGTTGACGTGATTCTCGAGTTGTCGTGGTCGACCGGCCGTCTGGTTCGCGAGTACACGCTGCTGTTCGATCCGCCCTCAGATCGTGCAACAACCAGCACCCAGGCCACGACGCCTGCTCCGCTGACGGCGCCCGCGTTTTCCACATCGGTTCCCCCGCAGTCTGCGGCGCCATCTGCTCCCACCGCCCCTGCGGTGGCGCAGCCCCGGGAGGTGCCCGAAGCACCGAAGCCTGCGCCTTCGGAACGTGCCGTGAAAAAAGTGGCCGAGCCCAAGCCCGCTCCGGTAACAGCAACCGACTCTGCGGGTGAGGCTTACCGGGTTCGTTCTGGAGACACACTGACGGGCATCGCCTCGCGAAAGCGGGCTGCCAGCGTCTCGCTCGACCAGATGCTCGTGGCGCTGTATCGCGGCAACCCCCAGGCCTTCGTCGGTGACAACATCAACCGCTTGAAGTCTGGTGTCGTGCTCGCGGTGCCGGGCGCAGCCTCAGCTGCCGCGGTGGATGCTGCCGAGGCACGGCGATTGATCGTGGCGCAAAGCTCTGACTTTGGAAGCTTCCGCCAAAAGCTGGCGGATGCGGTGCCACAAGTGCAGGCAGATGCCGCGACTCGGAAGGACACCGGCAAGGTTCAGGCGAGCGTGGATGATGCGAAGGCGGCGCCAGCGCTGGCGCCCGACAAGCTCACGCTGAGCAAGGCTGCATCGGTGCCCGCCTCGGCGGCGCCGGAGGCTCGCATTTCCAAGGACAAGGAAATGCAGGACGCTGCCGCACGCATGGCCGAACTGTCCAAGAACGTCGAAGATCTCAAGAAGTTGTCTGGCGCCACTGGCGCGAGCAAGGAGTCGGTCGCGCCTGTGGTGGTTGACGCACCGCCGCTGCCTGGCGTGGCCGCATCGTCTCAGTCACCCGCAGCGTCATCGCCCGTTGCAGCGTCCGAGGTCTCTGCTTCGTCGACGGCATCGCCTGATTCCGTCGCCTGGCCAAAGACCATCGCCCCGCCCAAGGCGACGGCGGCATCGCAGCCGGCATCCGCCGCGGCTGAGGCCGAAGACCAAGAGCCGGGCTTTCTGAGTGAACTGTTGGAAAACAACCTGACCAGCCTCATCGCAGGCGGGGTGGCTTTGCTTGCCTTGCTGGGATTCGGCGTCTACCGGGCGAGGCGTCCCAAGGTGGATTCCGGCGAAACGTCATTTCTCGAGAGCCGACTGCAGCCGGATTCATTCTTTGGCGCCAGCGGCGGCCAGCGTATCAACACCCGCGAGTCGGCTGGTGGTGCTGCGTCATCGATGAACTACTCGCTCAGCCAACTGGATGCCATCGGAGATGTCGATCCGGTGGCCGAGGCCGACGTTTACCTGGCCTACGGGCGTGATCTCCAGGCCGAGGAAATCCTCAAGGAGGCGATGCGCAGCGCCCCTGAACGCATGGCGATCCGCACGAAATTGCTTGAGGTCTATGCCAAGCGGCGCGACACCAAGGGCTTCGAATTGCTGGCGACGCAGCTGTACACGCTCACCAACGGCGAGGGAGAAGACTGGGCGACGGCGCAGGCTCTGGGGCGTGAAATCGATCCTGAGAATCCGCTCTACCAGCCTGGCGGACGACCGGAGCCTGTCCTTCCAGGCGACTCGGGGTTGAGCCCGGAGCCGCTGGGTGCGAGCACCATGCCTCAGTCGGTGTTGCCCACGCCGAGCAAGTTCGCCGATTCGACCAGTGCGCCAGCCCCTGAGTTGATGTCGCTCGACGAGCCTGAACCATCGGGTGAAGTCGACTTCCATCTGGATCTGGACGAGTCTGAATCGGGCTTCGCCGAGGCGACCTCGCCCCTGACTTCGAGCGCTTCGTTCGACCTGGACGCACCGCTCTCCAGAGCGGACACGTCCGAAGGTGAGCTGACGGCGCCAGCGCCGTTTGACCTTTCCGAATTCGAGCCTGCCGAGGCTGTGCCGAGTTCGGCGGCACCGCTCGAATTCGATCTCTCCGATATTTCCCTCGACCTCGATGAGCCGGACAGCCCGGCGGCAGAGCCCGCAGAGGAGTCGCCTGAGGTTCTGATTGATCAGGAAATCGAGGATGTCGAAAGCGACCCGTTGGCTCGCAAGCTGGAACTGGCGGAAGAGTTCCGTCTGATCGGCGATGTCGAAGGTGCTCGCGACCTGTTGCAGGAAATCGCCACCAACGCCGAGGGCGCCATGAAGACCAAGGCGCTGGCAATGCTCGAAAACCTCGGTTGAGGGTCGCGCTGCCACATCGAGCCTCGAACCTTCGCCGTCCCCAAGCGCGATGAGGCTGGCTTTGGGCGTGAGCTATCGGGGGGGCGCCTACTGCGGCTGGCAGCGGCAACCTACCGGTCTCACCGTTCAGGGGTGTGTCGAAAAGGCGCTCTCTTGCTTCGCGGACAGGCCGGTAGAGGTGACCTGCGCGGGCCGCACCGACACCGGGGTGCATGCGCTGAATCAGGTCGTTCACTTCGACACTGAGCTTGATCGAGAGATCGTTTCCTGGGTGCGCGGTACCAACCGCTACCTACCCTGCGACATCGCGATTCAGTGGTGCAGTCCGGTGGCAGACGATTTCCACGCCCGGTTCAGCGCGCGCGGTCGGCGCTACGTCTATGTGCTGCGCGAGTCGCCAGTCCGGCCGGCCCTGGAAAGCGGACTGGTCGGCTGGGTGTTCCGACCGCTTGATGGTCCGGCCATGCAGCACGCCGCACAAACGCTGGTGGGCGAGCACGACTTTTCGGCGTTCCGCTCGTCGCAGTGCCAGGCCTTGTCACCCGTCAAGCACCTGAAGGCACTCGACATCACGCGCAGCGGCGCCTACTGGCGTTTCGACTTCGACGCCAGCGCCTTCTTGCACCATATGGTGCGCAACATCATGGGCTGTCTGGTGTCAATCGGCTCCGGCGCCCACCCGGTGCCTTGGATGTCGCAAGTGCTGGCATCGCGCAGCCGGGACTGCGCTGCGCCTACGTTTGCTGCCGAAGGCCTTTACTTTGCCGGCGCTTACTACGAGCCGCACCATCCGATCCCCTCTCACACGCCGGCGCACGACTGGTTGCCCTGACACTTACCGCATGGACACAACCACCCGTACACGCATCAAGATCTGTGGGCTCACGCGCGAGCAGGACGTTGACGACGCGGTGCGAGCCGGCGCCGATGCGATCGGCTTCGTGATGTACGAAAAGAGCCCGCGCTACGTCAGCGTCGCCCGCGCGGCCGAACTGGCGCGACGCCTGCCGCCGTTCGTGGTGCCAGTGGGCCTGTTCGTCAACGCCAGGCCCGAGTTGATTGCCGAGGCGGCAGCGGCCATGCCCACGCTCCTGCTGCAGTTCCATGGCGATGAAACGCCTGCCGAGTGTCTCGCCGCCGCGCGGCCATTCCTGCGCGCCGCGAGGGTGTCCGAGGGGTTCGATTTGCTAGACTTTGCCGCCCGCAATGCAGGTGCTCTGGCCATCTTGCTCGACGCCCATATCGATGGTTACGGCGGCGGTGGAAAGGTTTTCGATTGGTCGCTCATCCCCCAAGGCGTGTCCCGTCCCCTCGTTTTGTCTGGTGGGTTGCATGCCGAAAATGTGATCGAAGGCATCCTTCGCGTGCGGCCGTGGGCCGTTGACGTGAGTTCCGGCGTGGAGCAGTCCAAAGGCGTCAAGGACGCCGCTGCGATGCGCCGGTTTTGTGAGCAGGTGCGTGAGGCAGACGCCCGCATCGCTGCCAACCCAAGCTGAAGATTGAGACCCCCCATGTTTGACTACCACCAGCCCGACGCCAGCGGCCATTTCGGGCCCTACGGCGGCACCTTCGTGGCCGAAAC
>CANGBT010000064.1 GCA_947452135.1 Burkholderiales bacterium
ATCTGCAAGATGCCCTTGCGGTCGGCGTCCTTGATCACCGGCACCATCAGGCCGTGTGGCGTGTCGGCGGCAAAGCCGATGTGGAAGTACTGCTTGAGCACCAGCTGCTCGCCCTCGAGCGACGCATTGAAGTTTGGAAACTGCTTGAGCGCGGCCACGCAGGCCTTGATCAGGAAGGCCAGCATCGTGACCTTGATACCGGCCTTTTCGTTCTCGCGGTTGAGCTGCACCCGAAACGCCTCAAGCTCGGTGATGTCGGCATCTTCGTGGTTGGTGACGTGCGGAATCACCACCCAGTTGCGGTGCAGATTGGCGCCGCTGATCTTCTGGATGCGCGACAGGTCGCGGCGTTCCACCGGGCCGAACTTGGCAAAGTCCACCTGCGGCCAAGGCAACAGCCCGGGCATGGCGCCACCTGACGCCGGCGCTGCCGCAGCGGCCGCCCGGGTGGTCACGCTGCCGGCCATCACGCGGGCGACGAAGCCGTGCAGGTCTTGCTGGGTGATGCGGCCCTTGGGTCCGCTGCCGGTGACTTCGGCGAGCGGCACGCCGAGTTCGCGGGCGATCTTGCGAATCGCCGGCGACGCATGTGGCAAGGCGGCCTTGGGCGCGGTCGGCTCGTGCGCGGGCTGCGCAGGGGGTGGCGCGGCGGGAGCCGGTGCAGCAACGCTCGCCGCGGCAACGGCGGGTGCACTGGCGGCCACGGCTGCCGGCGCCGGTGCAGGCGCAGCAGGCTGCGCTGCGGCAGCCGGTGGCTGTGCGGGCGCGGCTGGCGCCGCAGCCGCCTCAGACACGTCTGCCGTTTCCAGCCACAGCAGCAACGTGCCTTCGGCCACCTTGTCGCCGAGCTTGACCTTCATTTCCTTGATCACGCCGGCGTGCGACGACGGAATTTCCATCGACGCCTTGTCGCTTTCCACCGTGATCAGGCTTTGCTCGGCCTTGATGGTGTCGCCCACCTGAACCAGCAACTCGATGACATCGACCGACTCGAAGTCGCCAATGTCGGGAACCTTCACTTCAACCCGTGCCATGTCTGTTCTCCGGTCAGTGCTTATGCGTACAGCGGGTTGATCTTGTCGACGGCGATGTCGTACTTGCGCAGCGCCTCGGCCACGCGCTCGGCGGGCAGCTTGCCTTCATCGGCCAGCGATTTGAGGGCAGCCACGACGATGTAGTGGCGGTTGACCTCGAAGTGCGTGCGCAGCTTGCTGCGGAAATCGCTGCGCCCGAAACCATCGGTGCCCAGCACGCGGTAGCCGCGGCCCTTCGGGATGAACGCGCGGATCTGCTCGGCGTAGTTCTTCATGTAGTCGGTCGAAGCCACCACCGGACCGGCGTGCGGCGCAAGCTGCTGCGTCACGAACGGCACGCGGGGCGTGTCGGTGGGGTGCAGCAGGTTCCAGCGCTCGGCGTCCTGGCCGTCGCGGGTCAGCTCGTTGAAGCTCGGGCAGCTCCACACGCGAGCGGCAACGCCCCAATCGACCTGCAACAGCTCGCGGGCGAACTGCGACTCGCGCAAGATGGTGCCGCTGCCCAGCAGGTTGACGCACGCAGCGCTGTCGGGCATCGCGGCCGGCGTCTCCTCGAGCAGGTACATGCCCTTGATGATCTGTTCTTCGGTGCCTGGCTTCATGCCCGGCATCGGGTAGTTCTCGTTGAGCAGCGTCAGGTAGAAATAGACGTTGTCCTGCTTTTCGATCATGCGCTTCAAGCCATGGTGCAGGATCACGCCCACCTCATGCGCGAAGGTCGGGTCGTAGCTGATGCAGTTGGGAATGGTGCCCGCGAGGATGTGGCTGTGGCCGTCTTCGTGCTGCAGGCCCTCGCCATTGAGCGTGGTTCGTCCCGATGTGCCGCCCAGCAGGAAGCCGCGCGCTTGCATGTCGCCAGCGGCCCAGGCCAGGTCGCCGATGCGCTGGAAACCGAACATCGAGTAGTACACGTAGAACGGCACCATGATGCGGTTGTTGGTCGAGTACGAGGTGGCCGCAGCGATCCAGCTGGCCATGCCGCCGGCCTCGTTGATGCCTTCTTGCAGGATCTGGCCGGCCTTGTCCTCGCGGTAGTACATGACCTGGTCCTTGTCGACCGGGGTGTACTTCTGGCCTTCAGGGTTGTAGATGCCGATCTGGCGAAACAACCCTTCCATGCCGAAGGTGCGGGCCTCGTCCACTAGGATGGGTACCACGCGTGGACCGAGCGCCTGGTCGCGCAACAAGATGCCCAGAAAGCGCACGAAGGCCTGCGTGGTGCTGATCTCGCGGCCTTCGACGGTGGGTTCGAACACCGGCGCGAAGGTCTCGATCGCCGGCACGGTGAACTGTTCTTCCGCCTTCACGCGGCGCTTGGGCAGGTAGCCGCCCAGCGCGGCGCGGCGCTCATGCAGGTACTTCATCTCCGGCGTGTCCTCGGCCGGCCGGTAGAACGGGATGTTGGGCAACTCGCTGTCCGGGATCGGAATGTTGAAGCGGTCGCGGAAGAACTTCAGGTCGTCGTCGCTCAGCTTCTTGGCCTGGTGTGCGGTGTTCTTGCCCTCACCGGCAGCGCCCATGCCCCAGCCCTTGACGGTCTTGACCAGCAGCACGGTCGGCTGGCCCTGGGTGTGGCTGGCCTTGTGGAAGGCGGCATAAACCTTTTGCGCATCGTGTCCGCCGCGGCGCAGGCTCCAGATGTCGCGGTCGCTCATCTTGGACACCAGTTCCATCGTGCGTGGATCGCGCCCGAAGAAGTTCTTGCGAACGAAGGCGCCGTCGTTGGCCTTGAAGGCCTGGTAGTCGCCGTCCAGCGTGTCGAGCATGACCTTGCGCAGCGCGCCGTCCTTGTCGCGTGCGAGCAGCGGATCCCAGCTGCTGCCCCAGATCAGCTTGATGACGTTCCAGCCCGAGCCGCGGAACTCGCCTTCGAGCTCCTGGATGATCTTGCCGTTGCCGCGCACCGGCCCATCCAGCCGCTGCAAGTTGCAGTTGACGACAAACACCAGGTTGTCGAGCTTCTCGCGCGCGGCCAGCCCGATGGCGCCCAGGCTTTCGGGCTCGTCCATCTCGCCGTCGCCGCAAAACACCCACACCTTGCGGTTGGACGTGTCGGCGATGCCGCGGGCGTGCAGGTATTTCAGGAAGCGCGCCTGGTAGATCGCCATCAGGGGCCCGAGACCCATCGAAACGGTGGGGAACTGCCAGAACTCGGGCATCAGCTTGGGATGCGGATAGCTGCTCAGGCCCAGACCGGCGCCTTCCTGACGGAAGTTGAGGAGTTGGTCCTCAGTCAGACGTCCCTCGAGGAATGCACGGGCGTACACGCCTGGCGCGCTGTGGCCCTGGATGTAAAGCAGGTCGCCGCCATGGCCCTCGTGCTCGGCCTGCCAGAAGTGATTGAAGCCGGCAGAGAACATGTGCGCCAGCGAGGCAAAGCTGCTGATGTGTCCGCCCAGATCGCCGCCGTCGGCCGGGTGCAACCGGTTGGCCTTGACCACCATCGCCATGGCATTCCAGCGCATGCAAGCGCGCAGCCGGCCTTCGAGTTCGAGGTTGCCGGGATTGCGCTCTTCCTCGTCCGGCTCGATGGTGTTCACGTACCCGGTGTTGGCCGAGAAGGGCATGTCGATGCTGTTTTGCCGCGCGTGCTCAAGCAATTGCTCGAGCAAGTCGTGGGCTCGCTGAGGGCCCTCGGCCTCGATGACCGCCGACAGCGCATCGAGCCACTCCCGGGTTTCCTGCGTGTCAGGGTCAGAGGCGTTGGCGCCGGAAAGCGGCGCGGGCTGGCTGGACATGGAAACTCCCGTGGACGAGTGAAATCGATGGTCAAAGTTTCTCACACCTTCCCGCGATTCCAAATGGCGATTGCTGTTTTCACAATGCGACAAGGATGACACCTGTCCATCAGAACCGCCGGGCCGGCCCTGCGTTCGATAATCTGGCGATGGACCCCGTGCCGACCGAACCAACGCCAGCGGCACCCGTTGCACGCAGGTTCGAGCCTTTGCTCGCTCGCTGGTGGCGACTCCTGTCGACCAGCCACCCGGATCGCTTTGCAACGCTGGCGCCACTGATCTCGGTGCTGCTGTTCCTGGCGGCCATCAGTTCGGCTTCGTGGTACCTGCGCACCGAAGAGTCGCAGCGGGAATCGGAGGCCTTGCGGCGCGACACCGAAATCGCGCAACAGCAGATCCGACTGCGCTTCATCGAGAACGAGGAGCGTCTGGCGCGCCTCGCTCAGGATCTGGCCCAGCGCCCCACGCAGCGCGCGACCTTCACGCGACAGGCCGCGGAGTTGATCCGCGAGCGGCCCGAAATCACACGACTGTCCTGGTTGGCGCCCGACGGAACCACGATCGTCACGATGTCGACACACGGCTTTGCGCAGGGCGAGGACGATCCGGCCGACGTCTCGCCGCCGCCGGCAAGCGCCGGCGTGCGCAACAGCGCCTTCAGCAGCGCACGCAACACACTGTCGCCGGCCTACTCGAAAGCCTACGCTGACGACGCCGGCGTCAACGTGTTCCAGGTGCATGTGCCGCTGCTCATGCGCAAGTCATTTCTGGGCATGCTGGTGGCTGACTACTCGACCGACAGCCTGATCCGCTATCTGGTGTCGCCCGACATCAGCAACCGCCGCGCCATCAGCCTGATGGATGCCACCGGAAAGATGCTGGCCAGCACCGTCGTGCAAACGCCAGGCCAGAAAAAGCCGGCCTCGTCTGCGGTTTACGAGGTACCTGCGCTTCCATCAGGCAACTGGCTGATCCTGCGCGGTGAAGCCCAGCGCACATCGGCCGGACTGATCGGCAACACGCTGTTCTGGATCGTTCTAGCGCTGAGCGCCCTGACCGTGTGGATGTTGTTTGGCACGTGGCGGCACATGCGCCGGCAAACGCAGATGCAAAGCGCGCTGGTATCGGAAACCAACTTCCGCCGTGCGATGGAAAACTCGATGCTCACCGGCATGCGAGCCATGGACATGGCCGGACGCATCACCTACGTGAACCCGGCGTTCTGTCTGATGACGGGTTTCAGCGAGAGCGAACTGATCGGTCTGCTGCCGCCCTTCCCTTACTGGCTGCGTGACCGGATCGAGGAAAGCCACCGTCTGCTGCAACAGGAACTGCAAGGGCTCACCCCTGCCGGGGGCTTCGAAGTCAAGGTCATGCACAAGAGCGGCGAGGTGTTCGACGGGCGGATGTACGTCTCGCCTCTGGTCGACCCCAAGGGTGTGCAGACCGGGTGGATGACGTCGATGACCAACATCACCGAAGCCAAACGCATCCGCGATCAGCTCTCGGCCTCGCATGAGCGCTTCACCACGGTGCTCGAAGGTCTGGACGCTTCAGTGTCGGTGCTGTCGGTCCAGCAAGGCGAGCTGCTGTTTGCCAACCGGTCGTACCGTCTGTGGTTCGGGGCCGATGCGCTCGGCCATGCGCTGTTGGCCGGCGACGACATCGCCGCCATGCCCAGCCCGGGCGATGAGGACTCCGTGGAAGATCTGGGCGGCCTGCCCACACAAGAGCTCACCGAGGCAGGATCCGACCCGCACGAAGTGCTCGTCGAGCCGCTGAACAAGTGGTTCGACGTGCGCGCGCGCTACCTTCAGTGGACGGACGGACGTCTGGCGCAAATGCTGATCGCCACCGATGTGACCGCCCGGCGCAACGCCGAAACCCTGGCGGCCAACCAGGCCGACAAGGCCCAGGTGACCAGCCGGCTGGTGACCATGGGCGAGATGGCTTCATCAGTGGCCCACGAGTTGAACCAGCCGCTGACGGCCATCACGAATTACTGCAACGGCATGGTCTCTCGGGTCAAGGCCGAGTCGATCGAGAAAGACGATCTCATCGCCGCGCTGGAAAAGACCTCCCGCCAAGCGCAACGCGCGGGCCAGATCATTCACCGCATCCGCGCGTTCGTGAAGCGCAGCGAGCCGCAGCGTCAGCCCGCACAGGCCCGGACACTGGTCGAAGAAACCATCGAGTTGGCCAGCATCGAACTCAACCGCCGCAAGGTGGTGATCCACTTCTACGTTGCCAGCCGCCTGCCCACGTTGTGGGTCGATCCCATCCTGATCGAGCAGGTGCTGCTGAACCTGCTGAAAAACGCCGCCGAAGCGATCGACTCCGCTGGACTGCCGGCGTCAAGGCGCAGCATCGACCTGCGCGTGGTGCCCAGACAGACCTCGGACGACGGTCCGGTGGTCGAGTTCAGCGTGACCGACATGGGCCCTGGCATCCGGCCGGAAGTACTGGCCCGGCTCTACGAAGCCTTCTTCTCGACCAAGCCTGAAGGATTGGGCATCGGACTGAGTCTTTGCCGCTCGATCATCGAGTCGCACAGGGGCCGGATACGGGCGGAGAACCTTTACACTGGCGGCGCGATTTCCGGCTGCTGTTTTGCTTTCACGCTGCCCGTTGAAACCGACCGGATCGACTCCCCTCCTGCATTGAACAAGGCGGCTACTTCATGAGCTTGATTCCGAAAAAGGGCACTGTCCACGTGGTCGACGACGACGAGGCCGTGCGCGACTCGTTGCAGTGGCTGCTCGAAGGCAAGGACTACCGCGTCAGGTGCTTCGATTCCGCAGAGTCTTTCCTGTCGCGCTTCGACCCGCGTGAGGTGGCCTGTGTGCTGGCCGACATCCGCATGGACGGCATGAGCGGCCTCGAATTGCAAGACCGCCTGATCGAGCGCAAGAGCCCCTTGCCCATCGTGTTCATCACCGGCCACGGCGATGTCCAAATGGCCGTGTCGTCCATGAAGAAGGGCGCTCTCGATTTCATCGAAAAGCCTTTCAAGGAAGACGAGTTGCTGAGCCTGGTCGAGCGCATGCTCGAAAAGGCCCGCTCGGCGTTCTCGCAGCAGCAAGAAGCCGCCAGCCGCGATGCTCTGCTGTCGAGGCTGACGGCCCGTGAAGGCCAGGTGCTCGAGCGCATCGTCGCGGGCCGTCTCAACAAGCAGATCGCCGATGACCTCGGCATCAGCATCAAGACGGTCGAAGCGCACCGCGCCAACATCATGGAAAAGCTCAACGCCAACACGGTGGCCGACTTGCTCAAGACCGCTCTGAGCGCTCAGGCCAAGGCTTGACGCCCGTTGACTTCAACTCCAGAACAAAGGCCGCCTCACCGCGGCCTTTGTCGTTTCACAAGAGGCTCACGCCATGACCAACCCGCTGCTGCGCATTGACTCGCTGCCCGCCTTTGACGAGATCCGCCCCGAGCATGTGGCACCTGCCATCGATGCGCTGCTGCAAGCCAGCGACGAGGCGCTCGAGCGCGCCGTCGGCCCTGACGTACCCAGCGATTACGACGCCGTGTCGGCTGTGCTCGACACGGCCAGCGAACGGCTGCACCGCGCCTGGGGGGCCGTCGGACACCTCAACGCCGTGGCCGACACGCCCGAACTGCGTGCGGCCTACACCGCCGCGCTGCCCAAGGTCAGCGAGCAGTCCAGCCGCCACGCCGCCGATGAGCGGCTGTACGCCAAGTACAAGGCCATCGCGCAGCATGCAGCCAGCCTGAGCCAGCCACGCGCCAAGGCGCTGAGCAACGCGATGCGCGACTTCGTGCTGGCCGGTGCCGAGTTGCAAGGCGAGGCCAAACAGCGGTTCCAGCGGCTGCAGGAACTGCAGGCCGACCTGTCGCAAAAGTTCTCTGAGCACGTTCTGGACGCGACCGACGGCTACGCGTACTACGCCAGCGAAGACGAGCTGCAAGGCGTGCCCGATGACGCCAGGCAAGCCGCCTTGGCAGCCGCGCAGGCCGAAGGCAAGCCGGGTCACAAGATCACGCTGCATTTCCCGAGCTACTTTCCGGTCATGCAGTACGGCAGCAACCGCGCGTTGCGCGAACGGCTCTACACCGCCAACGTCACGCGCGCCAGCGAGCTCGGCCCCGCCGAACAGGACAACACCGAGGTGATGCGCGAGTTGCTGCGTCTGCGCCAGGAAGAAGCCGCGCTGCTGGGATACCAAAGCTACGCCGATGTGTCGCTGGTGCCCAAGATGGCCACCTCGCCGAAGCAGGTGCTCGACTTCCTGCGCGACCTGGCACGCCGCGCCCGGCCCTACGCCGAGAAGGACCTCGCCGAGTTGCGCGGCTTTGCACGCGACCAGCTCGGCCTGCCAGACCTGCAGGCCTGGGACGTGCCCTACGCCAGCGAAAAGCTCAAGGAAGCGCGGTACGCCTTCAGCGATCAGGAGGTCAAGCAGTACTTCACCGAGCCCAAGGTGCTCGAAGGTCTGTTCCACATCATCGAGACGCTGTTCGAGGTGTCGATCCGGCCCGACAGCGCGCCGGTGTGGCACCCGAGCGTTCGCTTTTTCCGCATCGAGCGCGCCAGTGGCGCGACCGACGGCAGCCCCGAGCTGGTGGGCCAGTTCTATCTGGACCCCTACGCGCGCCCCGGCAAGCGCCCCGGCGCCTGGATGGACGATGTGTGCGGCCGCTGGGCGCGCCCCGAAGGCTGGCTGCAAAAGCCGGTGGCGCAGCTGGTGTGCAACTTCACCCCGCCGGCACCGGGCCGCCCGGCGGTGCTCAGCCACGATGACGTGACCACGCTGTTCCACGAGTTCGGCCACGGACTGCATCACCTGCTGACCCGCGTCGATGACATCGGCGTGTCGGGCATCTCGGGCGTCGAGTGGGACGCGGTGGAGCTGCCCAGCCAGTTCATGGAGAACTTCTGCTGGGAATGGGAGGTGGTCAAGCGCCTGACCGCGCACGTGGACACCGGCGAGCCGCTGCCGCGCGAGCTGTTCGACCGCATGCTGGCCGCCAAGAATTTCCAGAGCGGGCTGCAAACGCTGCGCCAGGTGGAGTTTTCTCTGTTCGACATGCGGCTGCATGCGGAACCCGGCAGCGAAGATCGCATCGAAACACTGACCAATGAGGTGCGCAACGAGGTGTCCGTGTTCAAACCCCCGGCGTTCAACCGCTTTGCGCACAGCTTTTCGCACATCTTTGCGGGCGGCTATTCGGCCGGCTACTACAGTTACAAGTGGGCTGAGGTGCTGTCTGCTGACGCTTGGGGCGCGTTCGAGGAAACTGCGGGCGAGTCGGGTGTGCTCAATGCGCAAACCGGCCGGCGTTACCTGCAAACCGTGCTTGAAGTGGGAGGCAGTCGCCCGGCGATGGACAGCTTCAAGGCGTTTCGGGGCCGAGAGCCCACCATCGACGCCTTGCTGCGGCACCAGGGCATGGGTTGACGAACAGGCAGCGCAGCGAATCAAGGAGAAACACCATGAACTCGACACTCTTCAACCGGCTTGGCAAGGCTCCACGCAGCACCACCTCGTTGGCGCTCATCGCGCTGCTGATGGCTGGTGCGGCCTCACCGAGCCTGGCGCAATACAAGGTCATCGGCAGCGATGGCCGCATCACCTACACCGACCAGCCGCCGCTGGCCCCCGGCGACCAGTTGTCGCAGGTGAAGACGCAGCGGATCGCGCCGTCGGCCGATGTGTCGTTGCCGGCCGAGTTGCGCCAGGTGGCACAACGCTATCCGGTGACCCTGTACGTGTCGGCCAACTGCTCGCCGTGCGATCAGGGCCGGCAGTTGCTGCGCAGTCGTGGCATTCCCCACCTCGAGAAGACCGTGGTCACGGGTGACGACGGCGAAGCCTTGCAACGACTCACCAACGGGCGTGACCTGCCGGCCTTGAGCATCGGCGCACAGGTGGTGCGCGGCCTGTCGAGCGACACCTGGACCTCCTACCTCGACGCAGCCGGCTACCCCAAGGAGTCGAAGCTGCCGTCGAGCTACCACTTCCCGCCGGCGTCGCCGCTCACGCAGCGCACCGAAGTGCCACGCGAAGCGGTTTCGGCACGCCCACCCGCGGTGCTCGATGGCGCACGGGAGGTGCGCCCTCCTCGCAAGGCGGTCACCCCCGACACCTCGGGCATCAAGTTCTGAGTTGAGCGCTGCGCCCGGCGCCGCGGGCGGCCAGGCTGCCTGAGGCGACCGCGGCAGCCATCATCCACAGCAGCGCGGCTGCGCCCAGCGCGCCGCCGATCAGGCCGTAAGCCAGCGGCATCACCGCGCCTGCGGCGTTGATGGTCATTGAGCGAACCGCGAGAGCCTCGCCCTGGCGTTCAAGCGGTGTGATGTGGTGCAGCACCGTCATCACCATCGGCTGCACGCAACCCAGCGCCGCGCCCAGCAGCGCGCTGCAGCAGCCCATGGCCAGCGCCGAGCCGGCCAGCGAGTACAGGCCGAACACCATGCCGGTGGTCAGCATCGCCGCCACCAGGACTTGCGCCTCGCGCAGCCGGTGGGCCAGAAACGGAATGGCCAATCGCACGCCGGTCACCGCCGCGGCAAAGCTGCCCAGGATCAGTCCGATCGCCGAAGCACTCAGACCCCGCTCATGGCCCAGCACAGGCACCAGAAACGAGTGCAGGTCCCAGCTCGCAGAAAGCAGCCAGTTCACCAGAAGCAGCCTGCCGAGGCCTGGCAGCTTCAGCAAGCTCCAGATGCCCTGTCGGGCACCAGCCGAGGCGCGCGCCGCAGGCGTTTCACGAGGCACCCAGCGCATCCCGGCCAGCGCGAGCAGCGGCAGACTGGTCAGCGCCACGAACGCGCTGCCAAAACCAGCCGCATCGATGGCCGTGCCTGCCAGCACCGGGCCGATCATGTTGGACAACGCAGGCGCCAGGCCCAGCCAGCTGAACACGCGAGTGATCTGGGTGCTGTCGCCTGCGGCGAGTCGTCCGGCGCTGCGCTGGATGGTGATCAGGCCCGTGTTGGCGCCCACGCCACACATCATCGCGGCCACGCTCAGGCTGACAAAGGAACACCACGCTGGCAGCGAACGCATGGCATCGAGCGCGGCCCATCCGCTGAGGGGTGCCGCTGACGTGAACCACACCGACGCGCCCGCCAGCAGCCCGCCGCCAGCGGTGAGCGCCACGGCCAGGTACATCGGCCGGTGGTAGCCGAGACGATCGGCCATGCGCCCCACGCGCAGTGACGTGGTCACCGGCGCCGCCGCAAACAGCCCGAGCAGCAAGCCGACCACCCAGGCGGGATGCCCCTGACGCAGCATCAGCAAAGGTGCAGCCACGCGCACCCCAGCCATGCACGAATGCAGACACACCTGGCCCAGGATCAGCGCGAGCAAGGCCGGCGAGAAACCTCTCATGCGAGAGTCAGTCAAGGCTTGGTTCACGACCCGTACCGCTGTGCCTGGCAGCACCCGAAAAACACCCGCAGCTCACGGCTCGATCACCCCTGGCTCGGCTCATCGGAGGCTGCAGCGGCTGATTCGTCGTCGGCCGGTGCGCCCGGCAGCAGCGCCTGGGTGCGCAAGTCCGACAGCGCCTCGACCGACTTGAGCTTGCGCGTCATCGCGTTGGTGCGCGTTTGCGCGAGGTCGATCGTGTTGCTCGCCTCGTCGAGCTTTTTCTTGGTCTTGGCCAGCACGTCGCCGAACTTGCTGAACTCGGTCTTCACCGCGCCAAGCACCTCCCAGACTTCGGTGGAGCGCTTCTCGAGCGCCAGCGTGCGAAAACCCATCTGCAAGCTGTTGAGCGTGGCCAGCAGCGTGGTGGGGCCGGCCAGCGTGACGCGGTACTCGCGCTGCAACGCCTCCATCAGGCCGGGGCGGCGCAGCGCCTCGGCGTACAGCCCCTCGGTGGGCACGAACAAGATCGCAAACTCGGTGGTGTGCGGCGGCGCCACGTACTTGTCGCGGATGGTCTTGGCCTCGGCGCGCAATCGCATCTCGATCGCACGACCGGCGGCCTCGGCCTCAGGCTTGTCGGCACGCTCTTGCGCATCGAGCAGCCGCTCGTAGTCCTCGCGCGGAAATTTCGCGTCAATGGGCAGCCACAGCGGCAAGCCATCGTCACGGCGGCCCGGCAGCTTGATCGCGAACTCGACGCGCGCGCCGCTGCCCGGCACCGTTTCGACGTTGGTGGCGTATTGCTCGGGCGTGAACACCTGCTCGAGCAAGCCGGCGAGTTGCACTTCACCAAAGATGCCACGCGTCTTCACGTTGGTGAGCACGCGATTGAGCGAGCCCACGTCCTTGGCCAGACCCTGCATTTCGCCCAGGCCCCGGTGCACCTGATCGAGCCGGTCAGCGACTTGCTTGAAGCTCTCGCCCAACCTCGCTTCGAGCGTGGCGTGGAGCTTTTCATCGACGGTGGCGCGCATCTGCTCGAGCTTGAGCTCGTTGCCCTGCTGCAGCGCGGTGAGCCGCTGCTCAACGCTCGCCTTGACTTCATTGAGGCGGCGCTCGTTGGCTTCGGCCATCTCGCGCAACTGCAGGCCCAAGGTGTCCGAAAAGCGCTGGAGCGCCAGGTCCTGCGACTCACGCGAGGACTGCGCCTGCGACGTCTGCGCCAGGCTGCTCGACTGCAGCGCATCGCCGACGGCGGTCTGCATGGCTGCGAGCTGAACGCGGAAGCTGTCGATCTGCTCGTTTTGCGTGCGGGCCACGTCGCCCTGCTGGTTCAGCAGCGTTTGCTGAAAGGTGCCCAGCGCGCTGCCGAGTTCGAGCCGCGTGCCTTGCGCGCTGCGCCCGAGCTCGTCGCGCAACTCGCGCTCGATGCGCTCCGAGCCGGCGCGATAGGCGTCGATCAGTGCTTGCTGCCGTGCAGCTGCGTCACCGTCCGGGCTCCTGCGCAGCGCGATCCACAGCAGCAACAGCACCGACAAGCCCGCCAGCGCCAAGGTGATCCACAGCAGGTTTTCCGTCATCCAAAGATTGTCTCAGGCGGGTGGCGGATCGGCCCGCGCCGGCCACGTTCGCGCATGGCTGAGCGCCAGACGCACGGTGTTCAACTGCAGGGCGACGGTGTCTTCAATGACGTGGCCGTAGCCGCCGGCCATCGACACCGCCACCGGCACACCGCGCTGCGAGGCGGAGGCGAACACCCGGCGATCACGCTCAGCCAGCCCCGCCGACGTGAGCTTCAAGCGGCCCAACCGGTCGGCCTCATGCGGATCGGCGCCGGCCAGAAAGAAGATCAGCCCCGGTGCGGCGCCTTCGGGGCCGGCTTCGTGATGCGCCCACATCTGCGCTAGCGCGACATCGAGTGCGGCCAGGTAATCCTCGTCGCCACAGCCATCGGGCAACTCGACATCAAGGTCGCTCGGCTCCTTGCGAAACGGAAAGTTCTTCGCGCCATGCAGCGACAACGTGTAGATCGACGCGTCGTCAAGGCAGATGGCCGCGGTGCCGTTGCCTTGGTGCACATCCAGATCAACCACCGCCACGCGCAGGGGCCGGGCATGCCGTTGCTGCCACTCGGCTTGCATCACGCGGGCGGCCACCACCACGTCGTTGAACACGCAAAAACCGCTGCCACGGTCCGCAAAGGCGTGGTGGGTGCCGCCTGCGAGATTGACCGCCACACCGCCGGCCAGCGCCGCGCGGGCGGCAGCCACGCTGGCACCCACCGAGCGCCGCGAGCGCTCGACCATCTGCATCGACCAAGGAAAACCGATCTCGCGCTGTTCGGACGTGCTGAGCGTCCCGTCGATCACCGCGGCCACATAAGCCGGCGTGTGCGCCAGCGTCAGTTCAGCCACCGAGGCCAGCGGCGCCTCGACAAGTTCGACACCCGTCAGCTCGGCCGCCACGCGGTCGCGCAGCAGCCGGTACTTGACCATCGGGAAGCGATGTCCCTCGGGCAGCGGGAGCACAAAGTGGTCGGAATGGAAGGCCTGCACCGGACCATTGTGCCGAGCGTCAGCAGGGGGCTGGCGGCGGGCGCTCGGGGTCGATTCAAAAAAATTGCTGCAATGCAACAAAAAGTCTTGCAAAGCCGAATCAGGTCCGTATACTTCGAGTCATGCTGCAGTGCAACAAAACAGGCATCGCAGCTAAAGGGTGTTGTCCAGCAATGGATTTTTAGTTTCCCTCACGTTGTCTGTCTCTCTTCCATCCACTGTTCCAGGAGAAATTTATGCTTACCGCTGAACAAATCGTCGCCGCACAAAAAGCCAACATCGAAACCCTGTTCGGCCTGTCGGCCAAGGCTTTCGAAGGCGTTGAAAAGCTGGTCGAACTGAACATTCAAGTGGCCAAGGCCGCACTCAGCGAAGCCGCTGACACGACCCAAGCCGCCCTGACCGCCAAGGACCCGCAAGAACTGCTGGCCCTGCAAACCGCACTGATGCAGCCGGCCGCCGAAAAGGCAGCCGCTTACAGCCGCCATCTGTACGACATCGCCACGGCCACCACCGCCGAGCTGACGAAGTCGGCCGAAGCCACCGCTTCTGACGCGCAGAAGAAGTTCACGACGCTGGTGGACACCGCCGTCAAGAACGCACCTGCCGGCAGCGAAAACGTGGTCGCCCTGGTGAAGACCACCGTGGCTGCCGCCAACAACGCCTACGAAAGCGTGCACAAGGCTTCGAAGCAAGCTGTGGAAGCTGCTGAAGCCAACTTCCAGGCCCTGACCAGCACGGCCGTCAAGGCCACCGCTGCCACCAAGGCCAAGCGCACTGCCTGATTCGCCTCAACAAGTGCGGCGCACCGAAAGGTGCTCTGCGCTTTGAAGTGATCGAGGGGCCCGGTTCACGCCGGGCCCCTTTCGTTTGGGCGGGCAGCTCCTGTGCCGCCACGCCTTATTCCAAAAAGATGCAGTGATCACAGGAAAAATATAGTTAAACAAACTAAGGGGGCCGGCTACAGTCGCGGGCTTCCTGTTGCGGCCAGGCCCTTCGCCTGACCACCCGAAAAGACTTGTCCATGGATTTCATTGCGCCTCTGAGCGGCTTCGGCATCGGTGCCATCGTCGGCATGACCGGTGTGGG
>CANGBT010000065.1 GCA_947452135.1 Burkholderiales bacterium
ACCTTCGATGTAGGGAATGATCGGGTGGTCCGGGACGTTCAGGGAAAAGTCAGCATTGACCGTGATCTTCTCGCCGTTGCTAGGTACTTTGATGTGTTGATACATGGGCTTTCAGCTCCGGAAACATTGAAACGCGTGCCAGACAAAAGGGTCGACTTACTGCCGATTGATTCTAGTTCAGCGACATCGAAGGCCCGCATCGTGAGATGCCCCTACCATGTTCGGAAAGCCCGCCTGTCGGTAGCGGGGAAACACGATCGATCGCCTGGAAATCATGAACACTCGAACCAAAGGTCTCTTCATCTGGATCGCGATGCTGTGCTTGTCGCCATGTGCACAGGCTCAATCGTCCGCCCAGAATCTGCCGGTCATCACGCTCAATGCGGGCATCCACAACATCACCGCTGAGGTGGCTCAAACGCCTCAGGAGCGCGCCACCGGGCTGATGTTTCGGGAGGCGATGGCCAACACCCACGGGATGCTGTTCATCTTCGATCGCCCTGAGCAGCAGTGTTTCTGGATGAAGAACACGCTGATCGCGCTGGACGTGGCCTTCATTGCCGACGACGGCACCGTTGTCAACATCGAGCACATGAAGCCGCGCACGCTTGACAGCCACTGCTCGTCCAGACCCGTGCGTATCGTGCTGGAGATGAACGATGGATGGTTCGCCAAGCGTGGGGTCGCAGCGGGATTCAAGCTCAAGGGCGAGCCGTTCTCGCCTTGAAGACACTCGACCATCAAAAAACCGGCCTCACGGCCGGTTTTTCGTTGGCGAACCGATCTCGCTTCAGGCGAAATTAGCTTCTGCAAACTTCCAGTTAACCAGCGAGTTCAGAAACGTCTCAACCCATTTAGGACGCTGGTTGCGATAGTCGATGTAGTAAGCGTGCTCCCACACATCCACCGTGAGCAAGGCTTTGTCTGCCGTGGTCAGCGGCGTGCCAGCGGCGCCGGTGTTGACGATGTCGACCGAGCCATCGGCCTTCTTGACCAGCCAGGTCCAGCCAGAGCCGAAGTTGCCCACGGCGCTCTTGGTGAAGGCTTCCTTGAAGGCGGCGTAGCTTCCAAACTTGGCATTGATCGCAGCAGCCAGCGCGCCTTGGGGCTCGCCGCCACCAGACGGTGTCATGCAGCTCCAGAAGAAAGTGTGATTCCACACTTGAGCCGAGTTGTTGTACACGCCACCGGAGGACTTCTTCACGATGTCCTCGAGGCTCAGGCTTTCGAACTCGGTGCCTTTTTGAAGGTTGTTCAGGTTCACCACGTAGGCGTTGTGGTGCTTACCGTAGTGGTACTCGAGTGTTTCCTGGCTGAGGTACGGAGCCAGCGCGTCGAGCGAGTAGGGCAATGCGGGCAGGGTGTGTTCCATCGTCGTCCTTTTGGTGAGACTCAAGCAGTTGAAGAGCTTATCGAGCGGATTGTAGGCAGCCGCACCCGTCACTCGCGCGGGGACACTGCGGTGACACGTGCGGCAGCTTCACCGTCAGTCAACACCGCGCGCAACGACTGCCCCACGGACAACTGCTTCGCAGATGTCAACGCCCGCCCATCGTCGTCCAGCAGCCAAGCGTATCCACGCTTGAGAACGGTGTCCGGATCCAACCCTCGAAGCCGATCTCCGAGGCGATCGATGCGGTTGGCTGCCGCGAGCAAAACGCCGACGCTCGCGCGCTTGAATCCGTCCGCCGTGACACGCAAGTCCTGGCCGCTCGCGTTCAGGGTGCGCTGAGCGGCTGCGACAAGGCGGTGCGAGTGCGCGTCAAGCCGGCGCGTTTGTCTCCGGATCGCCTCGGCGGGTCTGAGCAAACGGAGCGCCACACTGTCAGCGCGCTGCGCCTGGGTGTCGAGAGCCTGATGAACTCGCCTTTGCATGGCGGCCGCGGCGCGTGCCAGGTCGGCCTCGCAATCACGTGCGGACCGGGCGCACAGCTCCGCAGCCGCCGTGGGGGTCGGGGCGCGCAGGTCAGCGGCGAAATCCACCAGGGTGACATCAGTCTCGTGCCCGATGCCGCTGATCACAGGGATCGGGCAATCTGCCACCGCGCGCACGACACGCTCGTCGTTGAACGCCCACAGGTCTTCGATCGATCCACCTCCGCGGCACACCAACAAGGTATCCACCTCGCGCCTGAGCCCGGCGCTCACGATAGCCTCTACCAGCGCCTCAGGCGCCTGGGCGCCCTGAACCGGGCTGGGGTAGACGATCAACTCCACATGCGGAAGCCGGCGGGCGAATGAAGACATCACGTCATGCAAGGCCGCAGCGTCCAGCGACGTGACCACACCCACGCGGCGCGGCCACAGCGCAAAAGTGCGTTTGCGTGAGGCGTCGAACAGCCCTTGCGACTCGAGCTTTCTTTTGAGCTGCAGAAATTTCTCGTAGAGCGCACCCTCGCCGCTCCTTTGCATCGACTCGACAATGAACTGCAGTTCGCCACGCGGCTCGTAAACGCCCAGACGGCCTCGAAGTTGCACCTGCTGCCCATCAGCAGGAAGAAACTGCAGCATGCTTCCTGCGCGCTTGAACATCGCGCAGCGCAGCGACGCTGACTCGCCGTCGCCATCCTTGAGCGTGAAGTAGCTGTGGCCGCTGGAAGCGCGCGTGAAGCCCGACAACTCGCCCGCCACGGTGCAGGCCGAAAACCGCGCAGCCACGGCGTCAGCGACCGCGTGAACCAGCGAAGCCACGCTCCAGATCACGCGCTGCTGCGGCGGCTCGAACGGCTCAACCAAGCTCAGATCCAGAGTTGGCGCGGACAGACAACTCCACACCCGCGTCAGACAAGCGGAAGCGGCCCGTGCAGGCCGCCGTGAAACGGTCAAAAACGCTCAAGTTGTTGATTCGCATGGGCTTAATCGTGCCGCCGAAATGGGCAATTTGTATTGCAGCCTTTGAAATTGCGGCTCGGAGACCACCGCGCGCTGCTTACCCACAAAGTTATCCACAGAAACGGTGCACATCCACCCGGCCGCAGTTGCCCCTGTTTGGGCGAGGCGAAGCGGTCCATAATTGTTTCGCTTCAGGGCCCATTCGCCAACGCCAAAGTGCGGGAAATCACCACGTGTTTTCGATCATACAAGCCGCTGGTTGGCCAATCTGGCCCTTGATTTTTTGTTCGGTTGCCGCGCTCGCGTTGATCCTGGAACGGCTGTTCAGTCTGCGCGCCTCGAGGGTCGCGCCGCCTCAGTTGCTCGACGAGGTGGTGTCGGTGACCCGGGCACGCCTGCCCTCGGCCGATGTGGTGAACAAACTGTCCGACAACTCAATCCTGGGCGCGGTTCTCGCGAGCGGGCTGCGTGCGGTGATTGCCGAGCCTCGCATCACAGAAGCGGCGATGCGCGATGTGTTCGAGTCGGCTGGGAAGGCCGCTGTGCACCGGCTGGAGCGCTATCTCAACCCGCTGGGCACCATCGCTTCCACGGCCCCGCTCCTGGGCTTGCTAGGCACCGTGATCGGCATGATCGAGATCTTCGGTTCTCAGGCGCCCACCGGCGCCAACAACCCCGCGGTGCTGGCACACGGGATCTCGATGGCGCTTTACAACACGGCCTTCGGGCTGATGGTGGCGATTCCCTCCCTGATGGCCTACCGGCACTTCAAGGGCCGGGTCGACGCCTATACGCTCGACCTCGAGCAAGCGTGCGAGCGCCTCACCCCTCACCTGATGCGCTTTTCTACGTCGCGGCCGGCAGACTGAGCACGCCATGGCGATGAACTTTCGAAGGTCGCGCGCCGAGGAACCGGAAATCAACCTGATTCCGTTCATCGACGTGCTGCTCGTTGTTTTGATCTTCCTGATGCTCTCGACCACGTACTCGAAGTTCACCGAACTTCAGGTGACTTTGCCGACAGCCGACGCCGAGCAACCCCGCGAACGCCCCCGCATGGTCACCGTGGCTGTGGCAGCAGATGGCCGGTACGCAGTCAATGGCCAAGCCGTGGACGGGCGCAGCGTCGAACTGCTGAGCGCAGAGCTCGTCCGTGCGGCGGCAGGGCAGCACGATCTCCCGGTCATCATCTCGGCAGACGCCACCTCGGCGCATCAAAGCGTGATCAACGTGATGGACGCAGCGCGGCGCGCGGGTCTGGCGCGATTGACGTTTGCAGCCCAGCGCCCGCTGCCCGGCGGCGGCCAGTGATCCGGTCCGGCGCACGGCACTCGAGCGTGTTCCCATCGGACGGTACCCGCTCAGTTGGCGTCTCCGCCCGGCGCTGAGTCGAACGAGATGCAAGAAACGCTGCAGCAAGCGTGGCTGAACCGAGGGCCGCTGGCGATAGCGCTGTGGCCGCTGTCGCTGATCTTCCGGGGTCTGGTCGGTCTGCGCCAATGGCTCTACGAAAGCCGAATCCTCAAGCCCCAGACCCTGCCGGTTCCGGTGGTGGTGGTGGGCAACCTGATCGCTGGCGGTGCCGGCAAGACGCCCACCGTACTGGCCGTCGTGCGTTGGCTGCAAGACGAAGGCTGGACGCCAGCCATCATCTCCCGGGGCTACGGCCGCTCGACCACCGCTGCGGCGCTGATGGAAGTCCAGCCCGACTCGGCCGTGAACCTGACCGGCGACGAACCGTTGTTGCTGAGACTGCGATCCGGCGTGCCGGGTTTTGTCGGTGCCGATCGTGTGTCGGTTGCCAGGAGCGCGCTGGCCGCTCATCCCGCGGTCGACATCCTCGTGGCTGATGACGGCTTGCAGCACCTGCGAATGCCCCGGGCTGCGCAGGTCATCGTGTTCGATGAACGTGGTGCGGGCAACGGCTGGCTGCTGCCCGCCGGGCCACTGCGCGAGCCTCGCACCCAACACCCCCCAGCGCGCACGGTCGTGCTTTACAACGCGCCATGCGCATCAACGCCGTGGCCGGGGTACCTGGCACGACGGCAAATCAGCGGCCTGGTGAATCTGGCCGGATGGTGGGCCGGCGAGCGCGCCACATCGGCTGCGCTGCAATCGTTCGTCAACAACGACATGCCGCTGATGGCGGCGGCGGGTTTGGCCCACCCGCAACGGTTTTTCGACATGCTGAGCGCAGCCGGCCTGCGCTTCACACCGTTGGCCCTGCCCGACCACCACGACTACCCAACGCCGCCGTGGCCGGAACACACCGCCCATGTGATCGTCACCGAGAAGGATGCGGTCAAGCTGTGCCCCGAGCGCTGGGCCCGTACCGGGTCGCTCCCGCAGATCTGGGTCGCCCCGCTAGACTTTCAGTGCGACGCAGGTTTCCATGCGGCACTACGGGCCCTGCTGCCCTCACCTCCCACGATCAGGATTCGCGATGGATACCCGACTGCTTAACTTGCTGGTGTGCCCGATCTGCAAGGGCCCGCTGGATCATTGGCGTCCCCCAGCCCAGGAGCGCCAGGAACTGGTGTGCCACGCCGACCGGCTGGCGTTTCCGGTGCGCGACGGCATCCCCGTGATGCTCGAGAGCGAGGCTCGTGCCATCGGCGGCGAGCCGCCACCCAGCGCCTTCCAGGACTCTGCACTCGACGATCACGCCGATCCGACATGACCTACTCGGTGCTGATCCCGGCGCGGCTGTCTTCCAGCCGGCTGCCGCGCAAGCCGCTGGCCGACATCGCCGGGCTGCCCATGGTGGTGCGGGTGGCGCACCGCGCAGCTTTGTCGGGCGCGAGGCAGGTCGTGGTGGCTGCCGATGACGCCGAAATCATCGCCGCGTGCGCTGCTCACCAGGTGCGCGCCGTGCTCACGCGCAGTGACCACGCCACCGGCAGCGACCGCCTGGCCGAGGCCTGCGAACTGCTCGGGCTCAACGGCGATGAGGTGGTGGTCAATGTCCAGGGTGACGAACCGCTTATCGAGCCCGCGCTGATCGATGCGGTGGCAGCCCTGATGCAAACACACAGCGACTGCGTGGTCGCCACTGCGGCGCACGCCATGAACGACCCAGCCGATCTGGCCAACCCGAATGTCGTCAAGGTCGTGTGTGACCGGCAGGACCGCGCGCTGTACTTCTCACGTGCGCCCATTCCCTGGTGGCGCGATGGCAGCGCGGCGGGCGCGCCTGGCATCGGCAGCGTGGCTCCGCTGCGCCACATCGGCATCTACGCCTTTCGGGCCGGCTTCCTGCGGCGCTTTCCGACACTCGAAGTCAGCCCGTTGGAAACCGTCGAATCACTCGAACAACTGCGCGTGCTGTGGCATGGCGAACGCATCGCCGTGCATCGCAGCGACACGCCCGCGGGCATCGGCGTGGACACACCGCAAGACCTCGAGCGGGTGCGGCAGTTGCTGGCCTGAGAGGCCTGTGCAGGGGTCTCGCCGGCCCTGAGGGCCCATGCTATTCTGGAAGGCCCACGCGGAGTCGCTCCGCGATTTCAACCCCAAGACTAGAAAGACACCGATGAGACTGATCCTGTTGGGAGCACCCGGCGCGGGCAAGGGAACGCAAGCCACTTTCATCTGCCAGAAGTTCGGCATCCCCCAGATTTCCACCGGTGACATGCTTCGCGCCGCTGTGAAGGCAGGAACGCCTCTGGGCGTCGCCGCCAAGAAGGTGATGGACTCGGGTGGCCTGGTCGGTGACGACATCATCATCGGCCTGGTCAAGGAGCGACTGGCCCAGGCCGACTGCGCCAACGGCTTCCTGTTCGACGGTTTCCCGCGCACCATCGTTCAAGCCGATGCCATGAAGGCCGCCGGCGTGAACCTCGATCTGGTGCTCGAAATCGACGTGCCTGACGAAGCCATCATCGAGCGCATGAGCGGACGCCGCGTGCACATGGCGTCGGGTCGCACCTACCACGTCAAGTACAACCCGCCCAAGGTCGAAGGCGTCGATGACGCCACCGGCGAGCCGCTGGTGCAACGCGACGACGACAAGGAAGAAACCGTGCGCAAGCGCCTCGACGTCTACCAGAAGCAGACTCGTCCGCTCGTGTCTTACTACTCCGACTGGTCGGCTTCGGGCGACCCCGTTGCCCCGCGCTGCAGCAAGATCAGCGGCACCGGTACCGTCGAAGAGATCACCGCGCGAGCCCTGCAAGCGCTGGGTTGATATCGACCCGGGGCCACGTGCCCCGGCTCTGGCGCCCGTGCGTGCCAGAGCGGCGGCTGCAGTTCACCACGAAGCAGCCGCCCACCCCTCACGCGCTCAAGGCGCGAACCGTTCGTTGCCCACCACACCGAGCTGCGTCACACCCAGCCGTTGTGCGCTGGCCAGCACCTTGGCCACAGCGCCGTAGGCGGCCCGGCCGTCCGGTCGAAGATGCACCTCGGGCGCATCTGCGGCAAGCGCCACCTGGCGCAACTTCGAGTCCAGGGCGGCCCGATCAGGCACCGCCACCAAGTCCCACAGCACGGTGCCATCGGCATTGATGTCGATCGTGACCACCACCGGCGGCTTGTTCGGCGGTGGCGGCTTGCCTTGCGGCAAGTTGAGATTGACCGCGTGCAACTGCACGGGGATCGTGATGATCAGCATGATGATCAGCACCAGCATCACGTCGATCAGCGGCGTGGTGTTGATGTCCATCATCACCTCGGGATCGTCACCACCCGAGCCGAGATTCATCGCCATGGAAGTTCCTGATGGGGCGTTCGGGACATGCGCGGTTCAACCCTTGGCCGGCGGCTGGGTGACGAAGCTCACCTTCAGGATGCCCGCGCGCTGGCAGGCCAGCACCACGCGCCCGATGGCTTCGTAACGCGTGGCCTCGTCGCCGCGCACATGGACTTCGGGTTGCGGCTGGCGCGCGCCCAGTTGCTCGAGCCGCGCGGCCAGCGCCGTCGGATCGGCCAGACGCTGCGCATTCCAGTAGATGCCGCCCTCGCGGTCGACCGAGATCTCGACGTTGTCGGGGCGTGTCTGACGTGGCCGGTTGACTTCCTTGGGCAGCGACAACGCCACCGTCTGCGTGACCACCGGAATGGTGATCAGAAAGATGATCAGCAGCACCAGCATCACGTCGACCAGCGGCGTTGTGTTGATGGTGCTGATGACGGCGTCGTCATCGTCAGCGGAGGCGAAATGTATGGCCATGGAGGGAGGCGGGCTTCAGCCGGCGCCCTTGGTGCTGGCCAGGATCGCGTGCACATCGGCGCTGAAGCTGCGCACCGCGTCCATCGTGACCTTGTTGCGGCGCACCAGCCAGTTGTAGCCCAGCACCGCAGGCACCGCCACCGCCAGACCGATGGCCGTCATGATGAGCGCCTCACCCACCGGACCAGCCACCTTGTCGATGCTCGCCTGCCCGGCGATGCCGATCGCGGTGAGCGCGTGATAGATGCCCCACACGGTGCCGAACAACCCGACGAAAGGTGCCGTCGAACCCACGGTGGCCAGCACCGCCAGGCCTTCGTTCAAACGCGCCTGCACCTGCTCGACGCCACGCTGCACGCTCATGGTGAGCCAAGTGTCACGGTCGATGTTCTCGGTGACCGTTCCCGCTTGGCGCTCACGGGCACGCAGCCCCGCCTCGGCGATGAAACGAAACGCGCTCCCCTCGCGCAGGCTCTTGGTCCCCTGATGCAAGGTGAGCGCCGACGCGAACACCTCGCGGGCCTCGCGGGCGTCTTTGTCGAGCTGAAAACTCGTGCGCAGCCGGGTGACCACAACGTACCAGCTGCCCATGCTCATCAGCAGCAAGAAGAGCAAGGTGGTCTTGGACACGAAGTCGCCCTGCTCCCACAGCGCGCCCAGCCCGTAGGGGTTGTCGAGCGTTGGTGGCGCCACCGGTGCGATCGTCACGTTGCCGCCGGGAACCGCCACCGATTCGGTCGACGCAGCCGCGCCCTGAGCCAGTGCGGGTGGCAGCGGCAGCAGCACCATGAGCGCCGACAAAGCGAGCATCCAGCCTGCGCGCGGCACGAAACGCCACGCGTTGTTGATGATGTTGAGCATGGTGAAGCAACTCTCCCGAAGGTCAGCGAATGTCAAAGTAGAACTCCTGGCGGATCTGCACGTCGTCGCCGACGCACACGTAGCCTTCTTTCATGGCCGTCTCGATGGCCTGCACGAAGGCCCGCATGACGCGCCGGTCGGTGACGCCCTTGAGCGACGTGCGCTCCACGTCCACCTGCACCACCCGGCCGCCCTTGAGCGTGCCGATCACGAAGATGCTGCCACGCACCTCGCTCGACACGGCAGGCGCCTGAGGCGGTGGCGTGCGGCTGCAGGCGATTCCCGCGGCCACCGGGCCGACCGGCTTGGGCGGTGCCACCGGCGCGGGTGCAGCCTCACGCACAACAGGCGCCGGGGCAACTTCGGCCGGTGCCACCGGCGGCATGGGCATCGGCGCAGACAGCACCGGTGCACGCTGTGGCGGGGGCGGCTCCGTCTTCTGGAGAGCAGGCGCCACCACCTTGGGAGCCACCACGGGCTTGGGCGCAGCGGGTTTCACCGGTGGGGGCGGTGGTGGGGGCGGGGGCGGCTTGATCTCTTCGATGATCCGCGTTTCGACCAGCACGCTCACGCTGTCGGCCACCTTGCGTGCCAGGCCGTTCATCAACGCCCAGCCCAGCACCAGGTGAAACAGCACCACCGCAGCCAGGCCCGTCCAGCGGCGGCGTGAGTCTTCTTGCCGCGTCGAAAAATCCATCGGGTCCAGGCCAGTGGGCTGCAAAGCCGCGAAGGCTAACAAAAACCGGCGTGCCCGACGGGTGCGTCAAGCCTGCGGGTCAAAAGCCGTAGGCCAGGTTGGCGTAGAAGGTGCGCCCACGCGGGTCGTAGTAGCGGTCGTCGTAGCCCGTCTGAAAACCCTGGTTGGTGCCGCCCACGGTGAGCGAGCGCGGCGGATTGCGATCGAACACATTGAGCAAGCCGATGTTCAGGTGGGTGGATCGCGACAAGCGCCAGCTCGTTTGCCAGTCCATGGTGATGTAGTCGGACACGTTGCGCTTGAGCGAGTCGACGTAGTCGCCGATCGACCCGTCGGCGTTCACGATGTTGACGTCAGCCAGGCCCGAGGCGGCCACATCGAAGTCGTGATACCCCGACTTGTAGTTCAGCGCCACCGTGTGCAGCCAGTCACCGACCGACACCGTGTTGACCCAGCGCGCCTGCCAGCGGAAGGTCACGCTGCCGTTGTCACCCATGCGCCCGAGGCTTGAGGCATAGGCGGCGCCCTTCATCGTCTGGTAGCTGTCGCGCAGCATCCAGGTGGCGTTGAGCTGCGAGGTGACATCGACGCCGCGGACGAGGCTCGCGCGCCCGGCCACGTCGAAGTCGATGCCGGTGCGCAGTTCCTTGCCCTGGTTCACGTTGGGCTGGTACAGCGCCAGCAGCGTCTGGCCGGTGGATGAGCTCACCGAGGTGGTGAAGCTGCCGGCGTACTTGCTGTAGTCGCTGAGGATCGCGTTCTGGTCGATCTGGCCGATCGAATCACGGATGCCCACCGCCCACAGGTCGGCACCGAACGAGAACGTCTGGCTCGGCTCGATGCGAAATCCCAGCGTGGCCTGCGTCGAGCGCTCGGGCTTCAACTTGGCGTTGCCCGAGGCGATCACGTCGGCCTGCGTGTTGTTGAGGCAGGTGGCGCCCAGCGAAGCCGCCACATCGTTGAGCGTGATGCCGTTGCCGTCGGCCAGCTCGCAATCGAGACTGCCGCCACTCACGCCGTATTTCTGACGGCCCGCATTGACCTGCGAGATCGACGGCGCCTTGTAGCCGGTGCCCACCGAGCCGCGCAGCAGCAATCCCGACATCGGCGTCCAGCGGCCCGACAGCTTCGCGTTGGTGGTGCCGCCAAAGTCGGAGTAATGGTCGTGGCGCAGCGCCGCCGTCAGCTCGACCCCCTTGGCCACCGGCGCGACCAGTTCGGCAAAGGCACCGTAGATGTGGCGCGAGCCTCGCATCGGCACCTCGGCCGCGTCGTCACCAAACCGGGTGTCGCCAATCCCCTGCGCCAAGGCGCTGGGCTGGTACGTGTACTGCTCGCGAAACACGCTCACGCCGCTGCCCAGTTGCAGCGGGCCATCGGCCAATGCCATCAGCTCGGTGCTGCCGCGCGCCTCAATGCCGTCGAGCATCGACTTGCCGCCGTTCCAGTAGCCGGTGTACCTGGCATCGGCGATGGCCGCGCGTGCGGCGTCGCTTTGCTGGCCGGGCAGCGCGAACGGGTCCACCACCGTGTTGAGCGCATCGAGCACCCGGTTGTTGTAGCCGTAGCCATCGGCCAGGCTGCCGCGGACCACGCTTTGCGAGTGGGTGTAGGCCAGGTTGTAGTCCCATGAGCCCAGCTTGCCCTCAACCCCCAGCACCATGTGCAGCGACTCGGCGCGGTCGTCGGTGACGCGCTTGCCCAGATCGGTGAAGCGGTAGCTCGCCAGCACGCCGCCTAACTCGGTGTCGTAGTAGCCGCCGGCAGCCACCGCCCGATCGAAGTAAGGCGAACTCGGCGCGATCACCACCTCGCTCGGGTTGTACGAGATGGTCGACAGCGACTTGCTGCGCGTGAACACCAGGTCACCGAACAGCGTGGCGCCGCCGTCTCCGAGCTTGCGGTCGAACGACGCCGTGAGGCTCTGCCGTTCGCGCTCGGGGTAGATCTCGAGGTCGCTGGCGAAGTCGTAGGTGCAGGCCTGCTCGTCCGCGTTCGACACCACGAAGTGGTGCGCCGGGCACGTGCCGTTGGCCTGCAGGTAGGGGTTGAATCGGTTGTAGTTTTGGTCGTACACGTTGGCCGGGATGCTGCGGCTCGACGCGGTCTGGAAGCGGTATTTCTGGCCGCCCTCGGTGAAGAAGAACTCGCCACTGCGCGCGAACTTGCGCTCTTTCGCGGCGAGCGAGGTGCGCTTGTCGGCGCTCGCCGACAGCACCACGCTGAAGCCATCGGCTTCGATGTCGCCGAAGCCCTTGGTCATGCTGACGTTGGTTTCGCGCGCACCGCCACGCGGGAACGACACGCCCGCCGTGGCCGTGCCTTCGGTGCCACTGCGTCGGGTGATGAAGTTGATGACGCCGGCGATGGCGTCCGAACCGTACAGCGCCGACGCACCATCGCTGAGCAACTCGATGCGCTCGATGGCCGAGATCGGGATGCTGTTGAGGTCGATCGCGTTGTTCGAGCCGGTGAGCGACTGCCCGCCAAACGGTGCGAGGCGCCGCCCGTTGAGCAGCACCAGGGTGCGCGTCTCGCCGATGTTGTGGATCGATGCGCCCGCAAAGCCGTAGCTCTCGAGACCCACCGAGCCCGACTCGGCGGTGCCGCCCATCAGCGCGGGCAGGTTCTTGAGCAAATCGACCGTGGAGGTGTAGCCGCTGCGCTCGATGGTCTCGCGCTTGATGACTTGCACCGGCAGCGCCGACTCGGCGTCGATGCGGCGGATCGACGAGCCGGTGATCTCTACCCGGTCGAGTGTTTGCTGGGCCTGTGCGCCTGGCAGCACCAGCGTGGCGCAAACCGCCAATCCTGTCTTGCAAAGCATGGCCGCGAGGGGTTGGGTGGGGTACTGCATCGCGGCTCCGTCGTTGGCTGGGGGGGCTACACGAGTCGTGGCACCGCTGCCAGCAGATCTCTTGTGTAGGTCTCTTGGGGATTAGCAAGCAACGCGCCAGTCGCGGACGACTCGACGATGCGACCGCGCTGCATCACCGCCACGTGGTCGGCGATGTACTCGACCACGCCGAGGTGGTGGGTGATGAACAGGTACGACAGCCCCAGCTCGCGCTGCAGTTCGAGCAGCAGGTTGAGGATTTGCGCCTGCACCGACACATCGAGCGCCGAGGTCGGCTCGTCGCACACGATCAGCCTCGGCTCAACCGCCAGCGCGCGCGCGATGGCCAGCCGCTGCCGCTGGCCGCCGGAAAACTCGTGCGGATGGCGCTGCAGCGCATCAGGGCGCAGTCCCACGCGCTCGATCAGCGACTCGAGCCTGTGGCGGCGCGCGTCGGCGTCGAGCTCGGGGCGCAGCGTGAGCAGGCCTTCTTCGAGCACCTCGTACACGCGCATGCGCGGGTTCAGCGACGCATACGGGTCCTGAAAGATCATCTGCACCGAGCGGCGCGCCAGCCGCAGCGGCTCGCCGTGCAACCCGAACAGGTCTTGTCCGTCGAGCAGCGCGCGGCCTTCGATCACCGCCTGGCCGCGCAGCAGCTGCACGATCGCCTTGCCCAGCGTGGTCTTGCCGCAGCCCGACTCGCCCACCAGCGCCAGCGTCTGGCCGCGTGGCAACTGCAGCGACACATCGGCCACCGCCACCGAATGCGACGTCACGCGCTGCAGCAGCCCGGTGCGGATGGGAAAGCGCACGCTGAGCGCCTGCACGTCGAGCAGCAGCGCAGGATCGGTCGACGAGGCCGCGGCACCCGACCCATGAGCCGCGGCAGGTGGCGGCGTGACACCGGAACTGGAGCCCTGCGGCCCGACCTCGCGAGCCACGTCGTTCGTCGACCCGAGCTGACAAGCGCCGCCATGCGCCGGCACATGCAACCAGCAACGCACTTCGCGCGGCCGCTCGCTGACCTCCACACCGGCCGCCGCGCCCAACGGCGCCAGCGCCGGCGCCTCGCGGTGACAGCGTTCGAACGCCCGGTCGCAGCGCGGCGCGAAGCGGCAGCCGGCGAACACCTGCGACAGCGGCGGCACGCTGCCACCGATCGCCGCCAGCGGCTCGCCGCGCTTGCTGTACCCGGGCAGCGACTCCAGCAGCAGCCGCGCGTACGGGTGCCGCGGGTCGGCAAAGAAGTCGGCAGCCGAGGCCACCTCGACGATCTGCCCGGCGTACATCAGCGCCACGCGCTGCGCCATGCCGGCCACCACGGCCAGATCGTGGGTGATCAGCAGCAGCCCCATGCCCTGCTCGCGCTGCAAGTCCTTGAGCAGCTCGAGGATCTGCGCCTGGATCACCACATCGAGCGCGGTGGTCGGCTCGTCGGCCACCAGGAAGTCGGGCTCGGCGGCCAGCGCGATGGCGATCATCACGCGCTGCTTTTGGCCACCGCTGAGGCGAAACGGGTAATCGTCGATGCGCCGCGCCGGCTCGGGAATGCCCACGCGGTCCAGCCATTCGATGGCCTTGGCGCGCGCTGCCGCACCGCGCAGCGCGGTGTGTGTCTCGATCGCCTCAACGATCTGCGCGCCGATGCGCATGATCGGGTTCAAGCTGGTCGCCGGCTCCTGAAAGATCATGCCGATGCGCCCGCCGCGCAGCCGGCGCATCGCCGACTCGGGCAGCGTCAGCGTGTCGAGCCCGTCGATGTCGATGCGCCCGTCGGTGATGTGGCCGGCGTCGGGCAGCAAGCGCATCAGCGCCAGCGCGGTCAGGCTCTTGCCGCAG
>CANGBT010000066.1 GCA_947452135.1 Burkholderiales bacterium
GCTTGCAATTGCTGGCCGAGCGCAGCGGCGTGAGCAAGGCCGGCGGCTGGCTCGACTACTCGTCGATCGACATCGCCTTGCGCGACGACCTCGACCCGAAGGCCGCGCGCGCCTGCGCGGTGCTCGATCCGCTCAAGCTCAAGCTGATCAACTTTGCCGAGGTCTTTGGCAGCGAAGCCCATCAAGAGCCTTGCCACGCCCCGGTGCACCCGGGCCACCCCGAGCGCGGCCAGCGCGAGTTCGTGCTGACCCACGAGGTCTGGATAGAGCGCGAGGACTTCATGGAAGAACCCAGCAAGGGGTTTTTCCGCCTCAGCCCGCCACGTACCGACGCCGCCGGCGTGGCACAGCCAGGCAGCAAGTCGCGCCTCAAATACGGCTACGTGATCGAGTGCGTGGGATGCGAAAAGGATGCCAGCGGCCAGGTCAGCGCCGTGCTGGCCACGCTGGTGCCCGACACCAAGAGCGGCACGCCGGGCGCTGATTCGGTGAAGGTCAAGGGTGTGATCACCTGGGTCAGCGTGGCCACCGGCATCGCCGCCGAAGTGCGCCTGTACGACCGGCTGTTCACCGAAGCGCAGCCCGATGCCGGCGGGCGCGATTTCCTCAGCGTGCTCAACCCCGCCAGCCAGAAAACCATCACCGCTTTCCTCGAGCCCGGCCTGGCCACCGCACAGCGCGAAGACCACTTCCAGTTCGAGCGCCACGGCTACTTCGTGGCCGACCGCAAGGACCACACGGCGGATCACCCTGTTTTCAACAGGACGGCCACGTTGAAGGACACCTGGGCCAAGTAAGACGAAGCCGCTTGATTCGTTCGGGCACCGCCCCCACCTCAAGTGGTCTTGATATCGCCCACCGAAGGAAATTGGCATGAAATCCTGGTCCTGGCCTTGGCCTTGACGCTCACCGCTGCATTCACCATGGCGCCCTCGGTGGCCGAGGCCAAACGCCTGGGCGGCGGCAGTTCGTCAGGCATGCAGCGCAGCTTGCCGCCGCGCAGCACGCCCGACGCCACACCGGCCCGACCGGCACAGGCCACCCCCACACCGGCGCCGGCGACTCCGGGGATGGCGCCTGCTGCGCCAAGGCGCTCATGGATGGGTCCGCTGGCCGGTCTGGCCGCCGGGCTCGGGCTGGCCGCGTTGATGAGCCACTTCGGCATGGGCGCCGAGTTCGGCAGCCTGATCACCATGGTGCTGCTGGGGCTGCTGGCCTTCATCGCGATCCGCTTCGTGATGAGCCGCATGAGCGGCTCGTCCGCGCCGCGCCAGGTGGCCAGTTCCAACGGTCTGCAGTTTGCGGGTGCGGGGCCTTCGTGGTCGCCGGGCAGTGCTGGAGCAGCTCCTGTTGGAGTGTCCGCGACGCCCATGGCGGCACCGGTGGCGTTCAGCGCCGCGCCTTTGGTGCCGGTCGGCTTCGATCAGGCCGGTTTCGAGCGCATCGCCAAGATGATCTTCATCCGGCTGCAAGCCGCCAACGACAGCGCCGATCTGAACGACCTGCGTCAGTTCACCACGCCGGAAATGTTTGCGGCGATCAAGCTCGACTTGCAAGAACGCTCAGGCGCTGCACAGCAAACCGACGTGGTACGGGTCGACGCCGAGGTGGTCGACTTCTCTGACGAGGCTGAGCGGCAGATCGTCAGCGTGCGATTCCATGGGCTGATCAGCGAAGCCGCCGGCGCGAGCGCCGAGGCCTTCAGCGAGGTCTGGCACCTGGTCAAGCCGCGAGATGGCAGCCGGGAATGGGCGATTGCCGGGATTCAGCAAACGCACTGACGGGGCTGGTGAAGCGACCCGCGTCGCCGAGGTGTTCGGTGATGCGTTTCGGGTCACTGATCACACGCAGTTCGCCGTAGAGCGACTCGGCCTGCGGGTGGCAGCGGCGCAACTGGTTGAGCCACTGCTTGAGTCGACCCGGACGGTGACGTTCGGCCAGGTCGCCACGCGCTTGCACCAGCTCCCAGAACGCGGCGACCAGCGGGTGCAGGTCGGCCCAGCCGATCGCTGCAGGCGCGGTATCGGCCGGCGCCCCGACCATCGACACGCCCGCAGGCGGTACACGGCTCGCCGCCACGATGGCCAGCGCCAGCCCCGGGTCGCTGACCATGCCGCGCCCGAGCATCAACGCGTGGCAGCCTGACAACTCGCGGCAGCGCAGCGCGTCGGCCACGTTCCAGATCTCGCCGTTGGCGACCACCGGGATGTTCACCGCGGCGCGAATGTCGGCCACGCGCTCCCAATAGGCCGGCGGTCGGTAGGCCTGCGCCTTGGTGCGTGCGTGCACCACCAGTTCGTCAGCGCCGGCGCCAGCCATCGCCAGCGCGCACTCCACCGCGCGTGCGTCGCTCTCATTGCCCAGGCGCATCTTGGCCGACACCGGCATCTCGCTCGGCACAGCGCGGCGCACCGCAGCCACGATGGCCGCCACCTTTTCGGGGTCGTCGAGCAGCATCGCGCCGCCGCCGTGGCGGTTGACGACCTTGGCGGGGCAGCCGAAGTTCAGGTCGATGCCGTGTGGCCCGAGCGCTGCCAGCCGCGCCGCGTTTTCGGCGAGACACACCGGGTCCGAGCCCAGCAGTTGCGCGCGCACCGGCACGCCCGATCGGGTGCGACCGCCGTTGCGCAGCTCGGGAACGATGCGCAGGAACGCCCGGTCGGGCAGCAAGGTTCCCGAGATGCGGATGAACTCCGACACGCAGCGGTCGATGCCGCCCACTCGCGTGAGGATGTCGCGCAGGGTGTGGTCGAGCAAGCCCTCCATGGGCGCGAGCAGCAGCGTCATGACACCGCGCCGCAGCGCTGGGCGGGGTCGGTGGAACGTCTCAAGCGGTGGCCGCCGGACGGCCCAATAGCTTGCGGCCCACGGTCAACACCACCAGCGCCAAGGCGCCCGCCAGCACGCCGCACACGCCGTCGAGCAGCGTGGGCAGCACCGCCTCCCACCAGCCGCCGGCACGGGCAGCCACGTCTTCGATCAGGTGGTGCAGCGCCGGGATGCCGTGCGTCAGGATGCCGCCACCGACCAGGAACATCGCCGCCGTGCCGACCACCGCCAGCGCGCGCATCAGGTGCGGCGCGGCGCGCAGGATGCCCAACCCGAGACGGCGCACCACGCCCGCCCACGCGCTGCTGCCGGGGCGCAGGCTCAGGTGCAGCCCGACGTCGTCAAGCTTCACGATGCACGCCACCACGCCGTACACGCCGATGGTCATCACCACAGCGATGCCCGCCATCACGGTCAGCTGTGACATCAGCGGCGAGTTCGCCACCGTGCCCAGCGTGATCGCGATGATTTCCGCCGAGAGGACGAAATCGGTGCGGATGGCGCCCTTGATCTTGTCGCGCTCGAAGGCCACCAGATCGACCGCCGGATCGGCCAGCGCTTGCATCACGCTGGCCTCGTGCGCCGCGTCTTCAGAGGCGTCGTGCAAGAACTTGTGAGCGAGCTTTTCGAAGCCCTCGAAACACAGGTAGAGCCCGCCCACCATCAGCAGCGGCGTCACGGCCCACGGCGCCAGCGCGCTGATGGCCAGCGCTGCGGGCACCAGGATCAGCTTGTTCAGCGCCGAGCCCTTGGCCACCGCCCAGACCACCGGCAGTTCGCGATCGGCCGCCACACCGGCCACCTGCTGCGCGTTGAGCGCCAGGTCGTCACCCACCACGCCGGCGGTCTTGGTGGCGGCGACCTTGGTCAGCACCGCCACGTCGTCGAGCAAGGTGGCGATGTCGTCGATCAGGGCAAGCAGACTGGAGGCCATGGGGGGCTTTTCGTGAGGGTGAAACAGCGCGGGATCGTAGCCGCCGCGAGCGCCCGGCGTTGGCGAAGGGCCGTGCGAACATTCCCGACATCAACCCGTTCAGGAGTTCGTCATGACCTCAGCACCAGACCCCAAGGCCGGCCGCCTGTACGGCGAAGCGCAGGCCTGCGACAAGTTGCGCCAGCCCCTGCCGCACTGGCGATGCGCCGACGGCCACCTCGAGCGCGTGTTCAAGACGAGCGGCTGGCGGGCCACGCTGATGGTGGTCAACACCATCGGCCACCTCGCCGAGGCGGCCTGGCATCACCCGGATCTGGCGGTGTCTTACGCCAGCGTGACGGTGCGCCTGACCACCCACGACGCCGGTGGCATCACCGACAAGGACTTCGAGCTGGCGCGCCAGATCGAAGAAGTGGTGATGTGGCAGCCGAAGCCGCCGGCTGGCGCCACTGACGACGGGCGCCCCGCCTACATCTGCCGCGACTGAACCGGCCCGCGCCAACGCTCAGGCGGATGGCACCGAGTCGTCGTCGGGCTCGAGCCCCAGAAAACCGCCGCTTTGATGCGCCCACAGCCGCGCATACAGGCCGCCTTGCGCGAGCAGGCTGGCGTGGTCGCCTTCTTCGACGACGCGGCCATGCTCGATGACGATGAGCCGGTCCATCGCGGCGATGGTCGACAGCCGGTGCGCGATGGCGATCACCGTCTTGCCCTCCATCAGCCGGTACAAGCTGGCCTGGATGGCGGACTCGACCTCGCTGTCGAGCGCGCTGGTGGCCTCGTCGAGCAGCAGGATCGGCGCGTCTTTCAGCATCACCCGGGCGATGGCGATGCGCTGACGCTGCCCGCCACTCAGCTTGACGCCGCGTTCGCCCACGTGCGCGTCGTAGCCGGTGCGCCCAGCGGGGTCGGTGAGCGAAGCGATGAAGTCATGCGCCTCGGCGCGCCGGGCCGCTGACACCATGTCGGCGTCGAGTGCGTCGGGGCGGCCGTACAGGATGTTGTCGCGCACCGAGCGGTGCAGCAGCGAGGTATCTTGCGTGACCATGCCGACTTGGGCGCGCAAGCTGTCTTGCGTGGCCAGCGCGATGTCCTGACCATCGATCAGCACGCGGCCCGACTCCACGTCGTAAAAGCGCAGCAGCAGGTTCACGACCGTGCTCTTGCCCGCGCCCGAGCGGCCGACCAGCCCGATCTTCTCGCCGGCACGGATGTGCAGGTTGAGGCCGTCGATCACCGGTTTGGCGCCGCCGTAGGCGAAGCCCACCTGCTCGAAGCGCACCTCGCCGCGCGTGACCTGCAATGGCGCGGCGTCCGGGGCATCGAGCACGGTGCGCGGGCGCGACAGCGTGTTCATGCCGTCTTGCACCGTGCCGATGTGCTCGAACAGCGAGGACATCTCCCACATCACCCAGTGCGAGATGCCGTTCAGGCGCAGCGCCATCGCCGTGGCCGCCGCCACCGCGCCGATGCCCAGACCGCCACGCGTCCACAGCACGAGTGCCGCGCCAGCGGTGCTCACGATCAGCAGCATGCTCAGCAACTGGTTGATGATCTCGAAGGCGCTCGACAGCCGCATCTGTCGGTACACGGTGACGATGAATTCCTGCATCGCCGCGCGCACATAACCCGCCTCGCGCCCGGCGTGCGAGAACAGCTTGACGGTGGCGATGTTGGTGTACGCATCGGTGACACGTCCGGTCATCAGCGAGCGCGCATCAGCCTGCGCCCGCGCCACCCGGCCGAGCCTCGGCACGAAGTACCAAACCGCCACCGAGTAGCACACCAGCCAGCCCAGAAATGGCACCAGAAGCCACACGTGAAAGCCGCCCGCCAGCGTGACGATGGTGGCGAAATAGATCACCACGAAGACCATGATGTCGCACAGGATGAACACCACGTCGCGAGCGGCCAGCGCGGTCTGCATCACCTTGGCGGCCACGCGCCCGGCGAATTCGTCCTGATAGAACTGCATGCTCTGGCCAAGCATCAGCCGGTGAAACTTCCAGCGCAGCCGCATCGGCAGGTTGGCCGCCATCCCCTGGTGCTTGATCAACGTCTGCAAGGCCACCAGCAGCGGGCTGGCCAGCAAGATGGCCGCGAGCAGCCACAAGCGGTGGCCTTCTTGCTCCCACAGCCGGGCCGGATCGACGCGTCCGAGCCACTCGACGACATCGCCCAGCAGGTTGAACAGGTAGGCCTCAAAGACGCCGATCAACGACGTCAGCACCGCCATGCCGGCGATCAGGCCACGCGCGCCGTCGGTGCACGACCAGACAAAGCGCCACAAACCGCGCGGCGGCGTGGCAGGCGGTGCGGCGGGATAGGGGTCGAGCGACTTCTCGAAGGTTTCAAACACGCGCCGAGCGTAGCCGATGCCATCATCACCGCATGCCCCAGCGTGAACTTCGTCCCCACCTGCCGCCGCCCACGGCGGCGTTGGTGATCGTGCACGCGGACGACGCGCTGGTCGTCATCGACAAGCCCGCCGGGTTGCTGTCGGTGCCGGGGCGCGGACCCGACAAGGCCGACAACGCCGCCTTGCGCGTGCAGGCCCTGTTTGCCGATGCGCTGATCGTGCACCGGCTCGACATGGCGACTTCGGGCTTGCTGCTGCTCGCGCGCGGCGCCGAGATGCAGCGCGCGCTCAGCCGGCTGTTCGAAGCACGCGACGTGACCAAGCACTACGAGGCACGGGTCAGCGGGCTCGTCGAACAAGACCACGGTGAGATCGACCTGCCGCTCGCTGCCGACTGGCCGCACAGGCCGCGCCAAATGGTGAACCACGCCGACGGCAAGCCGTCGCTGACGCGCTACCGCGTGCTGGAGCGCGACGCCACCCACGGCACCACCCGTGTCCGGCTGCAACCGGTCACCGGACGCTCGCACCAACTGCGCGTGCACCTGCAGGCCATCGGCCACCCGATCGAAGGCGATGCGCTGTATGCCCCGCCCGATGCGGCTGCGATGCACGAGCGGCTGATGCTGCACGCCACACGGCTCGAACTGCGCCACCCGCTCACCGGCTCCCAGCTGAGTCTGAGCAGCGCAGCACCTTTCTGACGCCACGAATCGACAGAATCAACCCACCATGAACCGCCGTCTCGCCATCATCACCGGCGCCTCGCGGGGCCTGGGCGCCGCACTGGCCGAGCAGTTGCTGCAACCGGGCACCGTGATGCTGTGCCTGTCACGCCAACCCCACCCCACGCTCGCGCAACAAGCTGCTCAAGCGCAGGTTCAACTCGAGGAGTGGCCGCGCGACCTGAGCAACAGCCTGGCGGTGGCCGACGAGGTCGAGCGCTGGCTGCGTGCGTTCGATGCGCAGCGCTTCGATCAGGCGCTGTTGATCAACAACGCCGGCGTCATCCCGACCGTGGGAGCGGTGACCGGCTGCAGCAACGCCGAGTTGTCAGCCGCGTTGCGCGTGGGGCTGGAAGCCACGGTGCTGCTCACCGCGAGCTTTTTGCGCTCGACCGTGGCGTGGCGTGCCGATCGGCGTGTGCTCAACATCTCGTCAGGCCTCGGGCGTCACGCGATCGCAGGCAGCGCGCTGTATTGCGGCGTCAAGGCGAGCATGGATCACTTTTCGCGCGCGGTGGCGCTCGACGAAGCGCATCGCGAGGCCAGCGGCGGACAGGCGGCTGCGCGCATCGTCTCGCTGGCGCCGAGCGTGGTCGACACCGACATGCAACAGCAGTTGCGATCGGCCGATCCGGGCGGCTTTCCGGCTCGAGGCAACTTCGAGAGGCTGCACGCCAGCGGTCAACTCGTCAGCGCGGAAGCCACCGCCGCGAAGATCTTGGCGTATTTGCAGCGGCCCGACTTCGGCTCCGAGCCGCTGGCCGATATCCGGCTGATTTAGACCGCGCGGAGCCGGTCGCTCGGCGGGTTCTGGAATCCACCGCGACGGAAGGTCAGCACCAGCGTGTCGCGATGACCGTCGGCCGCCAGTGGCTGGATCGGCGTCGTCTCGTGGACCACCCGCTCGTCGTCGAGCATCAGCACCGTCCAGGCTTCTGTCATGGTGAAGCGGATGCCCGCTGGCCCGTCGGCCTCGAACACGCGCGTCTCGCCGCCCTTGACACCGTGACGATCGACCAGCGCCACCACCACGAAATCAACCCCGTCGCGGTGCGCGCCCTCGGGCGTGGGGCGTCCGATGCCGTCGGTGGTGTCGATACGGAACTGATGGGCCTCGACGTACCACGGCTGATCGCCCTTGACCGCCGAGCACACCGTGGCCAAGCCCCGCAGCAGCCCCGACCACGCCGGCTGCGTGGTGACGGCCGGGTCGATCGGCTCGAACATGCGATCCAGACCCCCATGCAGCGCGTTGTATTCGACCGGCTGCCAGTGCGAGCGGTGAGGCACCTGCTCGACATCGCGACCCCGTACAACGAAGCACGAGTGCCGCCGCCGCCGGTAGCGCCCGCCATCGCGAAGGAAGTTGTCGGCCGGCAGATCATCCCAGGCCGGGTTCAGCGCGGCCAATGCGCTGCTTTCAACACCGATCAGCGAGCACACCGCAGCCGCATCCAGCGCCGCGTGGCCTGAACCGGCCAAGGCTTGCGGCAGATCGTCCGCGGCGACACAGGGAGGTTTCAGCAGCATGGAGAGGTCATGGTCAATGGGGTCGCCGATTACACCGCAACGCTGCGGGGAGGGACATGACGGGGATCAGCGCCTGCGTGACCCGATCAACCGGCGGGGCTCTGGCCAACTGCTGCGGCGAAAACCTTGATGCGAACACCCGCCAGCGACACCACCTGACCCGCGCGGATCTTGCACGTCTTGCGCAACTCGTCGCGGCCATCGACTTGCACGCGGCCTTCGGCCACCATGAGCTTGGCCGCCCCACCACTGGGCGCCACACCCATGGCCTTGAGCAAGGCGTCGAGCGTGATGTACTCGCCGCGCAGTTCGAAATCGATCAATTGCATGAGCGGCATCCAGAACAAAAGATGATTGTGTTTCAACGAAACCCCAAATCAGCCCTTGGGCTGCCGGTCGATGGGTTACATTCGAAGCACAGATATGCGCAAGACCGTGGTTGCTAGTGATCTCATCTCACCTGCTTCTGTTCTGAAGCGGGATCGCAAGAAATCCCCAGATCGATCTTGAGTGTCTCTGCATGCGGCAGCATGTGCAGCCGCATATTTTTTTGATTGATAGGAATACGTCCATGACGACGCAAACAGGTACCGTGAAGTGGTTCAACGAGAGCAAGGGCTACGGCTTCATCGCTCAAGATGCAGGCGGCGCTGACCTCTTCGCCCACTTCCGTGACATCACGGGCACTGGCTTCAAGACCCTGGTCGAAAACCAGAAGGTCGAATTTGAAGTCAAGCAAGGCCAAAAGGGCCTGCAGGCAGCCAACATCCGCGTGCTGTAAACAGCGCACCGGTTCGGCTCTCTGAAAACGCGGCTTCGGCCGCGTTTTTTATGGTGTGAACGATTCGTCATACCTGTGCGTCGCGCGCGCCAGCACAATGGCAGCTGGATCCTCAGGCCGACCGTGGCGACACCGGACCACCGGAGAGCGCACTTGAACCCGCATCTGACCCCCGCCAGCATGGCGCACCGCATGGAACTGGCTGCCGAGGTCGCCGAGCTCGGCATCTTCGTTCGCGACGAGGACCGCATCGGCGGCGAATGGAACGCGCAGATGTACAGGCTGTTCAGGCTCGATCCGGCGCAGGGTCTTCCGTCGCAGGCGCAATGGCTGGCGCTGGTGCACCCCGACGACCGCGAGCGCATGACGCGTTCGCGCGAACTCATCCTCAGCCAGGACGCCGGTTTCGTCGAGCACGAATACCGGGTGCAGTTTTCCGACGGCGAAGTGCGCTGGATGTCGCAACGCGCCCGCCGCGAGACGATCGAAGGCCGCAACGTGCTGTTCGGCATCACGGCCGACGTGACCGCACGCGTGCTCAACGAGCAGGCCCTGCGGCAAGCCCACGAGCGCGCCGCGCTGAGCGCACGCAGCGTGGGCATGGGCGTGTGGGAATGGGACTCGGCCAACGGCATCTCGATCTGGGACGACGCCATGTTCCGTCTGCGCGGGATGGAGCCGCGGCCCCAGGTGCCCGACGACGACGAACTGCTCTCGCTGATTCACCCGGATGACCGAGACGCGGTTGCCGCGCGGCTGAGTGCTGCGTCGCGGCTGCTCGGCCCTTCGGCGTGCGACTTTCGCGTGATCTGGCCCGACGGAACGGTGCGTTGGCTCGCCTCTCGCTCGATGCCGCTGGCGGTGGTCGACGGCAACCCGACCCGGTGCATCGGCGTCAACTGGGACATCACCGATCACATCGAAGCCGAATCGGCTCAACGCGCCAAGCTGCTCAGCGATCGGGAGAGCCACGCCAAGACCGAACTTCTCGCGCGCATCAGCCACGAACTGCGCACGCCGCTGCACGCCGTGCTGGGCTTTGCGCAACTCCTGCAGCACGAGTTCGAAGACCCGACGGCGCGGCCCCGCACCCGCATCGACCCCATCGTCGCTGCCGGTCAGCACCTGCTGGCGCTGATCAATGACCTGCTGGACTTGTCAAACCTGCAGGTCAGCGCCACGTCCTTGCGGACGCAACCGGTGAGCGTCGCCGAGGTCGTTGCCGAGGCACTGCTCTTCGTCGAAGGCCCTGCCAGGGCGTCGCGCGTGACGACGCGCCTCGAGTCCCTCGAAGGCGTGGTCGACTGTGACCGGGCCCGGTTGCGACAGGTGCTCATCAACTTGCTGACGAACGCCATCAAATACAACCGCGAAGGCGGTGAGGCCGCGGTTCATTCGATCGTCGGTCAAGATCACGTCACGCTCGTCGTGCAGGACAACGGGTTGGGCGTCTCCCCCGAGCAGATCGCCAGCATGTTCGAGCCGCTCAACCGTCTCGGTCGTGAGCACTCCGGCGTCGATGGAACCGGCATCGGGCTGACCCTCGTGAAGGTGCTCGTCGGCCACATGGGCGGGCAACTTCGCGTGAGCAGCGAACCGGGCAGTGGCACGCGCTTCGAAGTCGACTTGCCCCGCAGCATGGGCCCAGCGGTGATCGAGCCCACAGCGCAGGCTGCACAGCACGTGACGGCGTCCGGCACCGACAGCCGGCGGTCACGCCTGCTCTACATCGAGGACAACCCGGTCAACGCGCTGCTGGTGCAAGAGCTCGTGAACAGCCACACCCTGCTCGACATCGTGATCGAGGAAACCGGAACGCTCGGCGTGGCGAGAGCGCGGCAGATGCGTCCCGAACTCGTCCTGATCGACATGCAACTGCCCGACTTTGATGGCTTCGAGGTGCTCAGGCAACTCAAGGCCGACCCCGAAACAGCCAAGCTGACTTGCGTCGCACTGTCGGCCAACGCTTTGCCGGCGTACATCGCACGGGCCATGGCGGCCGGCTTCGATGACTACTGGACCAAGCCCATCGACTTCAGCGAGTTCCTCGGCGCACTGGAGCAGTTGTTCCCCAACGCCGTGCACCTCACACCGTTGCAGTGAAGCGGCAGCGGCGCAAGCCGCCAGCCCTCAGCCCAGCGATTCGTTGATCCAGGCGGCCAGCAAAGCGTTGACGCCGCCTTCGTGGGTGGCGGCGCGTTCGTGCAGCCGCGCGACCAGTGTGGCGGGCAGCTTGCAGGCAAACGGCACCAGGCCGGCTTCCGAGTCGAGCCGCCGCTGCTCACGCTTGTCGAGCACGGCACCCGAACCCTGGGCAAACCGTCCGGGCACGCCAGCGGCCTTCATCTGGCCGCTGATCTTCAGGGCCTTGTTCTTTTCAAGGTCGAATTTCTTCATGCTCATGATGGTGACGGGAAGCTGCAGGTGGGGGCCGGATTGTGGCGCCGCTGCGGGGGTGGTCTGACAATGCGCGATTGAATCTCACCAGGACGTCGCCATGGCACTCAAGGCCACCATCTACAAAGCCAGCCTGCAGATCAGCGACATGGACCGCAACGTCTACGGCGACCACGCGCTGACGATCGCGCGCCATCCATCGGAAACCGACGAGCGCATGATGATCCGCGTGCTGGCCTACGCCCTGCACGTGCCCGCCGATCCGCGCAACGGCGCGCTCGAACTGGCCAAGAGCCTGTGGGACACCGAAGAGCCCGACCTCTGGCAAAAAGACCTCACCGGGCAGATCACGCACTGGATCGATGTTGGCCAGCCCGACGAGCGGCGCATCCTCAAGTCCAGCCCGCGCGCCGAGCGCGTCACCGTAATCAGCTACACCGCGAGCACGCCGGTGTGGTGGCGCGGCATCGAGAGCCGCATCACCCGCACGCGCAACGTGGCCGTGTGGCAGATCGATCCGGCGCAAAGCCAGGCGCTCGCCGCGCTGGCGCAGCGCAACATGCAGCTGCAGGTCACGGTGCAAGACGGCACGCTGTGGGTCAGCGAAGGCGACCGCTCGGTCGAGATCAGACCGAACCGGCTGAACCCCTGAGACATGGGGCTCGCCCTGTAGCCCTTGTCACCTTATTTGCTTAGGCTTCTCGGATGAGCCTGATCCCGCAAACCGCAACCACCACCGATGACGGCCTCATGCCCATCGTGCTGGACGTCGAGGCCTCTGGCTTCGGCCGCGACAGCTACCCGGTGGAGATCGGCTACGTGATGCCAAACGGCAGCTGCTTTTGCTCGCTGGTGCGGCCCGAGCCTCACTGGACCCACTGGGATCCTGAGGCCCAGAAGCTGCATCACATCACCCGCGACTCGGCCGTGCAGCACGGACGCCCGTCGCTCGAAGTGGCTCAGGAACTCAACCGCACGCTGCGAGGCACGACGGTCTACACCGATGGCTGGGGCAACGACTACAGCTGGCTGGGCACGCTGTTCGAGGCCGCAGGACTGTCACCCTCGTTTCGCATCGACAGCCTGCGCGCACTGCTGAGCGAATCCGAGGCCAGGCACTGGCAGGTGGTCAAGACGCAGGTGCGCCAGGAACTGCAACTGCGACGCCATCGCGCGAGCTCCGACGCGCGCGTGCTGCAGATGACCTTGCGCCGATTGCGCATGCCCTTGCCGGGCTGACACCGCTGCGCCCGGGCGCAGCGGCGAGAATAGGAGCCCAAGCCGCGCAAGACGCTCGGTTGCGCCCGTCCCCCAGCCCGTTGCTCGAACCCGAAACATGTCCACCATCCTTCAACATCTTCCAGTCGACCAGAAGGTCGGCATCGCGTTTTCCGGCGGCCTGGACACCAGCGCCGCACTGCACTGGATGCGCAACAAGGGCGCCCTGCCCTACGCCTACACCGCCAACCTCGGCCAGCCCGACGAGCCGGATTACGACGAGATCCCGCGCAAGGCCATGCTCTACGGCGCCGAAAAAGCGCGCCTGATCGACTGCCGCGCGCAACTGGTGGCCGAAGGCCTCGCGGCGCTGCAAAGCGGCGCCTTTCACATCTCGACCGCAGGCGTGACGTACTTCAACACCACGCCGATAGGCCGCGCCGTCACCGGCACCATGCTGGTGGCCGCCATGAAGGAAGACGACGTCCACATCTGGGGCGACGGCAGCACCTTCAAGGGCAACGACATCGAGCGCTTCTACCGCTACGGGCTGCTGACCAACCCGGCGCTCAAGATCTACAAGCCGTGGCTCGACCAGACCTTCATCGACGAGCTCGGCGGTCGTGCCGAGATGTCGGCCTTCATGAGCGCGGCCGGCTTCGCCTACAAGATGTCGGCCGAAAAGGCCTACTCGACCGACTCGAACATGCTGGGCGCCACGCACGAGGCGAAAGACCTCGAGCACCTCGACAGCGGCGTGATGATCGTGCAGCCCATCATGGGCGTGGCCTTCTGGCGCGACGACGTCGAAGTCAAGCGCGAACAAGTCACCGTGCGCTTCGAAGAAGGCCGTCCGGTCGCGCTCAACGGCGTGACCTTTGCCAACCAGGTCGATCTGCTGCTCGAAGCCAACCGCATTGGCGGGCGCCATGGCCTGGGCATGAGCGACCAGATCGAAAACCGCATCATCGAAGCCAAGAGCCGCGGCATCTACGAAGCCCCCGGTCTGGCGCTGCTGTTCATCGCCTACGAGCGGCTGGTCACCGGCATCCACAACGAAGACACCATCGAGCAGTACCGCGACAACGGCCGCAAGCTCGGCCGGCTGCTCTACCAGGGCCGCTGGTTCGACCCGCA
>CANGBT010000067.1 GCA_947452135.1 Burkholderiales bacterium
CGGGGGCGGTCCGCAGCGGATCCATCCTCGCCCATGCGCCTGAATTCCATCAAGCTGTCTGGCTTCAAGTCGTTCGCCGAGCCCACCCATTTCCAGCTGCCGGGTCAGCTGGTCGGTGTGGTCGGCCCCAACGGCTGCGGCAAGTCCAACATCATGGACGCGGTGCGCTGGGTGCTCGGCGAGAGCAAGGCCAGCGAATTGCGCGGCGAGTCGATGCAAGACGTGATCTTCAATGGCTCGGGCAACCGCAAGCCGGCCAGCCGCGCCAGCGTCGAGCTGGTGTTCAGCAACGAAGACGCCCGCGCCGGCGGCCAGTGGAACCAGTTTGCCGAGATCGCCGTCAAGCGCGTGCTCACGCGCGACGGCAACAGCGGCTACTACATCAACAACCAGCCGGTGCGCCGCCGCGACGTGCACGACGTGTTTCTGGGCACCGGGCTCGGGCCGCGTGCCTACGCGATCATCGGCCAGGGCACCATCAGCCGCATCATCGAAAGCAAGCCCGAGGAACTGCGCATGTTCCTCGAAGAAGCCGCCGGGGTGTCCAAGTACAAGGAGCGCCGCCGCGAGACCGAGAACCGGCTGCGCGACACGCGTGACAACCTCACGCGCGTCGACGACATCGTGCGCGAGCTCACCGGCCAGCTCGACAAGCTCGAAAAGCAGGCCGAAGTCGCCAGCCGCTACCGCCAGCTGCAAGACGACGGGCTGCGCAAGCTGCACCAGCTGTGGTTTCTGCGGCACCGCGATGCGGCGTCCGAGCAGCAGCGCGTCGAGCGCGAGGTGGCCGCCGCCGTCAACGCGCTCGAGTCGCGCACTGCCGAGCTGCGCCAGGGCGAAGCCGAGCTCGAAACCGTGCGTCAGGCGCACTACACCGCTGGCGATGAGCTGCATGCCGCGCAGGGGCTGCTGGCCGAGGCCTCGCTCGAGGTCAGCCGGCTCGAAGAACGCATCCGCTACGTCGTTGAAGGACGCCAGCGTGCCGAGCAGCGTCTGGCCGAGGTGGTGCTGCAAACCGCGCAGTGGACCGATCGTCGCGAGCAAGCCGCGCTTGAGCTCGAGCAACTCGCCGAGCAGATGGCCGCGGCCGACGAGCGCAGCGAGGTGCTCGCCGCGCAGGCCGAAGACCAGGCCGAGCGGCTGCCCGGGCTCGAAGACGCGCTGCGCGCCGCGCAAACCGCCACCGGTGCGCAGCGCTCGGCGGTGGCTGGCGTGCAGCAGCAAATCCAGCTGCTCGCCAGCGACAGCCGCAACCTCGAAGACCAGCGCCGCCAGCACGCGGTGCGCCGCGACAAGCTCGCCAGTGAAAAAGGCCAGCTCGCTGCGCCCGACGTTGAGAGGCTCGAGCAATTGCGTGGGCAATCGGCCAGCGCCGACGAGGCCAGCGCCCAGGCCGACGAGCGGCTGGCCGAACTCGGCGAGCAAGTGCCCGCCCTCGACGAGGCGCGCCGCGCCGCGCAGACCGAGCTCAATGCGCAGGCCACCCGCCAGGCCGATCTGAGTGCGCGGCTCGAAGCCCTGCGCGCGCTCCAGGAAAAAGTCCAAACCGAAGGCAAGCTGCGCCCCTGGCTGGCCCGCCACGGGCTCGACAGCCTGGCCGCCCTGTGGACGCGCATCCACATCGAACCCGGCTGGGAGACCGCCCTCGAAGCCGCCTTGCGCGACCGCTTGCACGCACTCGAAGTCGGCCGGCTCGACACCATGCGCGCCTTTGCCGCCGATGCGCCGCCGGCCAAGCTGGTGTTCTACACACCGCCCGCCGCATCGGCCGCGGCGCAGCCGGCGACGGCCGGTCTGTCGAACCTGGCCGACCGGCTGCGCATCGGCGACGCCGGTCTTGCTGCGCTGCTGGCCGATTGGCTGGCTGGCGTGCGCACCGCCGACAGCCTCGACGACGCGCTGGCCGCACGATCGCGGCTGGCCGCCGGCGAGCTGGTGATCACCCGCGAAGGCCATGCGGTGAGCGCGCACGCGGTGGCGTTCTATGCGCCCGACTCCGAGCAGTCGGGCCTGCTCGCACGCGCCCAGGAAATCGAAAACCTCGACCGCCAGCTGCGCGCTCAGGCCCTGATCGCCGAAGACGCCCGCAGCGCGCAGGTGCGTGCCGAGGCGGCCTACAGCGCGGCGTCGGCGCAGCTGGCCAGCGCCCGGCGCGATGCGACCGAATCGCAAGGCCAGGCGCACCGGCTGCAAGTCGAGCTGCTGCGCCTGCAGCAGCAAGACGCTCAGACCACCGCGCGCGCGGCCCAGCTGGCCGAGGAGTTCGCCGAGGTCGATGCACGGCTGGAAGAGCTCGATGAGCGCCGCGCCGTCGGCGAAGCGCGCTTCGAGGAACTCGACATCGAGCTGGCCACCCAGCAAGAGCGCCACGCCGAACTCGACGATGCCGTGATCGCCGCCGAGCGCGCGCTGGCCGAAGCTCGCGAGCAGCTGCGCACGCTCGAGCGCGAGGCGCAGGAGTCGCAGTTCGCGCTGCGCTCGCTCAGCGCGCGCCGCGGCGAGTTGCAGCGCAGCATCGAGACCGCCGTGCAGCAAGTCGCGGCCAACGCCGTCACCCAGGCGCAGCTTGACGAAGAGTTGCTGCGCTTCAACGACGCCTCGGCGCAAAGCGGGTTGCAAGACGCGCTGGCGCTCAAGCTCGAGCGCGAGTCGGCACTGGGCGCGCGGCGCAGCGAATACGACGACCTCACCGCGCGGCTTCGTCGCGCCGACGAGCAGCGGTTGGTGCACGAGCAAAGCCTGCAGCCGCTGCGCGATCGCATCACTGCGCTGCAGCTCGAGGCGCAAGCCGCGCAACTCGGCGGCGCGCAGTACCTCGAGCAGCTGGTGGCCGCAGCGGTCGACTTCGAGGCGCTGTCGCAAGGCATCGAGCAAGGCGGCGTGCGGCTGGCCGGGCTGCAAGGCGAGATCGACCGCATCAACCGCGAGATCGCTGCGCTCGGGGCGGTCAACCTGGCCGCGCTCGACGAGCTCACCGCCTCGCGCGAGCGCAAGTCGTTCCTCGACGCGCAAAACGCCGACCTGATGGACGCCATCGCCACGCTCGAAGGCGCCATCCACAAGATCGACCTTGAAACGCGCGACCTGCTGGGCAACACCTTCAACCAGGTCAACGAGCATTTCGGGCGCATGTTCCCGACCCTGTTCGGCGGCGGTCAGGCCCGGCTGGTGATGACCGGCGACGAGATCCTCGACGCCGGCGTGCAGGTGATGGCGCAGCCGCCCGGCAAGAAGAACAGCACCATCCACTTGCTGTCGGGCGGCGAGAAGGCGCTCACTGCGATCGCGCTGGTGTTTGCCATCTTTCAGCTCAATCCGGCGCCGTTTTGCCTGCTCGACGAGGTGGACGCGCCACTCGATGACGCCAACACCGAGCGCTACGCGCGCCTCGTCAAGGAAATGGCCAAGGGAACGCAGTTCCTGTTCATCAGCCACAACAAGATCGCCATGGAAATGGCCGTGCAACTCATCGGGGTGACCATGCAGGAACAAGGCGTCTCGCGCATCGTGGCGGTCGACATGGCCGCAGCCGTCAATCTGGCGGAGGCCGCATGAGCACCAACCTCACGCTTGCGCTGGCGGTGGTGGGCGGCGTGGTGATTGCCGCCGTGGTTGCCCATGGCGCATGGCAGACGCGCCGTGCCAGCCCGAAGAAGCCCGAATCCGCCGATGCGCGTGCCGAGCACCGCGAGCCGGTGATGGGCGATGCGTCGCAAGCCGAAGCCCAGGACACCGTGCCCGGCGAGGCGCCTGATTTCGCTGATGCCCATGGCCTCAGCGATCCGGGCGAGGGCGCTGCCACGCTCGACAGCGCGGTGGCCGGGCGCTCGCTGCGCCGGCGCGTGCTGCCACGGGTGGATGCGCTGATCGACGTGGTGGTGCCGCTCACGCTGGAGTCGCCGCTCAGCGGCGAGGCGGTGCTGTCGCACCTGCCGGGCAGCCGGCGCGCGGGCAGCAAGCCGTTCTTCATCGAAGGGCTGAACACCGACGACGGTGAATGGGAGTCGCCCGCGCCCGGGCAGCGCTACAGCGAGTTGCAAGCCGGCTTGCAGCTGGCCAACCGCAGCGGCGCGCTCAACGAGATCGAGTACTCCGAGTTCGTGCAAAAGCTGCAGGACTTCGCCGAAGCGGTGGGCGCGATGGCCGACTTCCCCGACATGCTCGACGTGGCCGCCCGTGCCCGCGAGCTCGACGCCTTTGCCGGCGACCACGACGCGCAGATGGTGCTGCAGCTGCGCGCACGCTCCACCGCCTGGAGCGTGGGCTACGTGGTGCAGCAAGCGTCGCACCACGGCTTCGTGCCGGGCGTGCTGCCCGGGCGCCTGGTGCTGCCGTCGGATGAAGACGATGCGCCGCCGGTGCTCACGCTCAACTTCGATCCGCAAGCCGCTTTGTCGGACGACCCCAACCAGGCCGCGCTTCGTGAGCTCACGCTGGGCTTCGACGTGGCACAGACCGATGCGGCGAAGGCCCCGTTCGCGGCCTGGCAAGCCAGCGCCATCGGACTGGCGCGCGACCTCGACGCCAGCCTCGTCGACGACCGCGGCCAGTCGCTCACGCTCGAGAGCTTTGCCTTCATCGACGCCGAACTGGTGCGGCTGCATGAAGCGCTGCAAAGCCGCGATCTGGCCGCCGGCTCGGCCGCTGCGCGCCGGCTGTTCAGCTGAGTGGCGCGATCGCCGAGCGGTCCGGCCCGATGAGCGCGTCCGACATCACCCACCGCGCGGCCGAGTTGCGTGCGCTGCTGCAGCGCCACGCGCACAGCTACTACGTGCTCGACACGCCGGCCATTCCCGATGCCGAGTACGACCGGCTGTACCAGGAGCTCGAGGCGATCGAAGCCGCGCACCCCGAGCTGCGCACGCCCGACTCGCCCACGCAGCGCGTGATCGGTGGCGTGCTCGATGGTTTCGTGCCGGTGCGCCATGCGGTGCCGATGCTGTCGATTCGCACCGAGACCGACACCGAGGCCAGCGGCGCCACCGCGTTTGACGCGCGGGTGCGCCGCGAGCTCGCGCTCACCGACACCGACCCGCCGGTCGAGTACGCCGCCGAGCTGAAGTTCGATGGTCTGGCGATGAACCTGCGCTACGAGCAAGGCGTGCTGGTGCAAGCCGCCACGCGCGGTGACGGCGAGACGGGCGAGGACGTCACGCAAAACATCCGCACCATCGCGCAGATCCCGCGCCGGCTGCGCGGGGTGGATGCCGAGGTGCTGGAGGTGCGCGGCGAGGTCTACATCCGCCGCGACGATTTCGAAACACTCAACGAGCGCCAGCGCGAGCTCATCGCCCACGGCGCGAAGAACGAGAAAACGTTCGTCAACCCGCGCAATGCCGCAGCCGGCGCGGTGCGCCAGCTCGACCCGGCGATCGCCGCGCGCCGCCCGCTGAGCTTTTTTGCCTATGGCCTGGGCGAGGTGCGCGGCTGGGGCGCCGACAACGCCGCGCTGCCCGCCACCCACAGCGCGCTGCTCGATGCGCTGGCGGCCATGGGCCTGCCGGTGTGCGATGAGCGCGCGGTGTTGCAGGGTGCGGACGGCCTGGTGGCCTTCCATGCGGCGGTGGGTGCGAAGCGCGATGCCTTGCCGTTCGACATCGACGGCGTGGTCTACAAGGTCAACGACCGCGCGCTGCAGCAGCGGCTGGGCTTCGTGACGCGCGAGCCGCGCTGGGCGGTGGCGCACAAGTACCCGGCGCAAGAGCAGATGACGCGGCTGCTGGGCATCGACATCCAGGTCGGGCGCACCGGCAAGCTCACGCCGGTGGCCAAGCTCGAGCCGGTGTTCGTGGGCGGCACCACGGTGAGCAACGCCACGCTGCACAACGAAGACGAGGTGCGTCGCCGCGACGTGCGCGTGGGCGACACCGTGATCGTGCGGCGCGCCGGCGACGTGATCCCGCAGGTGGTCGGCGTGGTGCACGAATCTGCCCCAGCGGCCGAGGCCGCCTCGCGCGGCGAGCCGTTCGATCTGTACCAGCGGCTGGGCGGCCAGTGCCCGGTGTGCGGCAGCCCGATCGCGCGCGAGGAAGGCGAGGTCGACTGGCGCTGCACCGGCGGCCTGACCTGCCCGGCGCAGCGCAAGGAAGCGATCCTGCACTTTGCCGGGCGTCGCGCGATGGACATCGAAGGCCTGGGCGACAAGCTGGTCGATCAGCTCGTCGATGCCGGCCTGATCCGCACGCTGCCCGAGCTCTACACGCTGGGGCTGGCCAAGCTGAGTGCGCTCGAACGCATGGGCGAAAAGAGTGCCGCCAACCTGCTGGCCGGGCTGGACGCCAGCCGGCGCACCACGCTGCCGCGCTTTCTGTTTGCGCTGGGCATCCGCCATGTGGGCGAGACCACCGCCAAGGACCTGGCGCGCCATTTCGGCTCGATGGACCGGCTCATGGACGCCACCGAAGCGCAGCTGCTCGAAGTCAAGGACGTCGGCCCGGTGGTCGCGCACAGCGTGCGCAGCTTCTTCGATCAGCCGCACCACCGCGAGATCGTCGAGCAGCTGCGCGCCGCAGGCATCACCTGGGAAGAAGGCAGCGGCACGCAGCCGGTGGGCATCGCCGGCGTGGCCGGCCAGACCTTCGTGCTGACCGGCACCTTGCCCACGATGAGCCGCGACGCCGCGCGCGACCTGATCGAAGCGGCCGGCGGCAAGGTGGCCGGCTCGGTGTCCAAGAAGACGCACTTCGTGGTCGCCGGCACCGAGGCCGGCAGCAAGCTCGACAAGGCGCAAGAACTTGGCGTGCCCGTGCTCGACGAGGCCGCGCTGCTGGCGATGCTGGGCGCCGGCGCGGCGCCCCCGAACGATCCACCACCGGAGCCCACATGAGCGTGCGCGAAATCCTCAAGATGGGCGACCCCCGGCTGCTGCGCGTGGCCCGGCCGGTCACCGAGTTCGGCACCCGCGAGCTCGAGCGTCTGGTGGCCGACATGTTCGACACCATGCGCGTGGCGCACGGTGCCGGGCTGGCCGCGCCGCAGATCGGTGTTGATCTGGCGCTGGTGGTGTTCGGCTTCGACCACACCGAGCGCTACCCCGATGCCGACGCGGTGCCGCTCACGGTGCTGATCAACCCGCAGATCACACCGCTCGACGACGCCGAGGAAGACGGCTGGGAAGGCTGCCTGTCGGTGCCCGGGTTGCGTGGCGTGGTGCCGCGCTTTGTGCGCATCCGCTACGAGGGCTTTGATGTGACCGGCCAGCGCATCGAGCGTGAGGCCGAGGGCTTTCACGCCCGCCTGGTGCAGCACGAATGCGATCACCTGATCGGCAAGCTGTATCCGATGCGCGTGCGCGACTTCCGGCAGTTCGGCTACACGAGCGTGCTGTTTCCCGATCTCGACGACCGCAGCGACGACTGATCGCGACGGCGCGGCACACCACGGCCCGCCACGACTTGCGGCGCCATCGTGCCAGTGGCTGTCAGCGCGACGGGCTCGGCATGCGTTGTCTGTGCAAGCGCGCCTTGCGCCTCATCAATGCCAATGGGCCGGCAGTCGGTTCGACTGCGCCCTCGGGAAGGTTCATCCACCATGAAGTCCTGTGTCTTTGCCTTGCGCCACCTCGGCCGCGCTGCTTTGACGGCGCTGTGGCTGTGCGGCGTTCTCGCCCTCACGCCGGCATTCGCCGCCTCACCGGCTGACGACCTGCCCGGTCGGGTCGGTCGCCTGTCGGTTGTGGAAGGCGCCGTGTGGCGATTCAGCCCCGACGAGAACCAGTGGGTCAGCGCCGAGCGCAACCGGCCGCTGACCTCGGGCGATCGCCTGTCGACCGACGCATCGGGGCGCGCCGAGTGGCGCGTCGGCTCGAGCGTCGTGCGGCTGGATGCGGGCACCGAGATCGCGCTGCTGCGCCTGGACGATGCGCACTTGCAGTTGCAACTGCAGCGCGGCTCGGTGGTCGTGCGGCTGCGCGACAACGACCGCGCCAGCGAGTTCGAACTGCTCACCACCGAAGGCAGTTTTCGCGTCGGGCGTGCCGGCCAGTACCGCTTCGATCGCAAGGGTGACCACAGTCAGGCCACGGTGTGGAGCGGACAGGCGCAGTTCATCGGGCGCAACCAGGCGCTGACGATCGAAGCCGGCCAGCGCGCCGAGTTCTTTGTCGGTACGGGAGGCCGCGTGCAGTACGCCATCGTCGACCCGGTGGCCGACGCCTTCATCGCCTGGAGCGATCAGCGCGACCGCGCTGATCGCGGCATGTCGCAGCCCTACGTGTCGCCCGAGATGACCGGTGCCGAAGAGCTCGAGCGCCATGGCCGCTGGCAGCAGGATCCCGAATATGGACCGCTGTGGTTCCCGCAGGACGTGGGCCCGGGCTGGGCTCCGTACACCGTGGGCAACTGGGTCTGGGTCGAGCCGTGGGGCTGGACCTGGGTGGATGCGGCGCCGTGGGGCTTTGCGCCGTTCCACTACGGCCGCTGGGTGCAGCGCGGGCCGGTGTGGGGCTGGGCGCCGGGGCGCTACGAGCACCGTCCGGTCTATGCGCCGGCGCTGGTCGGCTGGGTGGGCGGGCCGCCGCCGCACCGCCCGGGCATCGACATCAACATCTCGATCGGCCGCAGCGGACCGCGCAACTGGTATCCGCTCGGCCCTCGTGACAACCACGAGCGCTGGATGCGTGACGACCCGCGAGGCTCACGCTTTGAGCGGGATCGCGATCGCGAACGGGAACGGGAACGGGAACGGGAACGGGAACGGGAACACGACCGCGATGGCCGCAACCGCGATGACCGTGACGCGCGCCAGCCCCGACCGCCCGAGCGTCCGCAGTTGCCGCCGCCGCGCTCGGATCAGGGCCGCGGTGCACCGCGTGACATCGGCACCCAGCCGCTGCCTCCAGGCGCGGCGGGTCGCGAGCCGGGCGCTTTGCCGCCGTTCGAACGGCCCCGCGAGGACGATCGCCGCGACCGTCGGCCGAACGAGCGCGCTCCCGGCGCGGAGGACCGGCCCGCAGCGCCGCCAGTGCTGCGAGTGCCGGGAGCTCCCCCTGCAGCGCCGCAGATCATGCCGGCACCCGGGTTGAACGCGCCGCCCCCAATGGAGCGGCCGCGTGACGAGGATCGCCGCGATCGGCGTGCGCCGGACCGCGCGGTCGAAGCGCCGCCTGCGCCCGTTCTGCGTGCCCCGGTGTTCAACCCGCCCGCCCGTGTCGAGCCGCCACCGGCCCCGCCACCGCGCGTCATGCAGGCACCGCCGCCACCTCCGACGCCGCCGCGCGAGATGGAACAGCGTCGGCCAGAGCCCGTTCGCCAGATGGAACAGCGCCGCCCTGAGCCGCCGCGTGACGAGGCCGATCAGCGTCGTCAGCGTCCCGCGCCGGTGTTCCCCAACGGTTCTGACGATTCGGAGCGCGAGCGCCGGCGCGCGAACTGAGGCCGGGCAGCGCGCGCTGAGCGCGCCCTCAGCGCAGCAGCGGCTTGAGCGCCGGCCACACGGTGGCCAGCAGCTTCGGGTGGGCGCTGGCCAGCGGGTGGATGCGGTCGGGCTGGAACTCGGATTCGCCCACGCCGGCCAGCAGCGTCGGCACCAGCGGGGCGCCTTCGGCCTTGGCCACAGCCACGAACAGCGCGGCCAGATCGTCGGTGTAGCGCCGGCCGTAGTTGGGCGGCACCTCGATGCCCACGATCAGCACCTGCGCGCCGGCCGCCTTGGCCGCGCGCGTCATCTCGCTGAGGTTGTGCCGGGTGTCGGCCAGCGGCAAGCCGCGCAGCGCGTCGTTGCCACCCAGTTCGATGATCACGTGGGTCGGGCGGTGCTGCTTGAGCAGCGAGGGCAGCCGTGACAGTCCGCCGGCGGTGGTGTCGCCACTGATGCTGGCGTTGACCACTCGCGACGAGAGACGTTCGAGATCGAGCCGCTGCTCGAGCAGCGCCACCCAGCCGCTGCCGCGGGGCAAGCCGTATTCGGCCGACAGGCTGTCGCCCACCACCAGCACCGTGTGACGCGGGGTGGGCGGAATGGCGCTCGCCATGGCCATCAGGGGCGATTGACCCTGCGCAGCCCAGGGCAGCGCGGCCAGACACGCCAGCGCGGTACAGTGAATCGCACGCCCCAACACGCCCCGACGCGCAGCGCTCACCGAAGCCGCTGGCCTCGCCGATTTCCTGGTTGCTGGTTTTCCTGGCTCACTCATGTCTGATCCCATCATCGCCGTTGATCGCATCACCAAGCAGGTGCCGGATCCGGGTGGACCGCTGACCATCCTGCACGAAATCAGTTTCGAGCTGCAGCGCCAGCAATCGGTGGCCATCGTGGGCGCTTCGGGCTCCGGCAAGAGCACGCTGCTGTCGATCATCGCCGGACTCGACACGCCCACCAGCGGCAGCGTGCGGCTGGCCGGCATCGACCTGTTCAGTCTCGACGAAGACGCCCGCGCGGCGGTTCGCGCCGAGCACGTGGGCTTCGTGTTCCAGAGCTTTCAGTTGCTGGGCAACCTGAGTGCGATCGAAAACGTGATGCTGCCGCTGGAACTGCAAGGCCGCAGCGATGCGCGTGCGCGGGCCACCGAGATGCTCGAGCGCGTCGGACTGGGCAGCCGGCTGCGTCACTACCCGCGTGTGCTGTCGGGTGGCGAGCAGCAGCGCGTGGCGCTGGCGCGGGCCTTCATCGTGCGACCGGCGTTGCTGCTGGCCGATGAGCCCACCGGCAGCCTGGACTTCGCCACCGGCGAGCGGGTGATGGAGCTGATGTTCGAACTCAACCGCGAGAGCGCGACCACGCTGGTGCTGGTCACGCACGACCGTGCCGTGGCAGCGCGCTGCGACCGGCAACTGCGCATCGAAGCGGGCCGCGTGGACCTCGGCGAGTAGCCGGTCCGGCACCACGCGGCGGGTCTGTTTACTCGGCGAACTTGAAGTCGGTCTTGGTCTTGGCGCGGATGTCGTCGCGGAACTTGGCCATCTTCAGCTGAGCGATGCGCTGCTGGATCTGCGGCTTGATCTCCTCGAGCGTTTGCACCTTGCCTTCGCGGGTGTCGTCGAGGCGGATGATGTGGAAGCCGAACTGCGACTTCACCGGCGTGTCGGTCATCTCGCCCTTCTTGAGCTTGGTCATCGCTTGCGAGAACTCGGGCACGTAAGCCGCTGCACTCGCGAAGTCGAGGTCGCCGCCGTTGGCGCCCGAGCCGGTGTCCTTCGAGCTCTTCTTGGCCAGTTCTTCGAAGCTGGCGCCGCCCTTGATCTGCGCGATCAGCGCCTTGGCTTCGTCTTCGGACTCGACCAGGATGTGGCGGGCGCGGTATTCAACGCCTGCGGACTGCGCCTTGAACTTGTCGTATTCGGCCTTGACGTCGGCGTCGGTGACCGGGTTGGCCTCCTGGAACTGCGTGAACAGCTCACGGATCAGGATGGTCTGACGCGCGAATTCCATCTGCATCTTGTAGTCGGCCGTGGCGGTCAGGCCGCGCCGTTCGGCTTCCTGCACGAACATCTCGCGCAACACCACCTCCTCGCGCACCTGTGCTTCGAGCGCGGGTGTCTTGGGCTGGCCTTGCTTGGTGACTTGCGTGAGCAGCGCGTCATAGCGCGCCTTGGGCACGGCCTTGCCGTTGACGATGGCCACGTTCTGGGCCAGCGATGGCAGCGGGGCGAGCAGCGCCACGGTGAGGGTGGCCAGGGCCAGGGATGAGAACGACTTGTTCATGGCGGTGAGACTTTCAACTCGGAGGGTTAGGGCAGCGCTCGGGCGGTGGGCACCGTCACAGCGTCACCGGGGAAGGTCGGCGTCCAGGCGCCGTGGGAAAGGGTCAAGTATGGCCATCCGGCCGGGCGATGGGGGCATCGGCGGGGGAGCGGGCGTCGATCACCAGGGCGTGGATGCCCGAGCGCATCTCGTGCTCCAAGGCGTCGTAGACCAGACGGTGCCGGGCCACCCGGTTCAGCCCGGTGAAGCGCTCGCTGGTCAGCCGCACGGTGTAGTGACGGCCCTCGCGAGCCCCCGCGTGGCCGGCGTGCAGGTGGCTGTCGTCTTGCACCTCGAGATGCGTGGGCCGCAAGGTGGCCGTGAGCACGCGCTCGATGTCGGTGGATGAAACGCTCATGGGTGTCAGGCGGTTGGGGGTGCGGCATCGTTGCCGTCGTCTTCGATGTGTCGGCTGAGGTACAGCCCCTGGCCGATCATGAAGGCGAACATCAGCCCCATGCCGCCGAACAGCTTGTAGTTGACCCAGACATCGGTCGAGAAGTTGTAGGCCACGTACAGGTTGATCACGCCCATCGCGGTGAAAAACCCGCACCACAGCCAGTTGAGCCGCGCCCAGATGGCGGCCGGCAGCTTGATCTGCTCGCCCATCAGCTTGACCAGCAGGTTCTTGCCGAACAAGGCGGCGCTGGCCCACAGCGCCAGGGCCATGGTCCAGTACAGCACGCTGGGCTTCCACTTGATGAAGTTCTCGTTGTGGAACCAGATGGTCGCCCCGCCAAGCACCACCACCAGCGCCAAGCTCACCCACAGCATCATGTCGACCTTGCGGCCGCGCGCCACCAGCCACGCCACCTGCAGCGCAGTGGCGATGATCACCACCACGGTGGACAGCAGCACCGGCGCTTCCTTCACGCCGACCACACCGCCCGAGACGATGAAGCCGAAGTGCTCGGAGGCGAACGCCGCCGCCCAGTCTTTGTTGGACTCGGCGTATTTGAAGGTGCCGAAGAACAGGAAGATCGGCAGGAAATCGAGCAGGAGTTTCATCAGCGATTGCCGCTCAGGCCGGTGTCTTGAAATCGATCGAGGCCGAATTGATGCAAAAGCGCTCGCCGGTTGGAGCCGGCCCGTCGTTGAACACATGACCCAGGTGCGAGCCGCAACGGTTGCAGCGCACCTCGATGCGCACCATGCCGTGGCTGCGATCGACGAGCCGTTCGACAACCGTCGCGTTGACAGGTTCCGAATAACTGGGCCAGCCGCAACCCGCATCGAACTTGCTGTCGGCCGCGAACAGTGGCGTGCCGCAGCCGATGCAGTGGTAGCTGCCGGGCTCGAAGTGGTCCCAGTATTTGCCGGTGAACGCGCGCTCGGTGCCGCCCTGGCGGGCCACCGAGTACTGCTCGGCGTCGAGCTGCTCGCGCCACTCGGCGTCGGTCTTGCGGATTTCGCGTGGCTTGTCGTCGGTCATGTCAGTGGCCTCAGGGTCGATTGTTCAGGACGAACAAGACACTTCGATGTGTTGCGCCCACTCCGGCGGGAAGTCGGCATCGGCCGTGCCGTCGAGCGCGTCATTGAACGGGTCTTGCAGCACGCCGAGCAGGCGGTTCACTTCCGAGAAGTCACCGGCCTGGGCTTTGCGGATGGCCGCTTCGGCCAGGTGGTTGCGCAGCACCACGGCCGGGTTGGTGAGCTTCATCGCGACGCAGCGGTCGGCGTCCACGCTGTCTTCGGCACGCAGCCGCTCGCCATAGGCCTTGGCCCACAGCTCGCTGAACTTGCGGTC
>CANGBT010000068.1 GCA_947452135.1 Burkholderiales bacterium
AGCCCTACAGCTACGCGATGCCGGTGTTCAAGGACCTGGGCTCCGAGGGCATGCTGTACTGCCGCAGCTACGGCGGCACGCAGATGCTGGTCAGCGAAGGCGTGGCCGGCGAGGTGCTTCCTGCGCCCGACAACGAGCAGGGCGACGTGTCGCTCGACCTCATCGCCTCGATCGGTGCGCAGGCCGCCGAGCGCTTTCCGAGCTTTGAGACCGCCGGTCTGGCCTCGTCGTGGACCGGCGTGTACGACGTGACGCCCGACTGGAATCCGGTGCTCGGGCGCCTGCCCGGCATCAGCGGATTGGTGGTCGGCTACGGGTTTTCGGGGCACGGCTTCAAGCTGTCACCGGCGGTCGGTCGGGTGCTCGCGCAAGAAGCGCTCGGCCTCACGCCGGACATCTCGCTGGCGCCCTACGCGCTCGAGCGCTTCGCCGCCGGCCGGCCCCTGCGCGGGCTGTACGGCGTCGGCGCCGTGTCGTGACGACGCTGCAAGTCTTTTCGATCGACGCGCTGCCTGACGAACCGTGGCGCAATGGCGGCGGGCGAACCCGCACGATCGCCACGCAGTCGCGCGATGCACTCTCTGACGAGGCATCCGACGGCGTGACTTGGGACTGGCGAGTGAGCGTGGCCACGCTTGAGGGCGACGCGGCGTTCTCCAGCTTTCCCGGCATCGAGCGCACCAGCGTGCTGCTGAGCGCGGGTTCGGTCACGCTGCACGTCGGGGACCAAACCCCGCATCGGCTCGAGCACACCGGCGACTTGCTCCACTACCCAGGCGACGCGCCCTCGCACGCAACGCTCGACGGTGCGGTCACGACACCCACACGAGGCGCAGGCGTGTCGCTGCTCAACGTGATGACCCGCCGTGGCGCGGCGCGCGCACGGGTCCGTGCCCTGCAAGACGGCGCGACGCTGTCGGCGCAGGCGCTCGCGGTACTGGTCGTCGAAGGCTGCTGGCAGGTGGCTGAGCCCGCTTCACCCCGCACGAAGGACGGCCGCACGGCGTCGCTCCCGCACACTTTCGATTTGAGCCCCGGCCAAGGCGCATGGAACGGTTGGGCTCCCATGCAGCCGCGGCGAACCGAACAACTGCAACTCAACCGGTTGTCACCCGACGGCCTGCTGGTGGCGATCGAAATCGACTCGACGCACGCGTGAACGCAGCCGCTCGCGCCGCCTGAGCGCCAACGGCCGGTGCCGAGCTGAAACCTAGCGACCCGCCACCTGCAAGTGGCAGTGCGCGGCCGCAAGCATTGGCGCGTCCACGCCGTGCTGTTGAGCGCGACGCAGCAACTCACCGAGCACGTGCTCATGCTCGGTACGCAATCCGCCCTGCAAGTCGCGCAGCATCGAAGCGGTGAGCTTCGAGCCTGGTTCAGTCAGCCGCTTGAGCGCCACGGCCTGCGCTGCCTCGGATGCGGCAAAGCCGCAGCGCTCAGCCACGGCCACGCATTCGGCGTAAAGCCGGCGGATCAGCGAGTCGCCACTGGCGGTGTTCACCACCTGACCGACCGAGCCGTGCATCAAGGTGGTGATGCCAGCCAGCGTGGCCAGGAAGGTCCATTTGCTCCACAGCGCGGCCACGATGTCGGGAGCCAGCAGCTTGTTGAAGCGCGCCGGCTCGCACAGCGCGATGAACGCGGCGGCGGCCTGTCGCGTGGCCTCGTCGCGCCCGCCGGCGGTGAGGATGTGGATCGGTTCCATCTGGCGGATCGAGCCGTCAGCGTCCATCGTGGCCACCACCTGCGCCACGCCACCGAGCACCCGGTGGGCACCGAAGCGCGCGTCAAGGATGTCGAGGTGCGCCAGACCGTTGAGCAGCGGCATCACGAACGTCGAAGGGCCCACCGCCGGCGCGACCGCCTCGAGTGCTTCGTCCAGGTCGTAGGCCTTGGGCGAGAGCAGCACCAGGTCGTAGTCGGCGCCCACGGTGTCGCGGGTCACGCAGCGCACCGTCGGCAAGTGCAAGTCACCGTGTGGGCTGCTCACGCTCAACCCATGAGCCGCCAGGGCGGCCGCGCGCGCCGGACGCACCAGAAAGGTCACGTCAACACCGGCTTCAATCAACCGGGCCCCGAAGTAGCCGCCCACCCCACCGGCACCCACGAACAACAGCTTTTTCATCCCCGCCTCCTCATGGGCGCGGATGTTGACACGGAGCGCACCAACTCATGGCACCGGGCGGCCCGGCGTGCCGCGCGACACCGCTCAGAAAGGGCCGACGCCCGGAATCCAGTTGGTGCCGGCCAGCGGCAGCCGCGCCATTGCGGCGGCTTCGACCGTGAGCGCGACCAGATCTTCGGGCTCGAGGTGATGCACGTTTTGCTTGCCGCAGGCGCGCGCGATGGTGGTCAGCTCCATCGTGAGCGTCTTGAGGTAGTTCTTGAGGTGACGCGCGCCGGACTCGGGCTGCAGCCGCTGTTCGAGCACCGCGTCTTGCGTGGTGATGCCCACGGGGCAGCGGCCGGTGTGGCAGTGGTGGCACGAACCCGGCTTGGCGCCGAGCGCGGCGTAATCGGCCGTGGCATCGATGCGCCGCCCGCCTTGCTCGTAGCTCTCGTGGTTGCAGCCCAGCGCCATCAGCACGCCCTGGCCGATCGACACCGCATCGGCGCCCATCGCCAGCGCCTTGGCCACGTCGGCCCCGGTGCGTATGCCGCCCGAGACGATCAACTGCACCTGACCTTTCATGTTGAGGCCTTCGAGCGCGTCAACCGCCTGACGCAGCGCGGCCAGCGTGGGGATGCCCACGTTCTCGATGAAGCAGGTCTGCGTGGCAGCGGTGCCACCTTGCATGCCGTCCAGCACGATCACGTCGGCGCCGGCGTGCACCGCGAGCTTGACGTCGTTGAACACGCGGGTCGCACCGATCTTCACGAAGATGGGCGTCTTCCAGTCGGTGATCTCGCGCAGCTCGTGGATCTTGATGACCAGGTCGTCCGGGCCGGTCCAGTCGGGGTGGCGGCTGGCCGAGCGCTGGTCGATGCCTTGCGGCAGCGTGCGCATCTGCGCCACGCGGGGGTTGACCTTCTGGCCCAGCAGCATGCCGCCGCCGCCCGGCTTGGCACCTTGGCCGATGACGATCTCGATCGCGTCGGCGCGCCGTACGTCGTCGGGCTTGAAGCCGTAGCGCGAAGGCAGGCACTGGTAGACCAGCGTCTTGGACGAGTTGCGCTCCTCGGGCGTCATGCCGCCGTCGCCAGTGGTGGTCGAGGTGCCCATCATGGTGGCGGCGCGGCCGAGCGCTTCTTTCACGTTGGCCGACAGCGCGCCGAAGCTCATGCCGGCGATGGTGATCGGGATGTCGAGCGTGATCGGCCGGGTGGCAAAGCGGGTGCCAAGCACGGTTTGGGTCAGGCACTTCTCGCGGTAGCCCTCGAGCGGATAGCGCGACAGCGATGCGCCGAGGAACACCAGGTCATCGAAGTGCGGCAGCTTGCGCTTGGCGCCCAGGCCGCGAATCTCGTACAGGCCGTGCGCGGCGGCGTTGTGGATGTAGTCGAGCGCGGTGCGGTCGAAGGTCGCGGATTCCTCGACCTGAATGCGCTTGGGGGAGGCGGGGGAATGGTCCATGGCAGGGGCTCGGTGGTCCAACTCAGATCAATAGTCCTGGTTCGCGTCGGCGTTCCAGTGATACAGCGTGCGTGCAGAAGCGATGCGCTTGAAATCGGCGGGGTCGTGCGCGGTGGGCAAGCCGGCGGCAGCGAGCAGCTCGGCCACGGCGGCGAGGTCGGCGTCGGTCATCGGCTCGATCTGCGCATCGGCGCCCAGCGACTTGATGTCGCCCTTGACGTACAGCACCGCCTCGTAGAGCGAGTCGCCCAGCGCATCGCCGGCGTTGCCGCAGATGACCATGCGACCGGCTTGCGCCATGAAGGCCGAAAAACTGCCCACCGAGCCGCCGACGACGATGTCGCCGCCCTTGAGCGAGATGCCGCAGCGCAGACCCGCGTCACCATCGATGACCAGCAACCCGCCATGCGCGGTAGCGCCCGCGGCGTTCGAGGCGAAGCCGCGCACATGCACGCGCCCGCTCATCATGTTTTCGGCCACGCCGGTGCCGGCGCTGCCTTCGATGATCACGGTGGCCAGCTGGTTCATGCCCGCCGCGTAGTAGCCGGCGTGCCCGTGCACCGTGACCTGCACCGCGGTATTCAGCCCGACGGCCAGGTTGTGTGCGCCGTTCGGGTTGGCCACGGCCACCGAGCGGCCGTCCAGTTCGGCGGCCGGTTGGTGCAGGTGCTGGTTCAGCTCGCGCACCGTGCGCGTCGCCAAATCGAATGTGGTCATGTCGATCACGCCTTCCATACGTACATCTCCTCGGGCGCCGGCTCGAACACTTGCGCGTGGTTGATGCCGGGCAGGTGCGCGAGCGCTCGGAACTCGCTGGCAATGGCCACGTAGTCGTCGGTCTCGGCCACCATCGCCGGCTTGCACGCGAACGGGTCACGGATCAGCGCGAGCTGGTCGGCCGTGCCCATGAGCAGCGTGTAGAAGCCGTCGAGCTCGTTGAAGCTGCGCTGCAGCGCGGTGGGCAGGTCGTCGCCGTCGCGCAGCCGCCATTCGATGAAGCGGCAGGCGGCTTCGGTGTCGTTGTCGGTGTCGAAGTGGATGCCCAGCGGCTCGAGCTTGCGGCGCACGCCGTAGGGGTTGGACAGCGAGCCGTTGTGCACCAGACAGAAGTCTTCGCCGGCAGTGAACGGATGCGCACGGTCGGGCGTGACGGCCGACTCGGTGGCCATGCGGGTGTGCCCCACCAGGTGCGTGCCCGTGAGCTGCGCGAAGCCGTAGCGCTCGGCCACCTCGCCGGGCGTGCCGATGTCCTTGTAGAGGTCGATCGAGCGGCCGGTCGACAAGATGTGCAGCTTCGGGTGCTGCTCGCGCAGCCACGCCTTGATGCCCGCGGGATCGCTCGCCACCGTGAGCACCGCGTGGTTGGCCACGGCGTGCACCGAGGCTTGCGCCGGCAACGCAGCGTTCAATGCGACCACCAGCGCGGCCCAGTCGAACTGCGAGCCCTCGGCGGTCAGCCCCGAATACAGGCTGAGCTTGCGGTGGCCGGCGTCCAGCGCGTCACCAAACACGGCGAGCCCGGCCGAGTCGGGCCCGCGCTCGGTCATGCCGAGGAGCATCGGCACCATCAGCGCGCCGAGTTGATCTTTCAGGGCTGGTTTCTTGACCAGCAGTCCCACGATGCCGCACATGTGATGGGTTCCGTTTCAACAGTCGTTGTCAGAAAAACTCGAGGTAGCTCTTGGTCTCCCAATCGGAGACGTGGCGCATGTATTCGATCCACTCCATGCGCTTGAGCCGGATGAACTCGCAGCCCACGGGGCCGAGCGCCTCGACGATGAGCGCATCGGCTTCCAGCGCCTCGATGGCTCGGTCGAGGTTTTGCGGCAGCACCGCGATGCCGCGCTCGCGCAGTTGCGCCGGCGACAGCTCGTACAGGTTCTCGTTGTGCGCCGGGCCCGGGTGCAGCTGGCGCTCGATGCCGTCAAGGCCGGCGGCGATCACCGCGCTGGTGATCAGGTACGGGTTGCACGAGCCGTCTGGCAAGCGCAGCTCGAGGCGGCCCTTGGGAATGCGCACCATCGTCGAGCGGTTGTTGTCGCCGTAGCTGATGTACGCCGGCGCCCAGGTCGCCCCGGTGAGCGAGCGGCCGACCACCAGCCGCTTGTACGAATTGACCGTGGGGCACGCCAGCGCGGTGAGCGCCGGCGCGTGCGCGAGCAGCCCGCCCAGAAAGTAATACGCCAGCGTCGACAGCCCCAGGCCCTGGGCGTCGCTGGCGTCTTCGAACAGGTTGACGCCCGCGCTGTTGGCGATCGACAGGTGCATGTGCATGCCGTTGCCCGGCAAATGGGCAAACGGCTTGGGCATGAACGAGCAGATCAGCCCCATCTCGTGCGCGATCTCGGAGGCGGCCATCTTGAAGAAGACATAGTGGTCGCAAGAGGTCAGACAGTCGGTGTAGGTGTAGTTGATCTCGAACTGGCCGTTGGCGTCTTCGTGGTCGATCTGGTAAACATCGATGCCGACCGCGCGCAGTGACTCGGTCAGCTTCTCGAGAAAGGCCCGTGTGCGCGACAGGCCCTTGTAGTCGTAGCAGGGCTTGGCCAGCGTGTCGCTCGGGTCGCACGGCTCGATGCTGCCGGCCACGCTGCGTTTGAGCAGCGAGAACTCGGGCTCGAGACCGGTGTTGAGCGTCCACTGGCGCGCGTCGAGCCGGGCGATCTGTTTCTTGAGGGTGACGCGCGAATCAAACGCCCAAGGCTGGCCGTTGACGTGGCCTTCGCACACGATGCGCGCCATGCCCGGCTGCCACGGCACCAGCGACAGCGTGCGCAACTCACCCACCGCCATGAAGTCGGGCCCGTGCGGCTCGATGCCCACGCCCCAGATGGCAAAACCGGCAAAGCCCGCGCCGTCGGTCAAGATGGACTTCAGGTGCGCCACCGGCACCGCCTTGGCCTTGGCCACGCCGTGGATGTCGACAAACTGCGCCAGCACGTAGCGGATGCCTTGCTCATCGAGGTAGCGCGTGGCGTCGGCCAGGGCTTCGAATCGCAGAGGCGCAACCGGATCGGAAGGCTTGGAAGAAAGGCTCATGTCGGGACCCCGGAAGTCGTTTCAGTTGCCACGGCGGTGGCGCATGCCACGGATCCTGAAAGCAAGCTTTGTTCCCGACCGGCTCCAGCGGGCGCCGACAAACTGCTTGAGGGCCGCTTTGCAGCTATTCGCTGCGCAGCCAGGTCTGGGTACGCCCGAAGATGGACAGGCCCAGAAAACCTCGGACCTTGAGCTTGTCGCCACCATCAGATAGCTTCATCCGGGCCCGATAGGTTCGGCCGTCGTCCGGGTCGAGGATTTCTCCTGCGTTGAATTCGTCACCTTCGGCGCGCAGCCCGGTGAGAAACACCATACCCACGAGCGGCTGCCCTTTTCGAGAGCCGGTGCACTGGGTGCAAACCGAGCCGGGTTCGTCTTCGAGCAACCGGACGATGCGACCGTGGAACGCGCCGCCCGACTCAAAGATCTCGACGATGGCCTCTGGCTTTCCGGTCGAGTCGCTGAAGGTCTGCCAAAAGCCTACAGGCGATGCCTTCTCGGCCCGGATTCCGGTGGCGCACATCGCCATCAGCATCCCAATCAACGCGTAGCGTGGCCAGATCAATTCGGCTTGCCCGTTATGAACCTTTTGGTGCGCCCGGCTGGGATCGAACCAGCAACCCCTGCCTTCGGAGGGCGGGATTTAGTGTTTTTTGGCATCCACCAAAGATTACGAACTCCCCGCGAGCCCAGCAAATACGTGCTTTGCCGTCTTTGGGTGTCCACCGTAGAATTTCCGTACAAATTCCGTACGGAATCGGAGAGGGTGCGAGATGGCAACAAAGATCGACTCCAAGACAACCCGCGAGGCGCTCGCCGCTAGGCGGGAACCGTACTGGCACAAGATCAAAGCGGGACTGCATCTGGGCTACCGCAGGTCCGAAACCGGCGACGGAACGTGGATTGCTCGCCGTACTGAGGGCGTCACCAAAACCTACAGCGCGCTCGGCCAGTTCTTCGACAAGCCAAAGCTCAGCGCCTTTGACGCCGCCATGGAACAGGCGCGGATCTGGGCCGGTGCCGCGGATGCTGGCGTCGAGGTTCATGGCAGCACCGTGGAAGCTGCATGCAAAGCCTACGTGAGCCGACAGCGCAGCGAGAAGGGAAATGCCAATGCGGACGACGCAGAAGGTCGGTTCAAGCGACTGGTGTACGGCAAGCCGATAGGACGTGTCCGGCTCGACAAGTTGACCACGGTCCGTGTGCGCGAGTGGCGTGACGGTCAGCTGCCGGCCGAGGCCGACGATGAAACAGAGCGCAAGGCAAAGGATTCGACAAACCGCAACCTAGCCACCCTCAAGGCCGCGCTGAACATGGCACTGGCAGACCGGCTGGTTAGCACCGACGCTGGCTGGAAGACCGTCACCAAGTTCGAGGACGTAGGGCGCAGGCGGGAACTGTTCCTGAGCCGAGACCAACGCAAGGCCCTGCTCGATGCCTGTGGCGGCGGACTCAAGGAGTTGGTCGAGGCGCTGCTGCTGACGGCAATACGCCCCGGTGAACTGGCGGCCACGAACGTCAACGACTTCGACAAGAAGCACGGCGTTCTGCACATCCGCAAGTCGAAGACCAAGGTCCGTGTGATCCCGCTCTCGACCGCGGCGGTGAAGTTCTTCACCGGCTTGACGCGGGAGCGAATCGGCGCGCACCCTCTCGTGCCAGACGCATTCGGGACACGGTGGTCGAAAGACTCCTGGAAGAAGCCCTTCAAGACCGCCTGTGAGGCCGCGGGGCTGCCGAGCAGCGCCGTGCTCTACAGCTTGCGCCACGCATCGATCAGCGAGCTACTGATCGGCGGCATGGATATGCACACGGTGGCCAAGATCGCCGGCACAAGCACCGACATGATCGACGAGCACTACGGCCACTTGTGTATCGAGCGAACCCGTGCGCAGTTGGACGCGGCGGCACGGGCTAGTTCGTCCAAAAAGTAGCGGGTCGGGCGCCGCTCCGGCCCGATGGCCGCTCCGGTGTTTTCCCATGAGCCCTTCGACTCATTCTGAGGAGCCGCGCTGCTTCAGGCGAGGGCTTGCACAGAGGCAGCTGGGCGACTGTGGACAACTTTGCCCGCGTCGGGGGCGGGCAGCTGTGGGCAATTTCCTGACTGACACACTATCGGTAGTGCTTGAAGGTCGCCTAACCCACAGATATAGTGCCTGTGTGCCTACTGCCGCACCCGTCGACTCCCGTCGACATAGTGTTTTCGTAGGTGCAAAAAGCGAAAGGCGCTGGGTGTACGAAACCCAACGCCTTTCATACCAGCCGAGGCCAGCAGTTCTGAGCGAACGAGGTTGACTCTACGCCACCAAGCGCCGCACGCGCAAGAGGGTGATGGATCAGCCAGCGAGGCCCCGGCAATCTCAACTGTCTGGAAAGGCCGTAATGCAAACAATCTCCTCTTCCCAAAAAACCGTCACCCCGTCCGGTATCCAGCCGGCCATCCTGCGTATCGCGCAGTCCGCCGATTACCTCGGCGTGTCGCGGGCCTTCCTCTACTTGCTGATCGAGCGCGGAGAACTGCTGCGAATCAAGCTGGGGGGGCGCGCCGCAGGCATTCGGCGCAGCGACCTCGACAGCTGGATCGACGTCCAAGCCAAGGGGTGAGCCATGGCCGCCCCTCACAACGGCGCGAAAGCGTCGGGCTTGAACACGCCTATCGAAGACTTCGCCAGACTGCTCAAACCCGGCATCCACCACGTCATCTTCCGCCACGACGCGTGGTGCCCGGGCGTGCATGGTGACGCCGCCCATTGCATATGCAACCCAACCATTGAGCGGGTGACCGAGCAGGCCTGGTCCGAATCCTTCACCGCCACGCAAAACCGAGCGCAACGGCGCAAGGCTGCGCGTGAAGCCAAAAAAGCTGGAGGTACACGATGAGCGCCGCCGTCACGCTCATTCAGTCCACGAGCCCAACAAGGCTGTGCAAGCGTTACGACCTGGTCGACGGCAAGCTGGTCAAGACCGCCATCGCCAGCGTGACCAGCGGCGTGTGCCGCTCGGTCGCGGTTGGGTCGGCAGAGGCGATGGTCGCGGTGCTCACCAAGGTGACCGCCTCGACCAACGTGTGCATCGTGCCCGGTGTCTGGCAGGGCGCCGAGCAAGCGCCGTTCGACTTGGTGACCGAAGGCGAACTGACCACGCTGCTGGGCGCCGAAGGGCAGATTCCTGGTGGCGTTCATACGATCGGAACTCGCCGCGTCGCCGCCCGGCTCAAGCGCGGCATTAGCCCCAGCCACTGGATGCTGATCGATGCCGACAGCCCCGTCGGCATCCCTGACGAGTGGGCTGCGATGACGTTGGCCGAGCGCCTGGCGTTCATGGAGCCTGTGATTCCAGGCATCAGCACATGCGAGCGCATCGAGCTGCGGGCTTCATCCGCTCGCGTCGTTCGCAACGGCGGCGACCCCGGCCCAGCAACGCACGCATGGCTGCGAGTCAATCACCCCGAACTCATCGAGGTACTGAAGGCGCACATCACTGTCGAGATGGTGAACCTTGGGTTGTCGTTTGCCTCATCACGCTTTAGCCGCATAAACCCCGGCGAGATCGTTGGCAACGAGCAGCGCACGGTGATCGACCTGTCGGTCCTGACCACCGGCCGCATCGTGTTCAACGCGCAGCCCGAGCTCGGCGCCGGCATGGTTGATTTCACCGTGATCGACCCGGGCATCGTGCTCGTCAATTCAGGCGCCGGCGTGCTCGACATCTCAAAGGTGAAGCTGCCCGAGCAGCCCGCGCTCAAGAAGTATCGCGAGCGCACCGGCGTGAAGCTGGAGATGAGGACGAAGGACGGCGCCCCGACCATCACCGACACGGGCCAGCTCACGCTCGACACCGAGATCACCGTCAAGGGCACCACGAAGACTTTGCGGGACTGGATTCCTGAGATCACGGCCACCGGCAAGCTGCGGTGCGAGGCACCGTTCCGGGCAAGCCAGTCCGAGGCGGCAATGATCGGCCTGCACAAAGACGGCACGCCATTCATCCATGACGTGGGCTGCAATACGACCTACCGGCTGGCCGATGAGGTCGACCAAACCCCAACGATGGATCGCGCCGAGGCCATCAAACGAGCCCGCGCTAGTCTTGCACCGTCGATCAAGGGCCGGCAGGTGCTCAAGTACCCGCTCGAGGCTCTCGGGCCTCTGGCGGCCGCCTGCGAGGCCATCTCGACGGCTGGTCAGGTGCGCCCTGCAATGGTCGGGCAGTGCTTGCTGGGTGCGGCGTCGCTGCTGACGCAAGGCTTGTTCAACGTCGAGACCCTGGCCGGCCAGAAGCCATTGAGCCTGTACCTGCTGACGCTCGGCGATTCGGGCGACGGCAAATCCACTGCCCAGTCGGCTGCGCTGCAACCCATCACCGAATGGCAGCGCCGGCAGTCAAAGACTTTTCGTGAGGAACAGGCGGACTACGCGCGGGCGACGGCATGCCGGACAAAGGGTGATCCGCTGCCCGAGGAGCCGACGTGCACCTACCGCTTGGTCGGCGACGCCACCGTCGAAGGGCTGCGCCGTGATCTCGACAGCGATGTGTGCTCGCAGGGCCTTTTCTCTGATGAAGCTGCGGCGATCCTGTCCGGATACGGCATGTCCGCCGACCATCGCAGCAAGACGGCAGGCGTGTTCAGCAAATTGTGGGACGCCGGGCACCTGAGCGTGTCGCGAGTGACGGGTGGGCGTGTCGAGCGTTATGGCCGGCGTGTCGCGACGCACTGGCTGATCCAGCCCATGGCGGCGGCGGAGACGGTTGGTGATCCGATGCTGGCATCGCTGGGCTTTTGGCCGCGCTTCCTCGCAGCATGGCCTGAGGCTCAGGCACCGCGCATTGCATTGCCGTTCAAGCCGCATGAACTGCCCGCAGTGATGCGGTACTGGGAGCGCTGCAACGAGCTGCTGGAAATAGATCTGCCAGACGACGCCGACCAGGCGCCCGTGCTGAGTCTGTCTGACGGCGCGCGCAGTTTGCGCGATGCAGCTTTCGAAGGCTTCGATTACGAGGCGCGGCGGGGCGACTTTCAGGTCATCAAGCCCTTTGGGTTGCGCGCCACCGAGCAAGCTTGCCGCATTGCCGGCGTGCTGGCTGCGTTCGCTGAGGAGCGCGAGGTCTCGAGAGAGACGATGGCCAATGCCCTGGCGCTGGCCGCGTATTCGACGCAGACCTGGGTCGAACTGATCGACGGCGGCACCATCGATCAGGGTGGCGCGCACGCGCTGCGGCTGTACGAGTGGCTGACCACGCGGCCCGACTGGACCGAGCTGACCGCTGTCATCGTGCGAGCCGGGCCAGCTTGCGCTCGCTCCAAAGACAAGCGCGACGAGTTGCTGGCGGTGTTGGAAGCAGCCGGCCTAGTTCATGTCGCCGACGGCAAGGCGCGTGCGCTGGAGCCCGTCGAGTCATGAACGGTTTCCTCGACAAGTTGATTTACGAGGCCATGCTGCGACGCGAACAGCGATTGTCAGCAGACACCCCTGCGAATCCTGCTATTCCTGCGAAGAGTGAGGACGGGAGCGGCCCAAAGGCTGATTTACCTACTTGCGAAGATTTGCGAATTTTGCGAATTCAGCCAAACGACCCACCGGAAATAGCAGAAATAGCAGACGTTCGCAAAAGCGAAAACGAGCCGCAAAGCGAGCATTCATGCGGTTCTTCGCAGGATTCGCAAGATTCGCAGGGGTCACCGCAGACAAACGCATTCGCACCGCGATCTGAGCCGGGCGTTGGCGGCGAGGAACTGCTTTGTTGGATCGGCAGCCTCGAGCCGTTGGTTGGCACGGTCGACGTGGCCAACCTGACGCTCGCTGCCGGTCCCGGCTGGTCGCGCGGGCAGGTCTGGGGCGAGGTCAAGCACTTGGTCGAGCTCGGCTTTGTGAGACGCAACGGCCAGTTCCTTGAGCTCACGCTGGCCGCGCGGCGCTGGGCGTATCAACACAGGAGAGTAGGAGCAACCGATGCCTAGAAAACGAAAGACACAACCATCACCCGAGGAGCTGACCGCCAAGGGCCGCATGGCGACCTCTGGCACCGTGGCTGCGGCCGCGGCCATGGAGCCGTTCCAGGCCAATCTGATGGGCCCAGACGCTGGTTTTGATCCGATTCACACCAGCCTTGTTGACCGCGTGAAACAAGTTCAATCGGGCGACTTGTCGCATGTCGAGTCAATGCTGATGTCGCAGGCAATGGCGCTGCAAACCATGTTCTCAAGCTTGGCTAGGCGGGCAGCAAACCAGGAATACGTTCAGCACCAGCAAGGCTATCTGGCGTTGGCCATCAAGGCGCAGTCAGCGAGCCGAGCCACCCTCACCGCTCTGATCGAGCTAAAGCAGCCACGCCGCCCGACGTTCATCGCGCAGGCCAACGTCGCAGGCGGCCACCAGCAGATCAACAACGCGCCAACAAACCCTCTGAACCGCCCCGGCTTCCGCGGAGGCCCGTTGGGTTAAGTCAGGCTGCCACCTCGGCGGCTTGACTGGCGAGTTGCCGGTAGTAGTTTGCCTCGGCCTCGGCGGGTGGGATGTAGCCGATGGGTTCGAGCAGTCGGTGGTTGTTGAAC
>CANGBT010000069.1 GCA_947452135.1 Burkholderiales bacterium
GATCAGCGCGATGCCGCCCGACAGCACCATCGCCAGGCGGTAGCCGAGCACGCTGAGCGATGAGCCCAGACCGCGCTCTCGCGCAGCGAGCAAATCGGTGCGGTAGGCGTCGATGACCACATCCTGCGAAGCCGCCACAAACGCCACCAGCACCGCCAGTAACGCAAAGGCCTTGGTGGACCCGGTCGGCGAGGTGTCGGCCATCCACAGCAAGGCGCCGGCCAGCGCTGCCTGCGTGAGCACCAGCCAGCCGCGCCGCCGCCCGAGCCACGGCAGCTCGAAGCGGTCCATGAGCGGCGCCCACAGGAACTTGAAGGTGTAGGGCAGACCGACCAGACTGAGAAAACCGATGGTGGCCAGGTCGAGCCCTTCGAGGCTCAGCCAAGCCTGCATGGCCTGGCCGGTGAGCGCCAGCGGCAACCCCGAGGCAAAGCCGAGAAAGGCGACCGCGGCCAGACGGTGCAGCGCGGCGGCGTCGAAGCGGGTGGCGCCTGGCGTGCCTGCATGCACACCTTGATGGGGGTCGGTCATGCCGAATTCTAGGGATGGGGCTCGGCCGGAAGGCTCGGCGCACTTCATCGAGAATTGACCCATGAACCCGACCCGATTGGCACTGCCGCCCAGCTTTTCGAGCGCCGACTTTCGGGCCGCGCTCGGTACCTTCGCTACCGGGGTGACCGTGATCACTGCATGCGACGAGAACGGCGTTCGGGTGGGGCTGACCGCCAACTCGTTCAATTCGGTCTCACTCACGCCGCCGCTGGTGCTGTGGAGCCTGTCGCGCAACGCGTCGACGATGCCCGCCTTCAGCCGCGGCTCGCACTACGCAATCAACATCCTCGCGTCCGACCAGCGGCACATCGCCGAGCGCTTCGCAAGCAAGGACATCGACCGCTTCGAGGGCGTGGCCCTGCGCGAAGGGGCCCGCGGCGCGCCCATCCTCGAAGGCGCGATGGCGGTGTTCGAGTGCTTCAACCGCAGCCAGTACGCCGAGGGTGACCACATCATCTTCGTGGGCGAAGTCGAGCATTGCCAGCGCCGCGAAGACGCACAGCCCCTGATCTATCACGGCGGGCGCTTCTTCACCGAGCTGCCGCTTTAGCAACAGCGGGCGATTGACCTGCCTGCGTGCCAGAGAGCACAACGCCCATGCGCGACTCCGCCAGCGACGCCACCGAATTTCAGGCTTCGCCCGCTCCGCCCGCCCCCACTGTGGCTCAGGCACTGAGCTTTTGGCTGCGGCTGGGCTGCATCAGCTTCGGCGGGCCGGCAGGCCAGATCGCGCTGATGCACACCGAGCTGGTCGAGCGGCGGCGCTGGATTTCCGAGGGGCGCTACCTGCACGCGCTCAACTACTGCATGCTGCTGCCCGGACCCGAGGCGCAGCAACTCGCCACTTATCTCGGTTGGCTGCTGCACGGCACGCGCGGGGGCATCGCCGCGGGGGCGTTGTTCGTGCTGCCTTCGCTGGTGATCCTGATCGCCCTGAGCTGGATCTACATGGCGCTGGGGCAAACGCCTGCGGTCGCAGGCGTGCTGTGGGGCATCAAGCCGGCCGTGACGGCCATCGTGCTGGCCGCGGCGTGGCGCATCGGCAAGCGGTCATTGAAAAACGCGGTGCTGTGGGCGATTGCGGCGGTGGCCTTTGTGGCCATCTACGTGTTTCACCTGCCGTTTCCGGTCATCGTCTTGTCTGCGGCGCTGGTCGGGCTTGTGGGCGCGCGCACGGCGCCCGATCACTTCCGCTCCGGCAGCGGTCATGGCAGCCACAGCGCGCAGCGGGTGCGAGCCGTCATCGACGACGACACACCGACACCCGAGCACGCGCGCTTCAGCCGACCCAGGCTGCTACGGCAGTTGGCCGTGGGGCTTGGACTTTGGGCTGGCGTGATGGCAGCTCTGGTGGCCTGGGGCGGACTGCAGGGCACGCTCGCGCAGATGGGATGGTTCTTCACCAAGGCGGCGCTGCTGACCTTCGGTGGCGCCTATGCGGTGCTGCCCTACGTGGCGCAAGCCGCCGTGATGCATCACGGCTGGCTGAGCGCGCCGCAGATGATCGACGGCCTGGCGCTCGGTGAAACGACGCCCGGCCCGCTGATCATGGTGGTGGCGTTCGTCGCCTTCGTGGGCGGCTGGACGCAGCCGATGTTCGGGCCTGAGGCGGTCTTCATGGCCGGGGTCGTGGCCGCCTGCGTGGCCACGTTCTTCACCTTCTTGCCGTCGTTCGTGTTCATCCTGGCCGGCGGTGCGCTGGTCGAGGCCACGCACGGTCAGCTGCGATTCACGGCGCCGCTCGTGGCGATCGCTGCGGCGGTGGTCGGCGTGATCGTGAACCTGGCCGTGTTCTTTGCCCAGCACGTGCTGTGGCCCGAGGGTCTTGGTGGCGCGTTTGCCTGGGCAAGCGCGCTGATCGGCTTGGCGAGTGCCGTCGCGCTGATGCGATTCGAGGTCAGCGTGATGCGTGTGATCGGCGCGTGCGCGCTGATCGGGCTGGCACGAGCGCTGCTGGCCTGAGGCCTGCGACGTTCAGTCGGAGCGCTCTACTGCGCGTTCGATTTGCTGCTGCACGCGACGCGCGCCACGCAGCACGAGTTCGGGTTCGAGTTGCGCTTGCGGCGCCACCGCAGCCACCACCTCGTCAAGCGTGCCGGGATCGGTCATCAGCGCATGAGCCACGGCCGACAACACGCAAATGGACCGGCGCTGAACCTGTGCCGGCAATTCGCGTGTGGCGTTGACCACGATGTGGAACCGCACGCTGTGCACCGCCGCCGGCGCCAGGCCCCAGCTTTCGCACATCGCCGCGCCCAACGCATCGTGACTGACGCCGAATTCCTGGTGCTCGAGAAAGGCGAGTTCCTCGTCGTTCTCAGCGTCGATCATCATGGACAGATACCGCTCCGCCGAGTGGCGAAACAGCACGGCCTTGCCGCACTCTTCGAACAGACCGGCTGAGTGCGCGGCCCATGGATCAACGCCAATGGCGTCGCCGATGCGCCCCATCAACAAGCCGCGCACGGCGGCGCGCTCCCACACGGCGGCCAGATCGGGCGCGCTGGGAAACACGGCGCGCAGCCCCATCTCGAAGGTGATGCCCGCAACCTCGCGCGTGCCCAGATACGAGATCGCCTGATGAACGCTCTGAACCCGACCCGACAGTCCATACAGTGACGAGTTCACGGCCTTCAGAACAGCTGCCGCAAGCGCCATGTCCGACTCGACCAGCGCGCCGACTTGCTGCAAATTCACATCGCAGGCGGCCAGCAGCGAAGACAGTTTGACCAGCGATTCCGGTTGCGCCGGAATGTCGATGTTGAGCGCGCGAAGTTCGGGAGCGACAGGCATGGGGATCGAGCGTGCGAGGCTGTGAGTGGGTCGGATCGTAGTCCCGCAGCCGGCGTGCATTGCAACGAACAGGCCTCTTGAGGCCACCCAATTCACCCCCGGGCCATCTCGGCCGTTCACCCCGATCTGAAAAAACCGTCCCACGCCGTTTTCACGATCAGCAAGAGCACCACGCACACGAACACGACTCGCACGAAGGGCGTTCCGTGACGCAAAGCAAGCCGGGTGCCGATCAAGCTGCCGATCACGTTGGACAACGCCATCACGGCAGCCAGGTGCCACCAGACATGCCCCTTGCAAGCGAACAGAACCAGAGCCGCCGCATTGGTCGCCGTATTGAGAAATTTGGCACAGGCGCTGGCGTGCAGGAAGTCGAACCCGAGCAGCCGCACAAACAGGAACACCAGAAAGCTGCCTGTGCCCGGGCCGAAAAACCCATCGTAAGCACCGACGATCACACCTACGGCACTGGCCACTGCGACCTGCTTGCGCCCCTGGTAGCGGGGCGCATGAATCTGCCCGAAGTTCTTGCGGAGCACGGTGTAGATCAGCACACCCAGCAGGACCACAGGCAGCGCCTTGCGGAAGTAACCCGGGTCGATCACCGTCACGCCCCACGCCCCCATGGCGCTTCCGATCAAGGCCGAAATCGCCGCAGGCCACAGCGCACGCCAAGGCAGTTGGACACGGCGGGCGTATTGCAGCGTGGCCCAGCCGGTACCCCAGATCGATGCGCCCTTGTTGGTGCCGAACAGCGAGGCCGCCGCGGCATCGGGGAAAACGCCGAACAGTGCGGGCACCAGCACCAGGCCTCCGCCTCCACCAATGGCATCGACCAAACCTGCAAACAGCGATGCCAAGACAAGGATGGCGAGTTCAAGCATCGGTGTGGCGACGCCGGCGATGCCGGGCAAAGAGGAAAAAGCGAAATCCGAAAAGAAAAAGGCGCCGGGGATACCAGCGCCTTTCGATTTTTACTCAGGCCGATGGTGCGGCCCGGTTATCGCGTCTGGGGGTGGTTACCCCCTTTCGCCAATGATGTCTCCTCATCACCCCGCGAGGGAAGTCACCACTTGGGTGCTTCCGCGAGAAGACGAACTCTAGGGATGTCCATCAAACCCAGAAATGCGGGTTTTCCCTTCTGTTGCATCAAGGGGATGGCTTGCGTGAAGCCAGCCTGCCGCCATGAGCCGATCAGAATTTCGATAGATAACCTCCAAAACAACACTCCGCAGTCAATGTATCGGCGAAGCCTTTGCCCAAGATCGGTTTATTCATCAATAATCTGGCTTCTTTTGTCGGTAGCAGCGCCTTTGCTTGAATGGTTCAGGATAGGTTAAAGCTACACAGTTATTCTGTGTTTTCAGGAAAGAAAGGCGCTCGAAATGGGCAACAAACTCTACGTCGGTAACCTCTCGTACAACGTACGCGACGACGATCTGCAGCAAACCTTCGCGCAATTCGGCACCGTGTCGTCTGCCAAGGTCATGATGGACCGTGAAACGGGCCGCTCCAAGGGCTTCGGCTTCGTGGAAATGGGCTCTGACGCGGAAGCGCAAGCTGCCATCAATGGCATGAACGGTCAGCAAATGGACGGCCGGGCTCTTGTGGTCAATGAGGCACGTCCTCGTGAAGAGCGCCCGGGCGGCTTCGGCGGTGGCGGTAGCCGCGGTGGCTTCGGCGGCGGCGGTGGTGGTGGCTACGGCGGTGGTGGCGGCGCTGGTCGCTCCGGCGGCGGTGGCTTCGGTGGCAGCGGTGGTGGCGGCGGCTACGGCGGTGGTGGCGGCGGCCGCTCCGGTGGCGGTGGCTACGGCGGCGGTGGTGGCGGCTACGGCGGTGGTGGCGGTGGCCGCTCCGGTGGTGGTGGCTACGGCGGTGGCGGCGGTGGCCGCTCTGGCGGCGGCGGCTACTGATCAGGCTTCGGGTCTGTCGAGCCGGTTGAATCCTCCGGCTTGAACCAAACGGCTGCACCTATCGGTGTGGCCGTTTTTGTTTGTGCGTCGTTTTTCGGTGCTACTCGCCCCGGCGGTGTTTTCGCCCTCGCCCGTGAAATGCCCGATCGAACAACGCGTCCGGCAACACCTTCAGCAGCCCTGCCACGAGCCCCATCTGCCACGGAATCACCCGATGGCTGGCGCCTCGCTCGATGGCGCGAAACGCACTGTCGGCAAAAGACTGCGGCGACATCAGGAACGGCATCGGATAGCGGTTTCGGCGCGTGAGCGGGGTGTCGATGAACCCGGGGCTGATCGTCACCACCTTGAGCCCGAACGGCCGACACTCCCCTCGCAGGCTTTCGCAGTAGCTGATCACTCCAGCCTTGCTTGAGCAATACGCGCCATGCCCCGGCAGACCGCGTACACCCGCCACGCTGGCGATGCCCACGAGCGTGCCGGTGCGACGCTCACGCAGAGGGTTCACGAACGGCTGAAACGTCGCCGCCAGGCCGATCAGGTTGGTCTCGAGGATGTCGCGCAAAACAGCCAGATCTTCAAATTCGGCGGTGTCGAAGCCTTCACTGATGCCTGCATTGGCAATCACCACGTCTGGCAGTCCCTGAGCGAGCAGGCACCGACGGCCGGCGCCGGTGATGCTTTCGATGTCGCGCACGTCGGCTGCATAGACCGCGCACCGATCGGCATCAAGCCCTTGTGCCCGGGCCCAGGCAGTCATGTCGTCAGTTCGCCTCGCCACCAGAGCCAAGCGGTAGCCAGCCCGCAAGAAACGCCCGGCCAGCGCCAGCCCGATGCCGCTTGAAGCCCCGGTGATGTAGACCAGCGGCGCGCTCAAGACGTCGCCCGCCTGCCGCAGTGCATGGGGCTCCCAGTCATGGCCACGGCAAGCGGCTAGGGCTTTTTGGCGGGCGCAGCCGACCCGGGAAACGTCGCGTGAACGCGACCGGTGAACTGCGCCACACGGGTGAGGTTGTCGTAGGTCATCGAGGCCCCGCTCACCTCGGTGGCGTCACGCGTGATCACCACCGGCAGGTGAGAACTCACGCGCTCGGTGCGCAAAAAGACGTGCAAGAACTCACCGTGAAAGTCGATCGGCGCTTCATGGGCATCACCCTCGTTGTAGGCCTCGCGCAGCACGCGTGCATGGCCCGTCAGCTGAACCTCGGAGCCGTCGCCGTTGGACAGCGCCTTTTCGGCCCAGGCCAGCGTCACGCGCCCCTCGGGGGTGATCGAGCGGATGCGAACCTTGTCGATCTCCAGCGTGTCGGTGTCCGGGTAGTGGCGCAAGGTGTCGCCCTCGATCTGCATGGACAAGGCGCCCGCGTTCGCGAACCGCTGCACGGTGAATCCGTTCATGGTGTAGTCGGGCACGTGGCGTCGCACAACCTCGGGCTTGTCACCCTGGAACACCGGGGTGTTCTTTGCCAGTCGCCACGTGGCCAAGGCCAGCAAAGCCATCAGCACAAGCGGCAGGTAGTGAGAAGCGGTGTCGAGCGCGCGCCGATACCAAGGTGCCTTCGGGCGCCGGGGCCTCAGTTCCTCCACGGCACGCAACGGCGGCCCGATCCCGGCGTTCAAAGAGCACCCCCTGCGCGACGATCGCCAGGCCGCCTCATGGCGAGGTATCGAGCGTGGTGAGATGCCCCTGCAGCAGCGCCGCGTAGCAGCCGGCGGCCGTCAACAGCAAGTCGCAGCATTCGCGCGCCGCGCCCGCACCACCGGGCAGACGGGTGACGTGATGTGCCACCGCACGCACCTCGATGTGCGCATTGGCCGGCGCGCAGGCAAACGCCGCACGCGTCATCAATGGCAGGTCGGGCCAGTCGTCACCCATCACCGCGAGCTGATCCCAGCCGAGCCGCAGGGCGTGCAACACGTCGAGCGCGGCGGCGAGCTTGTCGTGCACGCCGTACACCGCGTGCTCGATGCCCAGATCGGCAATACGGCGGCGCACCGCCAGCGAATCGCGCCCGGTGATCACCACCGGCGTGATGCCGCCCCTCGCGAGCAGCTTGAGCCCGTGGCCGTCAAGGCTGTTGAACGCCTTGAAGGCCTCGCCGTGCTCGCCGATGTAGAGGCTGCCGTCGGTCAGCACGCCGTCCACATCGAAGATGGCCACACGGATGCCTTGTGCCTGAAGCAGCAACTCGGGCTCAATGGCGAGCACTGGCCGCAGAACTCGGGGCTCGCGCGACGTCATCAAAGCACCTTTGCTCGCATGAGCTGATTGAGGTTCAGCGCGCCCACGAGCCGCTGCGCGGCATCGACCACCAGCACGCCGGTGACGCGGTACTGCTCCATCAGCCCGGCGGCATCCACGGCGAGCGCATCGTCGCGGATCACTTTGGGGTTGGGATGCATCACGGCGCTTGCCGAAAGGGATCGCAAATCCTCACCGCGTTCGATGAGGCGGCGCAGATCGCCATCCGTGAAGATACCCAGGACCTGCTGCTGCGTGTCGGTGACCGCCGTGAAGCCCAGACCCTTGCCGGTCATCTCGGCCAGCAAGGCTCCAAACATCGCGTCGGGCGCCACTTGGGGCACCGCGTCGCCCGAGACCATCAGATCGCGCACATGAATCAGCAGCTTGCGCCCCAGACTGCCGCCGGGGTGCGACATCGCAAAGTCGGCTTCGCGAAAACCGCGCGCGTCGAGCAAAGCCACCGCCAGCGCATCGCCGAGCGCCATCTGAGCGGTGGTGCTGGCCGTCGGCGCAAGGTTCAGCGGGCAGGCTTCCTGATCGACACCGCTGTCGAGCGCCAGATCGGCATGGCGCGCCAGCGAGGAATCCGCGCGACCCGTCATGCTGATCAGGGTCACGCCCAGTCGCTTGAGGGCCGGCAGCAGCGCGGCGATCTCGTCGCTTTCGCCGGAGTTGGAAATCGCGAGCACGACATCGGCCGGCGTGACCATGCCCAGATCGCCATGGCTGGCTTCGGCCGGATGCACGAACATAGCCGGCGTGCCGGTGGACGCCAGCGTGGCGGCGATCTTGCGGCCCACATGCCCGCTCTTGCCCATGCCCATCACCACGACGCGGCCGCGACAGCGCAGCATGGTCTCGACCGCACGCGCGAACGCCTCACCCTGGCGGGACTTCAAGCCGATCAGCGCACGCGCTTCGATGTCGAAGGTGTCGCAGGCCAACTGCAAGGCGCGTTGGGCATCGAATGCGGCAAGCTCAGGGGGGGCGGGGGTGTCCATTAGGATCGAACCACGAGGGAGACGCATTCTAGGCACGCCACCCCGGCGGTGGCATGCCGCGTGCGAAACCCTCACCCGCCTCGCCGCACACCCCCAGCGATAGACGTTTTTGATGGCATCCACCTTCGAGTTGACCCTGCTCTACCTCGTGGCCGCGGTGGCTGGTGTGGTGCTGTGTCGGCTCGCCAAGTTGCCGCCCATGCTGGGCTATCTGGCTGTGGGCGTGGTCATCGGCCCGCACGCGATGGCGCTGGCCAAGGACTCCGCCGGCGTGCGCTACCTCGCCGAGTTCGGCGTGGTCTTCCTGATGTTCGTGATCGGGCTCGAGTTCAACCTGCCCAAGCTCAACAGCATGCGCAAGCTGGTGTTCGGACTCGGACTGGCGCAGGTGGTGCTCACCATCGGCGGCACGCTGGCCGGTCACGTCCTGCTCGGCTGGCTGTACTCATTCACCGCGCACCCCTGGCAGCTGTCGTGGCAAGGCGCGCTCGTGCTGGCGTCTGCCATGGCGATGTCGAGCACCGCCATCGTCGTGAAGTTGATGGCCGATCGGCTCGAGCTCGAGAGTGAACACGGCCGCCGCGTGATGGGCGTGCTGTTGTTCCAGGATCTGGCGGTGGTGCCGCTGCTGGTGCTGATTCCGGCGCTGGATTCGCGGGGCGCCGATCTGGCGGTCACGCTCGGTACAGCGGCGCTCAAGGCCGCCGTGCTGCTGGCCATCTTGCTGGCGGGCGGGCAAAAGCTCATGCGCTGGTGGCTCACGATGGTGGCGCGGCGCAAGAGCGAAGAGCTGTTCATCCTCAACTTGCTGCTGGTCACGCTCGGGCTGGCCTGGCTGACCGAGCACTTCGGGCTGTCGCTGGCGCTGGGCGCCTTCATCGCCGGCATGCTGATCGCCGAGACCGAATACAAGCACCAGGTCGAAACCGACATCCGCCCTTTCCACGACGTGCTGCTGGGGCTGTTTTTCATCACCATCGGCATGAAGCTCGACTGGCGGCCGGTGATCGACCAGTGGCTGCTGGTGCTGCTGCTCACGCTGGTGCCGGTGCTCGTCAAGTTCGTGCTGGTGGCGCTGCTGGCGCGGCTGTTCGGCACCGCCCCGGGCACCGCCTTGCGCACCGGTTTGTATCTGGCGCAAGCCGGCGAGTTCGGTTTCGTGCTGCTGACGCTGGGCGCGCAGGAGCACCTGATCGACCCGCGCTGGATCAGCCCGGTGCTGGCCAGCATGGTGCTCAGCATGATGCTCACGCCGCTGCTGATCGCCTACAGCGACCGCATCGTGATGCGGCTGAGCGCCACCGACTGGTTGATGCAGTCGGTGGCCATGACGACCATCGCCAAACGGGCCATCAACACCGAGGCGCACGTGATCATTGCCGGCTACGGGCGCAGCGGCCAGAACCTCGCGCGCGTGCTGGACTCGCAGCGCATCCCCTACATGGCGCTCGACCTCGACCCCGACCGCGTGCGCAAGGCCGCGGCTGCCGGCCAGAGCGTGGTGTTCGGCGACGCGGCAAGGCTGCAAAGCCTGATGGCCGCCGGCCTGTCGCGTGCCAGCGCGGTGGTGGTGAGTTACCACGACACGCCATCGGCGCTGAAGATCTTGCGGCTGGTGCAAGAGCACGCACCCAAAGTGCCGGTGATCGTGCGCACCATCGACGACAGCGACCTCGAACGCCTGCGTGCTGCCGGCGCCACCGAAGTCGTGCCCGAAGCGATCGAGGGCTCGTTGATGCTGGCCAGCCACGCCCTCGCGCTGGTGGGCGTGCCCATGCGCCGGGTGCTGCGCGTCGTGCAGGAGCAGCGTGACGCGCGCTACGGGCTGCTGCGCGGGTACTTTCACGGCGCCGACGATGACACCTTCGACGAACGCGGCAACGTGCGGTTGCACAGCGTCACCTTGACGGCGGCGTGCAGCTGCGTGGGGCAACCACTGGCGGCCGAGGCCCTGCATGCTGTCGGCGTGTCGGTGGTGTCGGTTCGCCGAGCCTCGGGGGTGGTGAGCCGCCCCGAGGACGACCTGCTGCTGACCGCCGGCGACACCCTGGTGCTGTCGGGCCTGCCCGAGCCGCTGGCGCTGGCCGAAGCCAAACTGCTGTCGCGCGCCTGATGCGCTCAGCGACCTGACCCCTTTTGATGCCCATGATCCGAGTCACCGAACTGCGCCTGCCGCTCGACCATCCGGAAGCCGATCTGCGTGCGGCCTTGCTGCGGCGCCTCGGCGTGAGCGATGCCGCGCTGCGCTCGTTCAACGTCTTCAAGCGCAGCCACGACGCGCGCAAGAAAACCGCCATCGTGCTGATCTACACCGTCGACTGCGAGGTCGACGGCGAGGCGGCGGTGCTGGCACGCCACGCTGGCGATGTGCACATCAAACCCTCGCCCGACACCCGCTACCGCTTCGTGGGCCACGTGCCGGCCGACTGGCACGCCGGCGAGCGTGCGCGGCCGCTGGTGGTGGGCTTCGGGCCGTGCGGGCTGTTTGCTGCGCTGGTGCTCGCGCAAATGGGCCTGCGCCCGATCGTGCTCGAGCGCGGCAAGGAAGTGCGCGAGCGCACCAAGGACACCTGGGGCCTGTGGCGTCAGGGGGTGCTCAAGCCTGAGTCCAACGTGCAGTTCGGCGAAGGCGGTGCGGGCACCTTCAGCGACGGCAAGCTGTGGAGCCAGATCAGCGACCCGCGCCACCTCACTCGCAAGGTGCTCACCGAATTCGTCAAGGCCGGCGCGCCCGAGGAAATCCTCTACGTGGCCAAGCCACACATCGGCACCTTCCGGCTTGTGGGCATGGTCGAGAAGATGCGCGCCGAGATCGAGTCATTGGGCGGAGAGATCCGCTTTCAGCAGCGCGTGGTCGATGTGCTGATCGAAGCCGGTGGCATCCGCGGCGTGACGCTCGAGACCGGCGAGCAACTTGCGGCCGATCACGTCGTGCTCGCACTCGGCCACAGCGCACGCGACACCTTCACGATGCTTTACGAGCGCGGCGTGTTCATGGAGCCCAAGCCGTTTTCGATCGGCTTTCGCATCGAGCACCCGCAAGGCGTCATCGACCGTGCGCGCTACGGCGCGGCGGCCGGACATCCGGTTCTGGGTGCGGCCGACTACAAGCTGGTGCACCACGCCAGCAACGGCCGCGCGGTCTACAGCTTTTGCATGTGCCCGGGCGGCACCGTGGTGGCCGCCACGTCCGAGGAAAACCGCGTCGTCACCAACGGCATGAGCCAGTACTCGCGCAACGAGCGCAACGCCAACGCCGGCATCGTGGTGGGCATCAACCCGCAGGACTACCGCCAGGACGGGCTGACCGAAGGTCCGGTCAGCCCGCTCGACGGCATGGCCTTCCAGCGGCACTGGGAGTCGCGCGCGTTCGAGCTCGGCGGTGGCGGTTACATGGCACCGGGCCAGTTGGTGGGCGACTTCATCCGCGGCCAGGCCTCGGCCGTGCTCGGTACGGTCGAGCCGTCCTACAAGCCGGGCGTGCACCTGACCGATCTGGGCCGTCGCGAGCACGCCAGCTTGCCGCTGTACGCCATCGACGCGATCCGCGAGGCGCTGCCCGCGTTCGAGCGGCAGATCAAGGGCTTCAACATGCCCGATGCCGTGCTCACCGGCGTCGAGACGCGCACCTCATCGCCGCTGCGCATCACCCGCGGACGCGACTGGCAAAGCCTCAACGTGCGCGGTCTGTACCCGGCCGGTGAAGGCGCGGGCTACGCCGGCGGGATCATGTCGGCCGGCGTCGACGGCATCGAGGTGGCCGAGGCTTTGGGGCGCTCGATGCTGGGGCTGGTTGACCCAGCCGCCTGAGCGAACCCACCAAGACCCCGCCCGAGCGGTTCGGGCGGGGCCTTGGCGTCATGGGCCGGTCAGGCCGTTTTCTTCGCAGCCGCCTTCTTCGCCGGCGGCGCCTTGGCCGGACGCGGCTCGAACTCGAAGCTGACCTTTCCTTCCTTGGCGTCGAACGCCAGACGGGCCTTGAACTTGCGCCGGGTCTTGTTGGACACGAAGTTCTCGAGCTGATCGGTCTTGCCGGTTTGCAGCAATTTGGTCATCTGCTCGCGTGGCACGGGCTGCTGCAAGATGATCTTGCCGCTCTTGAAGTCGCAGGTGACGTTGGCGCCCACGGCGTGCTCGCACACGTAGCTGGTGCCGTGCTCGAACACCTGACCCTGGTCTTTCGGGCAGCGCCCGAGCGACTCCTGCTCCGAGAAATCGACCGGCTCGCCGGCTTCGCCCTTGGCGTCTTCGCCAAAGTCGAACTCGAGCTTCCAGTTCTTGACCTCGTCGTCGTAGGCCAGCTTGAGCTCCGCGGTGAACGGCCAACCGGCCTTCGAGCGAAAGCCCTCGAGCGGGCCGATCTTCTTGTTGGCGATGAAGGCCTCGACCTCGGGCAACTCGAAGCTGCGGCTGCCGGGGATCTTGCTGATGCTGAAACCGCAGCCGTGCTGCTCGGCAGCTTCAACCGGTGCGGCGCCGTCCTTGCCGATGCAGGTGTAGCGGCGGTAGTTCTCCTTGACCACGCCGCCGCAGTTGGGGCACGGCACGGCCAGCGTGGCGTAGTCGCCGGGGATGGTGTCGCGGTCGTATTCCTTGGCCTTGGCCACCACGCGC
>CANGBT010000070.1 GCA_947452135.1 Burkholderiales bacterium
AGTGCCTTGACGATGGGCGGCCACACAAACGACATCGTGAACCAGACCAGGATCAGGAACACGATCAGTTGCGCGATCAGCGTAGCGTTGATGCTCACGTTGTTGCCTTTGAAACTGAGTGGATCAAGGCAGGTGGCACCTCAAGTGCACACCTGCGCGAGGACTTACTTAGGCAGGTTGGCGATCTGGGCCAGAAACGGGTTGGCCGTTGCGAACCACAGAGCGATACCGGTACCAATAATGAATGCGGCGTCAATCAGACCGGCCAGCAAGAACATCTTGGTTTGCAGCTCGTTCATGAGTTCAGGCTGACGAGCGGCCGACTCAAGATACTTGCTGCCCATGATGCCAATGCCGATACAGGCACCAACGGCACCCAGACCAATGATCAAGCCGGCGGCGAGGGCAACAAAGCTGATGACTTCCATGATGACTCCTAAGTAGTTTTGTAACGAGAGGGAAAAGAAAGCAAGAAAAACGAAACCCGGATCAGTGCGCGTCGTGCGCCTGACCGATGTAGACCAAAGTCAACATCATGAACACGAAGGCCTGCAGCGTGATGATCAGGATGTGGAAGATGGTCCACACGGTCCCGGCAACGATGTGCCCGAGGAAGAGCGCGATACCCGTACCAGACAGCGTGAAAGCTCCACCCATGAGGGCAATCAGCATGAAGATCAGTTCGCCGGCGTACATGTTGCCGAACAGTCGCATGCCGTGAGACACCGTCTTGGCGACGAACTCGATGATCTGCATTAGGAAATTCACGGGGTACAAAAACCACTTGTCGCCGAACGGCGCCGAGAACAACTCATGCACCCAACCGCCCGCCCCCTTGATCTTGACGTTGTAGAACAGGCAAACGATCAGCACGCCGATTGACAGGCCCATCGTGATGGACAAATCCGCCGTGGGGACCACGCGCAGGTGATCCAACCCAAAAACGTGCTCACCAACCCAAGGCAACAGATCGACGGGCAGCATGTCCATCGCGTTGAGAAGGAAGATCCACACAAAAACGGTCAGCGCCAGCGGCGCCACCAGGCGACGACTCGACGCGCTATGCACGATGCCTTTGGCCTGGCTGTCAACCATCTCAACCAGCATCTCAACCGCCGCCTGGAAGCGCCCAGGCCTGCCAGAGGTCGCCTTGCTGGCGGCAAGCCAAAGCAGCAAGCAACCCAAGACACCCAGCACCACCGTGAAAAACACGGAGTCGAGATTGATCACCGAAAAGTCGACAACCGACGTTTGCTGCTTGTTATGCAGGTGCGTCAGGTGGTGAATGATGTATTCACCTGCGGTCGGGGCGTGTTCGGAACCTTCAGCAGACATGGCGAGTCACAACCTCATCGTTCGTTTGCGGCCGCGCCACAGGAGCGCAAACCAATTCACCTTCATGCACACGACCATCGTGACCAACAACACTGGCCACCTCAGGTCGGGCACCACGCGGGCTGCGATCACCAGCATGGCCATCGCAGCACCGATCTTCAAGACTTCCCAAAACATGAAGCCCACAGCCAAACCCATCGGCGACCGAGCCCTGCGGGACATCCCACGAGCCATCAGCGCACCCGGCACCACCACCGCCGCCACACCGTAAACCGCCGACCACATGGAGGCCGGTGAGCCAAACAGCGCAAAAGTGAGGCTGCAAGCCAAACCCACCGCAACTTGCGCAGCGACCACCTGCCACGGAGACACCGAAGATGACCCCACATCCAGCAAGGCCACCTCTTCGCGAGTCCAGACCTTGAATTCGCGCTCTGAGTCACCGAGGTCGTCGATGGGCAGAGGCTGAGCCCTTGATTGGGGCAGGTCGGCAGGAGTCTTGGATGTCACACCACGAACGATTGTGTCGGTCACGGCGGCTGATCCGGCTGTTTTCAACAAAGCCTCGGAATTGTACGTAATAACCCGCTGTTTTGGGGCACTTTTTGAACAAGCTGCGCAACAACCTGCGCGTGCCTTGCTTCCAGCCTCGCGGTAAACCCTCAGCCAAACAGATGGGCCGGCAATCCGGGCACATGGACACGCAGTGACAGCACACAGCCGGCCCACGGCTGCTCGGCCAGTTCGGTCATCGGGCGGCCGCGCCGGGATGTGGTGATGAAAAGGGTCTTCAAATCAGGTCCACCGAAGCAAGGCATCGTTGGGCAACGAACCGGCAACCGGACCTCTCGAAGCGTCTTTCCCGACGGCGACAGGCAAAGCAGGCGCTGCCCCTCAAACATCGCCACCCAGTAGTTGCCCTCGGCATCAACCGCCGCGCCATCGGGGCGCCCGCCATAGGAGTCCAAAGGCTGGTCCGGCTGCTTTGCGGGGAATGCGGCCAATACGCGCCGCGCACTGAGCGCACCGCTGGATCCGTCGAAATCGAAGGCAAAGACCCGGTGCGTCTGCGTATCGCTCCAGAACATGGTGCGGCCATCCGCGCTCCATGCCAGGCCATTGGATACGGTGATGCCATCGGCCTTTTCGGTCAAGGTGCCTTGGTGAAAGCAGTACAAAGACGCCAAGGGGGGGTCTCGCGGCTCGTACACCGTACCGACCCAGAAGCGACCCTGTGGATCGCACTTTCCGTCGTTGAAGCGCTCGATCTTCGGGTCATACGGCGGCTCCGCCAGCAAGGCTCGCGTTCCGGTCAAGGGGTCAAAACGCCACAGCCCGTCACGGGCCGCCAGCAACATCCCGCCATCGAGCATCGGGGCGCAGCTGGCGATTTCGCTGTCGAAGGTCCAGTGCGACAAGTCGCCAGTCGCCGCATCAAACCGGTTGAGCGTACGGGCGGGAATGTCGCAGTAGTACAGCACCTGCTCGCGCGGGTGCCACACAGGGGACTCGCCCAGCAAACTGGGCGAAGCGACGGCAACCTTCACGATCGGTGCGTCGCGCAAGGACTTGGCGTTACTCACAGGGCAGTCACCTCAAGCGTCATCGACGCCTCAAAACTTTCGCCGGGTTGCAGCGCATGCAACCCGTGAGCGAACGGGTCGCTCATGTGGATCGCGTTGCTGACATGGCTGACCGGCTCGACACAGAAGTACGCCTTGTCCGCCGGCGTGTAGATCACCAGGCGCAGCAGGTTGGATGTGAGCCGCAGCGAGACTTTCTCATCGCGAATGCTGGCTGCGCCCACCCAACCGTCGAAGCAATGGTCCAGCCCCATCTTTGCCACCGCTCCGTCGATCCCGAGCTGCGGCGCCTTGCGCACCGGCAACCCGCTGGCATCGGACTCCCAGCGATCAGCGACCTTGATGTGCAAGTGACTGCCCTCGCGCTTCGGAAAATAGGGGTGCCAGCCCAACCCCACAGGCTGGGCAAAGTCTGCGGTGTTGGTGATGGTCATGAGCGCGTTCATGGCGTGCGGCGTCAGCGAGAACTTCTGTTGCACCTCGAACGCAAACGGCCAGTGCGCGTCGGGCATGTGGCGGTAACGCAGCAATGCGGAAACCGCGCTGTGCGACACCACATCCCAAGGCCGCAACCAACCCACTCCATGAACCGAATGCGGGTTGTCGTCGAAATTGGTCTGGGTCGTGTAGTCACGTCCCTGCCATCGAAAGCGCTTGTGGCCCAAGCGGTTGGAGTAAGGCACCAGCGGGTAGCAGGCCGACTGACGCGACCCGGCCAACAAAGCTGGCTCGGTCGAGCGCAGGATGGGCGTGCCGCAGTGCCAGAGGCCCGCGATCGCTCCGCCCAGATCGGCTCGCAGCGCCAACCTCAGCGGCCCAGCGCAGAGTTCGACAGCGCCTTGCGGCTGAGTGGCTGAGTCGCCCATGGGTCCTTGACGCGCTGGTCCGGGCAGGCTCAGTCGAGCTCGGCCTTCAGGTATTGCGAATCGGCGATCGGGCTGAAGTAATACGGCGGGATTTCCTCGAAGCCCAGCGAGGCATACAGGCCGCGCGCGGCCTCCATGCCGTCGAGCGTGTCGAGCAGCATGGTCGAGTAGCCCACACTGCGCGCCTCGTCGAACAGCGCCTGCGCCAGCAACCGGCCGAGGCCGAAGCGGCGAAACGCCGGCCGCACATACAGGCGCTTCATCTCGCAGGCATTCGCGTAGTCGACATCGGCCAATGCCCGCAGCGCGCCACAGCCGGCCAGTTGGCCATCGACGAAGGCCAGCAACAAGTGCCCATGGGGCGGCGCGTATTCACCCGGCAGTCCTGCCAGTTCTTCCTCGATGTTCTGGAAGCGCAGGTCGATGTTGAGGCTGCCTACGTACTCACGAAAAATGCCGCGGGTGGCATCGAGCGAATCAGCGTCGCTCGGGATCACGAGTTCTATGTCGGGTGCAGGCATGGGAGCGGGAAGCGGGAAATCCAACCCAGTTTATCGCCCGAGTCGCCGCGAACCTGCAGTCGCTTTCCCGACCCTCAACCGCGCTGACCCAGCACTTCCCAGCGCTCCATGGCGGCCAGCAATTCATCGTCGATCAAAGCGACGCGCGCCTGCGCGGTGGCCACGCCTTTCGGGTCGCGCGTGTAGGCGTCGGCATCGGCCAGCAACGTGGCCAGCGAAACCTGCTCGGCTTCGAGCGCCTCGATGCGCTGCGGCAACTCGTCGAGCTCACGCTGCTCCTTGTAGCTGAGCTTGCGTGGCTTGGCCGCAGCCGGTGCGGGAGCGACCTCAGCGGCAGCCAACTTCGCAGCCGCCGGCGTGTCCTTTGACTTGGCGGCCTTCGCCGCCTGCGCGCGCAGGGACTGCGCCCGGTCGCGCTGCATCTTCCAGTCTTCGTAGCCACCTTCGTACTCGCGCCATTGGCCGGGGGACTCGTCGCCCTCCCACACGATGGTGCTGGTCACCACGTTGTCAAGGAAGCGGCGGTCGTGGCTGACGAGAAACACCGTACCTTTGTACGACTGCAGCAATTCTTCGAGCAGCTCCAGCGTGTCGATGTCGAGGTCGTTGGTCGGCTCGTCGAGCACCAGCACGTTGGCCGGCAGCGCAAACAAACGTGCGAGCAGCACGCGATTGCGCTCGCCACCGCTGAGCGTGCGCACCGGCGAATTGGCGCGCTCGGGCGAGAACAGAAAGTCGTTCAGGTAGCTCATCACGTGCTTGCGCTGGCCGGCGAACTCGACCCACTCGCTGCCCGGGCTGATGGTGTCGGCCAGCGTGGCATCCAGGTTCAGCGTGCTGCGCATCTGGTCGAAGTAGGCGACTTCGATCTTGCTGCCCTGGCGCACCGCGCCACTGGTGGGCTGCAACTCGCCAAGGATGAGCTTGAGCAGCGTCGTCTTGCCCGCGCCATTGGGGCCGATCAGCCCGACCTTGTCGCCACGCAGGATGGTGGCGCTGAAGTCGCGCACGATGATCTTCTCGCCAAAGTTCAGCGACACGTCGCGCAGCTCGCCGACGATCTTGCCGCTGGGCGCGCCCGCATCGATCTCGAGACGCACCTGACCCAGCGAATCGCGCCGCGCCTGACGCTGGCTGCGCAACACATCGAGCCGCTGGATGCGAGCCACGCTGCGAGTGCGACGGGCCTCGACGCCCTTGCGAATCCAGACCTCTTCTTGCGCAAGCAGCTTGTCGGCGCGGGCATTGGCCAACGCGTCGGAGGCGAGCTGTTCTTCCTTCATGCGCTCGTAAGCGCTGAAGTTGCCGGGGTAGCTGCGGATGATCCCGCGGTCGAGTTCGATGATGCGCGTGGCCACGCCGTCGAGGAACGCTCGATCGTGGGTGATCAGCATCACGCTGCCCTTGAAGCCGCGCAGCAGCTCTTCCAGCCAGGCGATCGAGTCAAGGTCCAGGTGGTTGGTCGGCTCATCAAGCAACAGCACGTCAGGCACCGCCACCAGCGCCTGCGCCAGCGCGACGCGCTTTTTCATGCCGCCCGACAGCTGGCTGATCTCGCGCGAGCCATCCAGATGCAACTGCGCGATGGTCGTGTCCACGCGCTGTTCCCAGTTCCAGGCGTCGAGCGCTTCGATGCGGGTTTGCAGCGCATCGAGATCGACGCCGTCGGCGTGCTCCTCGTAGGCCTGACGCACCGCACGCGCCTCAGCCACGCCCTCGCTAACGGCATCGAACACGCTGTGACCCGGCTCGAACGCCGGCTCCTGCGGCACGTAGCAAATGCGCACGCCCTGCGTCATTTGCAGCAGCCCATCGTCGAGCTTTTCAAGCCCGGCGATGATCTTGAGCATCGACGACTTGCCCGCGCCGTTGCGGCCGATCAGGCCGAGCCGTTCACCGACATCCAGTGAGAACGCCGCGTTGTCGAGCAGGGCCACGTGACCGAAGGCCAAGTGGGCATTGGAGAGGGAGAAGATAGCCATCGGTCGATTGTGAGGGTTGGCCCTGATGACGTAGAGGCAGCGCCGACGCCTGTGCGCCGAAAATGCGCGCATGAGCACCTGCGCGATCTTTCACGACTCCTTCTACAAATTTGCGCACGTCGCCGATGTTGAAGGCACGGCGGCGACCCTGCGCGAGCTGACCGCATCGCTCACCGGCAGCTTGCTGGTCGCCCGTGAAGGCCTCAACGGCACGGTCGCCGGCACGGCCGATGCGCTCGATGCGTTCCAGGTGGCGCTTGCCAGCGATGCGCGTCTGGCGGGTTGCTTCACCGGCATCGAGTTCAAGCGCAGCCCCTGCGCCACGCCGCCGTTCCAGCGCATGAAGGTGCACAGCCGACCGGAAATCCTGCCGCTCGGGCTGCCCGCCGGCAGCGCCGAGGTCAATGCGGTGGGTCACGTCGGGCTGCAAGTGACGCCCGAGCGCTGGCGCAAACTGCTCGACGACCCGAACGTGGTGGTGATCGACAACCGAAACCACTTCGAAGTGCGGCTCGGGCGCTTTCGCAACGCGGTGGACCCGCTGGTGCGCAACTTCCGTGACTTCCCCGCCTACATCGAGTCACATCTGCCGCTGTGGCAAGCCGAAGGCAAGCAAGTGGCCATGTACTGCACCGGCGGCATCCGCTGCGAGAAAACCAGCGCGTGGCTGCACGAGCGCGGCGTGGCCGTGCTGCAACTCGAAGGCGGCATCCTCAACTACTTCGCCCGCATGCCCGATGCCGAGCGCGACTGGGACGGCGAATGCTTCGTCTTTGACAACCGCATCGCGCTCGACACCCGGCTGCACGAAACCGCCACCACCGCCGAGCAGGTGTACGCCGGCGATCCGCACGAGGCCTGGCGGCTGCAGCGCGCGCTGCGGCTCGACAGCGCGGCCGAGGCCGATGCGGCCGATCTCGCCGAGCCCACGACCGCCACACCGCCGCCGTGAACACCGTGCGGCCGCCTCGCGACAAGCACCCGAGAAAGCCGCCGCCCTTGCCGCTGCCGACCAGGGACGGCGTCGGCCCGAGTTGCGTGGCCTTGCCGCCCGGGACGTGGGGTTCGATCGACGAGTTTCTGGCCGAGCGCTTTGCTGCGGTCCCGGCCGACACCTGGCGAGCCCGCATGCAGCAAGGCGAGCTGGTCGACGAGCACGGTGCTGCCATCACCCCGGGGCAGCCGTACCGCGCCGGCGTGCGGCTGTACTACTACCGCGCCATTGACGACGAGCCGAAGGTGCCCTTCGAAGAAGTGCTGCTGTTTCAAGACGAACTGCTGGTCGCCGTCGACAAGCCGCACTTCCTGAGCGTCACGCCGGGCGGGCGGCATCTGCACGAAACGCTGCTGGTGCGGCTCAAGCGCCGCCTGGGCATCGACACGCTGACACCCCTGCACCGGCTGGACCGAGAGACCGCCGGCGTGGTGGTGTTCGCCGTGCAGCCCGCCACGCGCGGCGCCTACCAGGCGCTGTTTGCCCACAAGGCGGTGAGCAAACACTACGAAGCCATCGCGCCGTGCCGGCCGGAGCTGCATTTCCCGCTGACCCACCGAAGCCGGCTGGTGGAAGACGAGCACTTCCTGCGCATGCGCGAGGCACCCGGCGAGCCCAACGCCGAGACGCATTTCGAGTTGCTCGAGACGCTCAGAGGCCTGGGGCGCTACCGGCTCACGCCAGTGACCGGCCGCACCCACCAGTTGCGGGTGCATTGCGCCGGTCTTGGCATGCCCATCGTCGGCGACCGCATGTACCCCGAACTGTTACCCGCCGACACCGACGACCACGACCGTCCGCTGCAGCTGCTGGCACGCACCATCGCCTTCACCGACCCGATCAGCGCGCAGCCGCGGCAGTTCCAAAGCCAACGGCAACTGCTGTCGCTGCAAGCTGCTGCCGACTTCTGAGTCGTCGGCCACTCAGGCCAGCATCTTGCGGACCCAGACCGCCACCGCCTCGGCACTGTGGAATTCATCGGCCGAGCGGGTGGGAATGTCGGGGTGGCGTGTGGCCCACATGCGCGACAGCGTCGTGCCCGGGCCGACCTCCAAAACGCAACGCGGCATGCGCTCGGCGATGGTCTCCATGGATCGGTGCCACTGGACGGTGCGCGAGATCTGTCGCGCCAGCGCGAGCTTGAGCGCCTGCGGCCGACGCTCGCCCGCGCCGTCGACATTGGTGACCACCACCGCGCGGGCCGTGCGCCAGCACATCGGTTCGACCAAGGCCTCGAAGGCCTCGGCGGCCGGCTGCATCTGCGGCGTGTGAGACGCCACACTCACCCGCAGCGTGACCGACTCTGCGCCCGAAGCCCACAACTCAGCCTGCGCACACTGCAGATCGGCCAGCGCACCACCCAGCACCCAGCGGTCGGGTCCCAGATGGATGGCCACCGCCAGGCCCATGCGCGCGCAGATTTCGGCGATCCGGGATGCGGACACGCCCGTGGCAGAGATCAACCCGCCGTTGTCGACAGCGGCGCTGGCATCCATGGCCTGCGCCCTTCGGGCTGCCAGCTCGATGGCCTCAGAGGCGTCAAACACGCCTGCGGCACCAAAGGCCGCGATTTCGCCCACGCTGTAGCCGGCCACCAGAGCGGGCTCTGGCAACAAAGGCGCCAACGCTTGCCAACTGGCAAGCAGCACGCCTGTCAACAGGCACTGAGCCACGCCGTTGCGGCTGGACCAATCGGGGTGATGAAGCTGCGCGCGCCAGTCCATGCCTATGCGCTGCGCCATCTGGTCGAGCACCGGACGGGCGAGCGGGTGATCGTCGATCCAGCGCAGCATCTCGGGGTGCTGCACGCCCTGCCCCGGAAACAGCAAGGCCAGGCTCATGGCTGTCGGCAGAGGCGATCGATCAGGCAGGCGGCGGCCAGCAGGTCGGCAGCACCGCCGGGCGACAGGCGACGGCTGACAAAGGCGGCATGTATCGCGCGTGCGCGTTCGATGCCATCAGGCTGCGCAGCGCCGCCGGCGTGCAGGTAATCGTGCGCCGCACGCTGCGCGTAGCGCAACCCCTCGAGGCCACCTCGATGGGCGAGATTGGTGTCGTCCAGCGTCGCCATGATGTGGAAGAGCGTGTGCAGCCGAGCGCGCCGCGGGCCCAGCGCATGCGCCGAACGCAGCGCCGGAAGCGCGACCTCGAACAGCACCGGAAAGCCCAGCGCGGCCTCCTCGCTGACCGAGCGCAGGCCATGCCGAAGCGCCGCGCGCTGTCCGTTGGTGTCGCGTGAGCACAAGGCACGTTCGCTCAACGCCTCCCCCCAGCGGTCCAGCAAGGACTGGCGGATCGACTGCGGTGTCAGCACGGCTGCGCGTGCCGACAAGGCTCCCGCGCTGGCACACAGCAGGCCGAGGGTGAAAACCGCGCCCCGGTGGGTATTGATGCCGCCGGTGGCCTTGAGCATGCGGGATTCGGCAGCCAGACCGAGCGCCTCGAGTTCGGGAAACCCGGCATCGACGGCACCCGCCTGCGAAATCTGCACAAAGTAGTGCCGCAGGGCGAACAGACTGCGCAAGAAGGTGCTGCCGTCCATGTCGTCATGGCTGCCTTGATCGAGGAACGACACCAGGCCCGGCTTCGGCTCAAGCGCCAGCTCGTCGTAGAGCGCCGCCGTGGCGGCACGGCCGATCGCCTGCAGTCGAACGCCCGGCACGGCCGAGGCCAACGAGCCGACGCGTCGTCCGGCCGCGAACGACGGCTGCACCGCCGACGAGGGCAGCGGGCTCATGCAGCCACCGCCGCTGGTTCGCACGCCTGCTCCGGGGACTGCACGCCGGGCTTGTCGGGCGGCAACCACTGCAGCCCGCTTTCGAGTACGGCGCCGCTCAGGCGCTTGACCAGCACCTGCCGGACGCGGCCCTGACGCCATTGCCACCACTCGCGCCAGGCCACGGCCGAGCCGTCAGGAAACACCAGCTCGCCATCGATGCGGGGACCGCCAAAAGTGGTCGTCGACAGCAAGGCCACGACGGCATCGGCCTGCGCAACCGACCCCACCGCCAAGTGCAGATCGACGTCGGACAAGGCGTGCAAATAGGACAGTCCGGTCAACCGCTGCCAGCCATGGCTGCCGTGCACCCGCGCGGCGACACCGAGGCGGCCGACGGCGGCACACAGCTCGAGCCAGGGCGCACGATGTTCCCGCACAAACAGCCGGGTGATGTCGGCGGCCAGCGGAAACGCGTCAAAAAACAGCACGCTGCTTCGAGGCACCTGCAAGGCGACCTTGCGCCGACCAAAGCGGGTGGGCGCAGGCAGGCCCAGGCAGATGGCGTCAGCTGTCGCCACAGACACAGCGGCGACGCAAGACGTCTGGCGCGTCACCACCAGGGGCAAACGCCGGGCGGCCCAGTGCGCCATGCAGTGCGCCACGTTGTCGTCTCCCGCCGGGGGCTTCAACTCGCGCCAGCCCGCATCGCTCAACCACGCCAGCTGGTGGCGTCTCAACACGACCATGGAGCTCAGTCAGGCGGCCAGCACCTGCTGCACCACCGAGGCGGCCAGCCGACGCCCGCCGCGCACGGCCCCATCAAGAGCGCGCTCGTCAGTCGTGGGTGCACAGCGCAGCGCCTCGGCTAGGCAGGTGCGCAAGTCGCCATCCCAGACGTTGCGAACGCCGCCCATGGCGACGTAATTGCCCACGCCGGGGGCAAACACGGGGTTGTCCTTCGACAACTCCGTCAGCCGCTCCTCGGAAATCTTGGTCACACGCGACATGGCCGGAATGCGCATGACGCGGATCTCGGCCTCTGGCAGCGCGTAACAGGCATCTGCGATCAGGCCCGAAGTGATGAAGCCGCCGGACAGGGCCTGGTCGTAAACCAGGCCAATGACGCGATGGCCGAGGCGTCGGGCCAGGTCGATGCAGCAACCCAGGTGCGCCATGCCGCGGTTGATGCCCAGCAGCTCGTCGCGCAAACGCAATTGCTGACCCTGGGTATCAATCAACAGCAAGATGGTCCGACCAGGGTGGTGGTGGAGCGTGTCGAGCACCACCCTGGCTTGCGCCAGCGCCATGGCCAGACCGATCGGTGCGTGGTGGGTGGTGCCCACCACGGTGATCGTCTGACCCTCGAATGTGGCCTCGCCATGCAGAAGGTCGCCATCCTCGGCGATGTGGTGATCAGTGCCGAACAGCTGCTCGGTCAGGGTGTGCCATTCCATCGATGCCTCCTCAACCAGCCATGCCTGCCACCGCAGGGCGCAAGGCACGCACCGCGTCGGCATCGAGTTCAGGGATGCGTGCCGCATCGACCACGCCGAGCCGCTGCCACACTGACAGCGCGTCTGCGCCTTCGGACTTGAGGTCGAGCCTGCGCGACAACTCGGCGTGCTCGAGCTCGAGCGACTCGCGGCTCACTGCACGGCAGATGCCTGAATCCTGCACCGCAGCCACCGCCGCAGCTCGGAACGAGGCCACGTCGTCGTCGACCAGCACATCGCAGTCGCCGGTGAGGAAACGGTGCTTGCCTCCGGTGGTGCGCCACACCAGCGCCCGGTCACGGGAGTCGAACTCCTCGACGCCGTGCGAGGCCTCGATCACCTCCGGCCCCGACATCGACAACCGGGCGATGTCGCTCATCACGATGTGATCGGCGCAGCGGGCCACGATGCCCATGCCGCCGAAACAACCGTTGGCGCCGCCAATCAGAACGATCACCGGCACGCCGGCGGCACGCACATCGAGCACGGCGCGCATCACTTCCGACACGGCAATGAGGCCGGCATTGGCCTCGTGCAGACGCACGCCGCCCGATTCGGCCAGCAACACCACGGCCTTCGGGCGATCGCGCAGCGCGCGCTGCAGCAGCCCGGTGAGCTTCGCGCCGTGCACTTCGCCCACGCCACCGCCCATGAATTGGCCTTCCTGAGCGGCCACGAACAGGCACTCACCGTCAAGCAGCGCTTGGCCGATGGCGATGCCATCGTCAAAGGCCGCCGGAACTCCTAGCTGGGCCAGGTGCGGGCTCATGACTCGCGCGGCTGGCGGCAACCATTCCTGAAAGCTGCCTGCATCAAACAACAGCGCAATGCGCTCGCGCGCCGAGCATTCGGCGAAGCTGACGCCGTTCATGACGGCGCCCCAGGCAACATGCACACCGCCTGATCGAGACGCAGGCTCACCACCGCCGGGGTCGCGCCCATGTCGTTGACGGACACGCTCACACCGGCTAATTCATGCCGGCGGTGAAAGTCGCGCACCACCGCTTCCCAGATGTTGCCGAATCCGTGCGCCGACGTTTCGATGTGAAACGCACAGCCGCCTTCGGCCGACGGCTCGAGCATCACCTCGAGATTTCCCGAAGCCACCACACCCACCAGCACAGGCTCGAAATCGCCGATGCGGTGGCCGCCGGGCAGTTGGTAATGCAAGGTTTCCATTCCTGTCATGGTCAGGCTCCTCACCAGTTGCGAAATCGAGCGGGCGGCTGGTACAGCCCACCCGAGGCACGCACCAAGTCACGCATCGAGCGGGCGGCCAGCAGATTGCGGCTGGCATCGCGCACGTCGATACCCATGTCGGCGGGCCTGCGGATCACGCCGCGCGCGCGCAGGCGCTCGACCATCGCGTGGTCGCGAGCCAGACCCACCGGGGTGTAGCCGGCCACGCCGCGTATGGCCTGCTCTCGTTCCTCGTCGGTGCGACACAGCAGCAAATTGGCCAGACCCTCTTCGGTCAGGATGTGCGTCACGTCGTCGCCGTAAATCATGATCGGAGGCAACGGCATGCCGGACTGCTCGGCGAGTGTCC
>CANGBT010000071.1 GCA_947452135.1 Burkholderiales bacterium
GGCGTTTGCTGATCTATCTGCTGATCTGCGCCCCGGTGGTGTGGGGCGTGGCCTTGTTCGTTTCGATCCAGCAAACACGCTACGAGGTCAACGAGATCTACGACGGCGAACTGATCCGCCTGGCGCGCCAGGTGCAGTCCACGCTGCGCTCGGAGCTGCGCAGCAACCGCCCGGCACCGTCCTTCGAGGACCCGCCGCCCCGGCTCACCACCGAGCACGGTGAGGCCGATTCGCGCGATTTCGCGCTGGCGGTGTGGGACGCGCAAGGCGAGTTGCTGATGAACGACCGCGAAGGCGTTCAGCTGCCGCGGCTGGCCGGTGCGGCCGGTTTCGTCGATTCGACGCTCGACGGCAAACCGTGGCGCGTGTACTACCTGCAGTCGACCACCGGCGCGTGGCTCGTGGCCGCCGGCCAGCGCACGAAGGAACGCAACGAACTCGTGCGGGCCTTGACCACCAGCCAGAGCGTGCCGTGGCTGCTGGTGCTGCCCGCGCTGCTGCTGGCCATGACCTGGGCGGTGCGCCGCGCCCTCGCGCCGGTGCATCAGCTCACGTCTGAACTGCAAGGGCGCGACGCGAACGACCTGCAGCGCATTCCCGAGGCGCTGGCGCCCGCCGAACTCAAGCCGCTGGTGGGCGCGATGAACGGCCTGTTCGGCCGCATCGAGGCCACGCTGGAACGCGAGCGGCGTTTCACGGCCGATGCCGCGCACGAGTTGCGCACGCCGCTGGCCGCGCTGCGCGCGCAGTGGGACGTGGTGCGCCGCTCGAGCAACGACGCCGAGCGCGCGCCGGCCGAGGCCCGGCTGGGCACCAGCCTCGACCGGCTTGATCGCCTGGTCACGCAAATGCTCGCGCTGTCACGCCTGGACTCGACGTTGTCTTCGCCTCAGGCCCTGCCCCATGCCACGGCGGTGCAATGGCCGCACGTGGTCGAGCAGGCGATGAGCGACTGCCTGGTCGTGGCCGAGCGGCGCAGCATCGAGCTGTCGTGCGAATGGCCTGAGCAAGGCGACGCCATGCCGCTGACCGGCGACGAGAACTTGCTCACCGTGCTGCTGCGCAACCTGCTCGACAACGCGGTGCGCTACGCGCCGTCAGGCACGCTGGTCACGTTGCGTTTCTTCAGCGACCGGCTGGAGGTCGACAACGACGGCGAGGCGATGAGCGCCGAGCAGCTCGCCCGGCTGGGCGAGCGCTTTCACCGTCGCGACGGTCAAAACGAATTCGGCAGCGGTCTGGGCGTGTCCATCGTGCAGCGCATCGCCGCCATCCACGCGCTGGCCGTGGACTTCGGCCCGCGCGACGACGGGCGCGGCGTCAAGGTGGTCGTGCGCCGCGCGCTCAGCGCGACTTGATCTTTTCCAGCAGCACGCGGATCTCTTCGCGGCGGCCGGTGTCGGCGATCTGGCGGCTGGGGCGCGGCGGCGCTTGCAGGGCGCGCTCGAGGTAGGTCACGGCCTCGTCGGCGTGCTTGGTTTCAACCAGCAGTTCGCCGTAGAAGAAGTTGGGGTCGATGCCCTTGGGGTTGAGCGTGAGCGCTTTTTGCAGCAGCTCGCGTGCCTTGGCCTTGTCGCCAAAGCCGATCGGCCAGCCGGGCACGCGGTAGTACAGAACGCCCAGGCTGGCGTAGGCCGAGCCGTCGAGCGCGTTGCCATCGATCTGGATCGCGGATTCGTAGAGCGCCTTGGAGCGCTTGACCAGACTGAGCGCGCCCAGACCGCCTTTTTCGCCGGCCCACGAGCCCACGATGATGCCCTCCCAGATCAGCGCTTCAGGCCGGCCTGGAAAGCTCGCGCTGACCGCGTGCGCCTTGTCGGACAGGGCTTCGAAACGCGCTTCGCGCTGGGCCGGTGCGGTCTGGTACTTGATGACTTCCCAGTCGTGCTGCAACTCGGCCACGGCTTCTTCGACGGTGGCCGCATGGGCACGTGAGGGCAGCATGCCGGCCACGCACACCAGCGTGCCGGCTGCCAGCGCGCCCAGCACTCGGCGGCGATTGAGCTCGGGCGTGGCAATAGAAATAGCTTGGTTGGTAGAGGTCATTTGGAGTTCCGTGAGGTGGCGTGTTCGGGGGTCGGGGAAAGGGAGGCGGCCAGCGCCTTCGACAAGACCTGGCGGTGCTTGTTGAACGCGCTGTCGAGCAGAGACGGCGCGCAGCCGTTGATGCGCGCGGCGAGCTTTTCGGGGAAGCCCAGAAACCGCTGTGCGGCTTCGCTCTCGAGCATGTCCAGCAGCGCGGTGGCCACGGTGGCGGGCATGTCGTGCGCGGTGCCGGTGGCCCGGTTGTAGGCCTCGACTTCGGGGCTGTTGAAGTTGGTGTGGGTGCTGCGCGGGCCGAGGTATTGCACGCGCACCGCGGTGTCGGCGAGTTCGCGGCGCAGCGATTCGGCAAACCCGCGCAGCCCGAACTTGCTGGCCCCATAGACGCTGAAGCCAGGCAGCCCGATGCTGCCCAGCGTCGAGCCCACGCAGATCACCTGGGCGCGCTTTTGGCGGTGCAGGTGCGGCAGCAGCGATTGCGTCAGCAGCATGGGTGCGAGCAGGTTGGTGTGCAGCACGCGGGCGATCTCGCTGGTGTCCACGGCCGCCAGCGGCCCGAAGCTGGGCACGCCCGCGTTGTGCACCACCACGTTGACGCCCCAGGCGGCCGCCGCGTTGCCCAGGCCTGTGAGGCTGTCGGTGTTGAGCAGATCGGCGGCCTGCCAGGTGATGCGGTCGGCCGCGATCTTCAGCCGGCTGGTCAGATCGTCGCTCAGGACAGACAGGCGGACCTCATTGCGCCCGACCAGCATCACCGAAGCGCCGGCTTGCAGCAAGGTGGCGGCCATGACCTGACCGATGCCACCGGTCGCGCCGGTGAGCAGCACGCGCGCGTCAGCGGCCTTCATGCGAGCGACTCCACTGCGGCGCGCGCCGGCGGCTGTGCAGTCATGCGCGGCATCGGCAGGCTGCGAAACACGTCGCCATACAGCCGGAAGAAGTGGCGTGCCGCCAGCACGATGGCCGCCTGGTCGCCGCGGTCTTCGATCGCGTCCATCAGCAAGGCGAAGTCGGCGGTGTGCTTTTGATCGAGCGTGCCGTGCGAGCGCAGGTAGCTGAAGGCCGAATCGGGCAGGCCGAGCGGCTTTTGGATCTGCTCGGCGGCCATCAGCGCGAGCGACACGCTGGTGCCTTCGAGCACCAGGACCATCCCGAAAAATCCGAGCGGGTTGCCGTGCTCGATGGTCTTGTAGGCGTAGTCCACCATGGCCGCCGTGGCCGCGCCGGGCTGGCCGTAGCGCACCGCCTCGGCGTCGGCGCCACAGGCGCGAATGTCGTCGAGGATCCACTCGTCGTGGCCGGCTTCTTCGGCGATGTATTCTGTGAGTGCCCCGCGCATCCATTCATTGCGCTCGGGCAGCGCCGCGCGGCACGCGTCGAGCAGCGGCACGGTGTGGCGCACGTGGTGATAGGCCTCGGTCAGGAAGGCCAGGTAGCTCGGCAGCGAAACCTCGCCGCGCAGGCAGCCCTGGATGATCGGAGCGCTGAGCAAGCCCATGCGGGAGCGGGCGGTCATGCGCAAAAGGCGGGCGTGAAAGTTCATCGTGATGTGCCTGGGTTGGGCGGTTGAATCAGGGCGTCAATCCGACGCCAGGGCATCGGTGGCCAGCAAGGTGCTGGCGTGCATTTCCAGAATGGCGCCACGGCGCGGGCGTCCGTTGACCGTGGCCAGACCCGACTCGGCGCTGAAGGCGTCGCGTGCGCGCACCCAGTGGCCGATGCGTGCGTAGTCGGGCAGCGTGGCGTTGGCGGCATCGACGCCCGATTGCAGCTGCGCATCGGTGGCGTCGGCGCGTGCGGGCCACAGCACGGCGCTGAGCGCGGGCTGGCCATCACCGAACACCACCGCCTGGGCGATGGTGTCCTGATCGTGCAGCGCCACTTCAACCCACTCGGCCGACACGTTGCGCCCGAAGGAGGTGATCAGCACGTGTTTCTTGCGCCCCTGAATGTGCAGGTAGCCGTCGGCATCGACGTGGCCCAGATCGCCGCTGGGCCACCACTCGGGTGCCGCAGCGGTGTCGCCCAGGTAGCCGGCAAACAGGCTGCCCGCCACTTCGATCTCGCCATCGGCCGCCACGCGCAGCCGCGCGTGCGGCAAGGCGCGCCCCGCGGTGCCGATGCGATCGGCACCCGGCAGGTTCAGCGTTTGCACCGACGACCCTTCAGACAGGCCGTAGCCCTCATGGGCCGGGATGCCCAGGCTGCGTGCGGCCAGCAGCAATCGCTCACCGGCCGCCGCGCCGCCCACGGCCACCAGCTTCAGGCTGTCGGGCGCGCGTTCGCCGCTGCGTGTCAGGTGGTCGACCCAGGCGCGCAGCATCTGCGGCAGCAAGATCACGCTGTGCGGCTGGTGCTTGACCACGGCCGCCTGAAAACGCTGTGCGTCGAAACGCGACGAGCCCAGCAGCCCGATCTGCTCGAGCGGCAGCACGATGCACGTCGCCCCGCTGGCCAGCGGCGCCATCAGGCCGGCGATGTTTTCCAGCAGCACGGCAAACGGCAGCGCGCACAGGTGACGGCGCACTAGCAAGGGCTCCATCGCCTGTACCAGGCCGGCGGCCACGCGGCGCATGGCTTGGGCGCTCAGGCACACGCCTTTGGGTGACCCGGTGGTGCCTGAGGTGTAGGTGATCTTGGCGGTTTCGGGCGGCATCGCCACAGGGGCGGCCGGCAGGCCCAGCCAGGCCAGCGCGGTGCCGGCGACTTCAAGCGGTTGCTGGGGCAGCGGTGCCCAGCGCGCTGCGATGTCGGGCGTGGTCAGCACGGTGTCGACACCCGCCGAGCCTAGCGCATGGGCGATCTGCTGCGGCGTGAAGAACACCGGCAGCGGCACGTGCACCACGCCGGCTTGCGCGGCGGCCAGGTCGGCCACCACCCAGGCGGGCGAGTTGTTCATCAGCGTGGCCAGCACCCGCGTGCCGCGCGTTTGCAGCGCGGCGGTGAGCGTGCGCACCTGCTCACGCAACTCGGCGTGGCTCCAGCTGCGCACGCCGTCGTCGAGGGCGACCTCGGCGGAGTGTTCGTTCCAGCGTCGTTCCTCGCCGGTGTAGTCCCTCACGCCAACCCCGTGGCCTTCTGGCGCCGCAGGAGTTGCTGCAAGGCCTGATGGAGCTGGCCGGCCAGCACCACCGGGTGGTGGTCGTAGTAGGTGCCCCAGCGGCCGAGTCCCGGACCCAGCGCGGCGGGATCGGCCGCGCCCAGCGCCAGCGGAGCCACACCGATGCGCACGAACAGGTGCCGCAACTCGCACGTCAGTGTGCTGACCACCCAGTCGAAGCGCTGTTCGGCCAGATGCCGCGCCAGCAGCAGGATGAGCCGGCGGCCTTCGCCGGCACGTGCGGCCGCGAGGTGCCCGACTTCGACGATGCGCTCGCGATCCGGTGTGCGGTCGGCGTGGGCGGCCAGCAGCGACTCGATCGGCGCGTGCAGGTAGCCCTCGAGGAACAGCCGGCCTTCGCCGGCGCTGCGGTAACCGGCCGCGGCCACGATGCCACTGTCGTCTCGCAGGCTCACCAGCGTGGGCGCAAAGCCCACCACGTCAGCGCCGTAGCGCTCGGCATAGACGCGCCGGATGAAGGCTTCGACCTCGCGCCGGCGCGGGTCGTCGATCGAATGGATGAACAACCGCGGCGCCGCAGGCATGGGCGCCTCGGCATCGGAATCGCACAAGACGTCGTGTGAGCGCATGACCATCGAAACCATCAACTCTCCTTGCTGCGCCGCCGAAAGCATCGACGGGCTCTGAGGACGAAGGATGGGCGGGTCACCTTAACCAGGCATTAAGAAAACCGGGTGGGTCCAGCTTTCATGCGCCAAACCCGAGAGGCACCCGGCCCCCATCAGCGCTTGCCGCTCTTCAAGCCGCAACTGCTCAGGCCGAACGGCAGGTAGGCCGGGCAGAAGCGAAACACGCCCGTGGCCAGCGGCACCACGCCGATCCAGCCCCACGGGCCGATGTGGCCCAGCACGGTGGCCGCGATCAGGCCCAGACCCACGATGATGCGGATGACGCGATCGACGGTGCCGACGTTTTGAAGCATGGTGTTCCCCTGATGTTGATCAGGCCATCTTCACGGGATTTGCGGCGTTGCGTCGTGAGGCAGATCAAGACGATCGCCGGTGGCTGTGCCTGGGCGCCATGTCACGAGGTGCTGTGGCTGGCGTTCGGAGTTTGCGTCGCGCTCGTTGCGGCAGCTGATGCCACCCCCTCGTGCGCCCTGACCAACGCCGACAGCGCGGCCAGCCCGATGGGCGGGCTGGTCAGCCAGGGCAGGGTGAACACGCGTGTGGCCAGGCCGGCGCCGATGCGCTCGATCTGCTTGCGCTCGCCGGCCAGCCGGGCGGCGAGCAGGCGGTCGTGGGTGCCGGCGGCCAGCACGCTCTTGTTGATCACCCAGGCGTAGGGCTCGATGTGCGCGCGGCGCAGGTCTTCTTGCAGCGCGGCGGCTTGCGACACCGGCGTGACCTCGGGCAGCGTCACCAGCACGATGCGGGTGTAGTCGGCGTCTTGCAGCCGCATCAGCGGGGTGACGATGCGCGTGTTGCCGCGCCCTTCGAACTCGCGCAGCATTTGCCGGTGGTACGCGCCCGTGGCGTCCATCAGCAGCAGCGAGTGGCCGGTGGGGGCGGTGTCGAGCACCACGAAGGCGCTGCGCGCCTCGCTCACGATGCGCGAAAACGCATGGAAGACGGCGACCTCCTCGGTGCACGGCGAGCGCAGGTCTTCGAGCAGCAGCGCGCGTTCCTGGGCGCTGAGGCCCGGCGATTTGGCGGCCATGATCTTGTCGATGTAACGCTCGGTTTCGACCTTCGGGTCGATGCGGCTCACATGCAGGCCCGCCACCTCGCCTTCGAGCGTGCCGGCCAGGTGAGCGGCCGGATCGGTGGTGCTCAGGTGCACGGTCTTGCCGCGCTGGATGAGCCCGAGCGCGAGTGCGGCGGCCACCGTGGTCTTGCCCACGCCTCCCTTGCCCATGACCATGATCAGCCCGTGTGCCGCGCCGGCCAGCGCGTCGGCCAAGGCGTCGAGCCCGCTCAAGGCAGGCGCGGCTTCAACCCCTGTGGCGGGGGCGGGTGCGACGGCCTGTTCGGCGGTGCTCAGCAGCGCACGCAGCGCCGGCAGGCCCACGGTGTCGAACGCGCGCAGCGGCACGCTGTCGTGCGGCAGCACGCGCAGCGACAGTGGCATCTCGTCGATGGCGAGCTGCCCCAGCGCCTCGATGGCGCGGGCCACGGCGTCGCTGCGGTCGCTCGCGTGGAACACGCCGTTGATGGCCAGACGCTGGTTGTTCAGGCCGAGTTCATGCAGCTCCTCGGCGGTGCGCGCAGCCTCATTGATGGCGCCCTTGTCGGGCCGGGTGACCAGGATCACGGTGGTTTGTGCGGGGTCGCTCAGCGCGTCAAGCGCCGCCTTGAAGCGCACCTCTTGCATCTTCAGGCCCGAGTGCGGGCCCAGGCACGAGGCACCCCGGTCGTTGCCCTCGAGAAAACCGCTCCACGCCTTGGGCAGGCTGAGCAGGCGCAGCGTGTGGCCGGTGGGCGCGGTGTCGAACACGATGTGGTCGTAGCCGCCCGCGGGGTCTGACAGCAGCGAGGCGAATTCATCGAACGACGCGATCTCGGTCGTGCACGCGCCCGAGAGCTGCTCGCGCACCGTCGAGCGGTCGGTGTCGGAGGCGTTGGCGGCCATTTGCGCGAGCACGCGCAGCCGGTACGACTCGGCCGCGTTGTCGGGGTCGATGTTGAGCACCGACAGCCCCGGCACACCGGGCACCGGCGTGGCGGTGTTGCGCAGCTCGATGCCCAGCATCTCGTCGAGGTTGGATGCCGCATCGGTGCTCACCAGCAGCACCTTCTTGCCGGCATCGGCCAGCGCCAGCGCGGCCGCGCTCGACAGCGACGTCTTGCCCACGCCGCCCTTGCCGGTGAAAAACAAATGCCGCGTCGGCTGGCTCAGAAAACCGACGGTGCCGCGTTGTGCCTTGGGTTGCATCCGGATGACCTCAAACGCGTGGAAGAGCCCACGCACATCCGCCTCAGTGTGGGCGCCCGGCGGCGTGGCGCCTTGCGGTGGGTCAAGCTGCGCCGCTCAGATCGTGCGCTGATTGACCCGTTTGGACAGTTCGTCTGCGCTCTCGCGCCGTTCGCTGTAGCGGTCCACCAGGTACGGGGCCACGTCGCGCGTGAGCAAGGTGAACTTCATCAGCTCTTCCATCACGTCGACCAGCCGCTCGTAAAAGGGTGAGGGCTTCATGCGGCCGGCTTCGTCGAACTCGGTGAAGGCCTTGGCCACCGACGACTGGTTGGGGATGGTGATCATGCGCATCCAGCGACCGAGGATGCGCATCTGGTTGACCGCGTTGAACGACTGCGAGCCGCCTGAGACCTCCATCACCGCCAGCGTTTTGCCCTGCGTGGGGCGAACAGCACCCACGCTGAGCGGAATCCAGTCGATCTGCGACTTCATCACGCCGGTCATCGCGCCGTGGCGCTCGGGCGAGGTCCACACCATGCCTTCGCACCAGGCGGCGGCGTCGCGCAGTTCTTGCACCTTGGGGTGGGTGTCGGGCGCGCCGTCGGGCAGTGGCAAGCCGGCGGGGTCGAACACGCGCACGTCGCCGCCCATGGCGGTGAGCAGCCGTGCGGCTTCGAGCGTGAGCAGCTTGCTGTACGAGCGCTCGCGCAGCGATCCGTACAGCAGCAAGAAGCGTGGTGCGTGGGTCGATCGAGCCGCGCCGGCCAGCTGCGCACGGCTGGGGCGATTGAACAGCGCGGCGTCGAGGTTGGGCAGATCGGCTGCTAGCGGCTCATCCACGTTCGTACCAGCCCTTCGAGTTGTTGACGACCATGACCACCAGCAGCATCACCGGCACTTCGATCAGCACGCCCACCACGGTGGCCAGCGCCGCGCCCGACTCGAAGCCGAACAGGCTGATCGCCGCGGCCACGGCCAGCTCGAAGAAGTTGCTCGCGCCGATCAGCGCCGACGGGCAGGCCACGTTGTGCGACTCGCCCAGCCGGCGGTTCAGCCAGTAGGCCAGACCCGAGTTGAACAGCACCTGAATGAGGATGGGCACGGCCAGCATCGCGATGACCAGCGGCTGCTCGATGATGGCCTGGCCCTGGAAGGCGAACAGCAGCACCAGCGTGGCCAGCAGCGCGGTGATCGACCACGGGCCGATGCGCGCCAGCGTGGCGTCGAGTGCGCCCTCGCCGCGGCGCAGCAGCGATTGGCGCCACCACTGCGCCAGCACCACCGGGATCACGATGTACAGCACCACCGAGGTGATCAGCGTGGCCCACGGCACGACGATAGACGACAGCCCGAGCAGCAGCGCCACGATGGGCGCGAAGGCGAACACCATGATGGCGTCGTTGAGCGCCACCTGCGACAGCGTGAACAGCGGGTGCCCACCGGTCAGGCGGCTCCACACGAACACCATCGCCGTGCACGGCGCGGCGGCCAGCAGGATCAGCCCGGCGATGTAGCTGTCGGCCTGGTCGGCGGGCAGGTAGGGCGCGAACACATGGCGCACGAACAGCCAGCCCAGCAGCGCCATCGAAAACGGCTTGACCGCCCAGTTGACGAACAGCGTCACGCCAATGCCGCGCCAGTGACGCCGGACCTGACCGAGCGCGCCGAAGTCCACGCGCAGCAGCATCGGAATCACCATCACCCAGATCAGCAGCCCGACCGGCAGGTTGACCTTGGCCACCTCCATGCGCCCGACCGCCTGAAACGGCCCGGGCAACAGCTGGCCGAGCGCGATGCCCACGACGATGCACAGAAACACCCACACGGTGAGGTAGCGCTCGAAGACGCTCATCGGGGCTGGTGGGGCAAGAGGTGTGGGGTGGAGGTCGGGGGTCATTGAGCGGTCAATTTAATGTTTCCATGAGCATGGAAATATAGGGTCCGCGCATGACGCCTTCGTGACGCTCCCTGGCACCGCCGGATGACGGGCGGCGGCTTCAGCCTGCCTTGGGTGGCACCACCACCTGCCCGTGCCTGGCGGCCAGGGCGATGAGCCTGGCGCGGTCGGGGTTGTCCCACGAGCCCTCGCGGTCGAAGTCGGTGAACATCTTCGAGGCGTTGCCCAGCGAGGTCATGGACATCATCACGCCGCCGTCCTTGCCGAACTTGAACCAGTGCACCGAGCCGCCGGGCACATGCACGAGCGTGCCGGGCAGCGCCACCGTTTCGGTCTCGCCCACGCCGCAGGCCAGGCTGCCGCTGAGGATGAAAAACGACTCGTCCCACGGATGAAAGTGCGGCCCGGGTCCGGTGCCCTCAGGCCCGGACATGTGAAAGATCTCGTAGCCGCCGGTCTGCTCGCTCGAGGCCAGCACGGTGATGGCGAAGCCGGCGATGTCGAGCGCGCGGGGGCGGTCTTCGGCGGCGACGATCAAGGGGGAGGGCGTCATGGCGGGGCTCCTTGGCGAAGGGCGTTCAGGATGCGGTGTGGCGCTTGCGGCTAGCGGTGCACGCCCGGGATGATCACGCGCCTTTCCAGCGCACGCGCGGCGATCACGATGACCGACACCAGCGCCAGATAGACCAGCGCGGCAAACGCGTAGGCCTTGAAGAACTGGAAGTTGGTGGACGCGAGTTCTTGCACCCGCGCAAAGAACTCGGTGTACTGGATCAGGAACGCCACCGAGGTGTCCTTCAGGTTGAGGATCACCTGGTTGGCCAACGCCGGCACCGACAGGCGCAGCACCTGCGGCAAGACGATGAGCGCGAACACCTGCGCGTGGCTGAAGCCCTGCGCGCGCGCGGCATCGAGCTCGGCCTGATCGAGCCCGTTGCATGCGGTGCTGAGATACGCCGCGTTGTAGGCCGCCACATTGAAGGTAAAGCCCAGCCACGCCACCATGAAGGGCGAGACCTTCACGCCCCACTGCGGCAGCCCGTAGTACATGAGGAACAGCAGCACGATCAGCGGCATGCCGATGAAAAACGAGATGTAGCCCTGCGTGAGCCGGCGCACCAAGGCGTTCGGGCTGAGCGTGAGGTACAGCACCCCGATGCCGCCGAGCAGCCCGGTGATGCTCATGAGCACGGCGAGCAGCAGCGTTTGGCCCAGGCCGCTGGCGATCAGCGGCCACTGTTCGATCAGGTCGCGGCTGAACGACGACCACTCGCTCACGGCGGGCTGCCTTCGCGGCGGAAGAACTCGCGCACCCGCGCGTCTTCGTGGTGGCGCGACAGCTGCTCGACGGTGTCTTCGGCGCGCACCACGCCCTGATCGAGAAACACCACGCGATTGGAGATTTCCTGCGCCAGCGCCAGATCGTGGGTGACGCACAGCACCGTGACCTTGTCGCGAAACAGGGTGTTGATGAGCGCGGCCACCTCGCGCGACATCAGCGGGTCGAGCGCCGAGGTGGGCTCGTCGAAGAACACCACCGCCGGGTCCATGGCCAGCGCGCGCGCCAGCGCCACGCGCTGCTTTTGCCCGCCGGAAATCTGCGCCGGGTACTGGTCACGCTGGCCTGCCAGACCGAGGCGATCGAGCTCGTGCAGGGCGCGCGCATCGGCCTCGGCGCGGCTCAGGCCGCGCAGCTTGCGCAAGGCCAGCGTCACGTTGTCGAGCACGCTCAGGTGGCGGTACAGCGCGAACTGCTGGAAAACGAAGCCGATGCCCTGGCGCAGCGCGCGCACGTCGACGTCGGGGCCGGTGACTTCCTGGCCGCGAAAGCGGATCGACCCCGAGGTGGGTTCGACCAGCCGGTTGATGCAGCGCAGCAGCGTGGACTTGCCGCAGCCCGACGGGCCCATCACGACTTTCACGTCGCCTTCGTTCACCGAGAGGTTGACGCCGGCAAGCACGGCGCGCTCGTCGAAGCGCTTGACCACACCTTGCAACTCGATCAGCGCCACAGCGATTTCCTTGAAATGGGTTGCGTTGCGCGCGTCACTGCGCGCTGAGGCCGGGCACACGCAAGCGTCGCTCGATCAGGTGCACGCCGATGAGCAAGACGCGGTAGATCGCGAAGTACAGCAACCCCACCGCGAGGTAGATCTCGATGCCGCGCAGGGTGGTGGCGGCCAGCGACATCGCCTGCTTGGTGATCTCGGGGATGCCCACGGTGTAGGCGAACGGTGAGTACTTCAGCACCACGGTGAACTGGTTGACCATGCCCGGCACCGCCAGACGCAGCATCTGCGGGAACTCGATCAACCCCATGATCTGCAGCCGGCTGAACCCCATGGCCTCGGCGGCCACGATCTCGGCGTCATCGACCGAGTCGAGCGCGCCGCGAAACACCTCGGCCAGATAGGCGCCCGACATCAGCCCGAGGCTGAGCACCATGGCCAGCAGCGGCGACACTTTCAGGCCCACGCCGGGCAGCCCGAAGTACACCAGGAACAGCAGCACCAGCACCGGCACGCCGCGCAACACGAAGGTGTACGCGTCGAGCAACCAGCGCAGCCAGCGCACGTTCAGGCGCCACAGGCCGGCCACCAGCAGCCCGGTGATCAGGCCGGTGGCCGCGCAGCTCAGCGTCACCAGCACGGTGTACGCCACGCCTTGCGCGAGCTGCGCAACGATGGCCGCAAAGTCCATGACGCGAAGCCCGGTGGTCAGCAGCGCGGCGCGGTTACTTCATCCACTTGTCGAGGATGGCCTTGATCTTCTCGGGGCCCAGCTCGACGAGGTACTTGTCGAAGTCGTCGCGCATCGGCGAGCCCTTGGCAAACGCGAAGCCCAGCTTGTCGAAGCCGGTGAACGAGTAGCTGCTCTCGATGGGCAGGTTCTTCTTGTATTTGAAGTTCGCCAGCACCGGCTCTTCGATGAAGGCCAAGTCGAGGTTGCCGTTTTGCAAGTCGGTGACGGCCTCGTTGTAGCTCGGGTAGAGCTTGACCTTGTCGAGGCTGTAGTAGCCCTTGGGCTCGAGCTCGTTCTTGATCAGGTCGTTGTA
>CANGBT010000072.1 GCA_947452135.1 Burkholderiales bacterium
CACGGCGAGATCGCCATGAAGCCACTGGTGCTGCGCGAGATCGCCGACGAGCTCGGCCTGCACGAGTCGACCATCTCGCGGGTGACCACCGCCAAGTACATGGCCACGGTGTTCGGCACCTTCGAGCTGAAGTATTTCTTCGGCTCGTCGCTCAACACCGAAGCCGGCGGCAATGCCTCGAGCACCGCGGTGCGCGCGCTCATCAAGCAGCTGGTCGCCGCGGAAAACCCGCTCAAGCCGCTGTCGGACAACCAGCTCAGCAAGATGCTCGAGGAACAAGGCATCCAGGTCGCGCGCCGCACGGTGGCCAAGTACCGCGATGCCTTGAAGATCGCCCCGGCGACGCTGCGCAAGGACATGTGATCGGCGCGCAACGCCGCCCACATGAAGCCACTCACCCGCCACCTCAGAAGAGTCGCATGACCGCTCCGTTTTTCCTGCCCTGCGCCGCCGGCGTCGAAGCCCTGCTCACCGCCGAGGTGCAGCGGCTGCTGCCCGGCAGACAGGTTCACACACTGCGCGGCGGCGTGGCGCTCGACGGTGATCCGGCCGATGTGATGGTGCTCAATCTCGAGCTGCGTCTCGCACAGCGCGTGCTGGTCGAAGTCGCCGAGGGGGCTTACCGAGACGAGCAAACGCTCTACGAACTCGCCGGCACCGTCGACTGGACTCAATGGATCACGCCGCAGCACACCTTGCGCGTGGACACCACCGCCACACGCTGCCCGCTGCGCAGCCTGAACTTCGCCGCGCTGCGCATCAAGGACGCGGTGTGCGACCAACTGCGCTCAGCCACCGGCGAGCGCCCGAGCGTCGACATCCGCGAGCCCGATCTGGCGCTGGTGCTGCACCTCGGCCCCGAGCGCGCGGCGCTGTATGTCGACACCTCGGGCGAACCGCTGTTCAAGCGCGGTTGGCGCGAGGACAAGGGCGATGCCCCGCTGAAGGAAACGCTGGCCGCCGCGATGCTGGCTGCCGCCGGCTGGCAGGGCCGCCCCGATGCGGGCGGTGCCTTGCACGACCCGTGCTGCGGCTCGGGCACCATCGCCATCGAGGCTGCGCAGATCGCCTGCGGCATCGCGCCGGGCCTCAAGCGCCGCTTTGCCTTCGAGCGACTGCTGCCGTTTTCGAGCGCCGAGATGCGCGGTGCGCTGCAGCGCCTGCGCAGCTACGCACAGGCACGCATCCACGCTTCGGCAGTGCCGATCTTCGCCAGCGACGTCTCGTTTCGCATGGTCGACTTCGCGCGCCGCAACGCTCAGCGCGCTGGCGTTGAAGCGGCCATCGTCTTCAATGGCGGTGATGCCCTCGAGCGGCAGGCCCCCGCGCTGCCAGACGACCTGCCCGGCACGCTGCTGCTCAACCCGCCCTACGGCGAACGCATCGAAGTGGCCGGCAAGGCTGCTCCCGGTGCGGCACGCCCGCAAGGCGACGCCGGCAACCGCGAACTGCCCGAGGACTTCTTTGCCCGCCTGAGCGCGCACTGGAAGCGCGCCTACACCAGCCATCCCGCCGGCTGGACGGCTTATGTGCTCAGCCCCGACATGAAGCTGCCCAGCGCCATGCGCCTGAAAGAGGCGCGCCGCACGCCGATGTGGAACGGCCCGATCGAATGCCGGCTGTTCCGCTTCGATCTGGTGGCAGGCTCGATGCGCGCAGACGGCGCGGCGCGCTGAAGCGGTTCAGCGCGCGCCGGACTGCAGCCCCAAAGCCGCCAGCACCGCCAGCGGCGCGGTGTCGGCGCGCAGCACACGCGCACCCAGCGACAACGGCTCGAAGCCGCACTGCAGGGCGGCGCTTTCCTCGGCCTCGGACAAGCCGCCCTCGGGGCCGCTCAGGAACACGAAGCGCTGGCCGGCCGCTGTGGCTGCCGACGGCCAGCCGCGGCCTTCGCGCAAGCTGAGCACCCGGCGCTGACAAGCGCCACCCTCGAGCGAATCGGCCTCGGTCGCCAGCCCACGCAGCCAGTCGGGCAGGCTGCGCACCGCATGCACCGCAGGCACGCGGGTGCGGCCGCACTGCTCGCTGGCCGCCGTGGCCACCGCCTGCCAGTGCGCCACCTTCTTGTCGGCGCGCTCGCCGGCGAGACGCAGCACCGAGCGCTCGCACACCAGCGGCTGGATGGCCGCCACGCCCAGCTCGGTGGCTTTTTCGACCAGACCGTCCATGCGGTCGTTGGCCGGCATGCCCAGCGCCAGCGTCACATCGAACCCCAGCTCGCGGCTCACCGCGCGGTGCTCGATCAGCCGCACCGAAACGTCGGAGCGGCCCATGTGCTCGACGCTGGCGTGCCACTCGCCGCCCTGCCCGTCGAACAGCGTGAGCTCGTCACCCGGCTGCAGCCGCAGCACCTGGACATGACGCGCGCAGCCGGGCGGCAAAGCGAAGGGGCCGCCAGCTGCGAGCGGTGCCAGCGGTGCAGGTACAAAAAAACGTGGCGCCATGGGTTTCAGTGGTGCTCGCGCAACTCGCGCCGCAAGATCTTGCCCACGTTGGACTTGGGCAGCTCGGTGCGGAACTCGATCTCGCGCGGTCGCTTGTAGCCCGCCAGGTTGGCCGCGCAATGGGCGCGCACCGCTGACTCGCCGAGTTGCGGATTGCTGCGCACGATGACCAGCTTCACGCTCTCGCCGGTCTTCGAGTCGGGCACGCCGACCACCGCGCATTCGGCCACGCCGCTCAGTTGCGAGACCACTTCTTCAACCTCGTTCGGATAGACCTTGAAGCCGCTGACGTCGATCATGTCCTTCTTGCGATCGATGATCTTGAAGTAGCCGCGCTCGTTGACCACGCCGATGTCGCCGGTGCAAAAGTACCCGTCGGCCGTCATCACGCGGGCGGTCTCCTCGGGGCGCTGCCAATAGCCGGCCATCACCTGCGGTCCGCGAATGGCGATCTCGCCGGCTGTGCCCGGGGGCACCTCGTGGCCTGCGTCGTCGAGCAGGGTCATCTCGGTGCTGGACACCGGCAGGCCGATGGTGCCGGTGAAGCGATCGCTGTCGACCGGGTTGCAACTGGCCAGCGGCGAGGTCTCGGACAGGCCGTAGCCCTCAACGATCGGACACCCCGTTTGCTGCAGCCACAGCGCCGCGGTCGCCGACTGGACGGCCGCCCCGCCCCCCACCGAGATGATCAGGTGGCTCCAGTCCACGCGCATGGCATCGGGGTGGCCCGCCACCGCCCTGAACAGCGTGTTGACGGCAGGAAAGCTGTGGAAGCGCTCGCGGCCGATGTCCTTGAGCAGCGACTTGATGTCGCGCGGATTGACGATCAGGATGTTGCAGCCGCCCAGCCGCAGGTTGAGCATCATGTTGGTGGTGAAACCGAACACGTGATACAGCGGCAGCGCGCTCACCGTCACCAACGGCTCACCGGGTGCGAGTTTCTTCAGGGCCGGCCCGTACCAGGCCTCGGACTGCAGGATGTTGGCGACCAGATTGCGGTGCAGCAGCACCGCGCCCTTGCTCACGCCGGTGGTGCCGCCCGTGTACTGCAGCACCGCGATGTCATCGGGCCCCACGCTCGCCGGACGCAGCGTGAGCTGGCGACCGGCGGCCAGCGCCGCACCGAAGCGCACCGCGCCGGGCAAATCGAACGCCGGCACCATCTTCTTCAGATGGCGCACCGCGAAGTTGACGATCGCAGCGCGAGGGAATCCGAGCAAATCGCCCAGCCCCGTCAGCACGACCAGGTCCAACTGGAGCGCGGGCAGCGCTTGCTGCAGCGTGATCGCGAAGTTCTCGATCACCACGATGGCACGTGCGCCCGAATCCTTGATCTGGTGCTCGAGCTCGCGCGGCGTGTACAGCGGATTGACGTTGACCACCACACAGCCCGCACGCAACACCGCGGCCACGGCCACCGGGTACTGCGGCACGTTGGGCATCATCAGCGCGACGCGGTCGCCCTTGGCCAGACCGGCACCTTGCAGGTAGGCCGCCAACGCGCGCGACATCTCGTCGACCTCGCCGAACGAGAAGCTGCGGCCCATGTAGCGGTAGGCGCAGCGGTCGCGGTACTTGACGAAGCTTTCTTCCATCAAGGCCACCAGCGACGCACAGGCGTGAACGTCAATGGTCTCGGGAACGCCCGGGGGGTACTGCTTGAGCCAGATCTTTTCCATGCAAGTCCCGAGGAGTGCGAGCGGCCATTTTCCGGCAAGCAGCGCAGCGCACCATGGGGGGATTCGGCAGGATCGCTAAGCGCCGCCCCAGCGCACACCGAACGTGAGCTCGTTGTGTCCCTTGTCGTGCCAGTACGAAAGCGAGTCGGACAGGTTGCGGATCATTCGCAGGCCGAGGCCGCCCGGCTCGGCCTCGTCCAGCGTGGCCGGCAACTCACCCGGATGCACGGAGGTGGCGTCGAAAGCCGGTCCGCTGTCGTACACGGTGACGCTGGCTTGGTGCATGGCGGCATCGCCGCCCACATGCAGACGCAGCCGAACCGGTGAGGCCATCGCCTGCTCGCCGCCATGCGAGATGACATTGGCCAGCGCCTCGTTGAGGCACAGATCGAGCCGAAGGATTTGCGAGGCGGGCACGCCGCGCGCCTCGCACGACTGCGCCAGCCAGTGGGAGGCCGGCCGGACATCCTCGGCCGCTGCGCGGATGGCCAGTTCAACCGACGCAGGGATCGCAGCCACGCCGGTCGGGCAGGTTTACGCCAGAGCGGCGGCTTCGGCGGCAGCGTTGTCGGTCAGGATCGGGATCAACGATCCCAGACCGGTGGCTTGCAGCGTCTCGGCCACGGCCACGTTGTCGCCGACCAGCAGCACCATGCGCCCACCGCGCTGCTGCACGGCCTTGGCGTTGACGATGATCGAGCGGATGCCGATCGACCCCAGAAAGCTCACAGCCGTCAGGTCGAGCACGATGCGCAGGTTCGCCGCAGCCGACAGCGCCGCAAACCGCGTCGCGATTTCGTCGGTTCCAGGAATGTCCAAGCGCCCGGAGATCGCGATGCAACGCAAGCCGTCGCTGATTTCATGGAATTCGATGGGCATGGCGGTCCTTGGGTTGAGTGACGAGAGACATCCACTTCGCCTCGCGGCGTCGGGGGCGCCGGATCATAGGCACCCGATCAAGTCAGGGATGTGACGGGCCCACGGCGGGCCCATCACGCCCCTACTCGATAGCCTTGATCATGTCTTCAACAACCTTCTTCGCGTCGCCAAAAACCATCATCGTCTTGTCCATGTAGAACAGTTCGTTGTCGAGGCCCGCATAGCCCGAGGCCATGGAACGCTTGTTGACGATGACGGTCTTGGCCTTGTAGGCCTCGAGGATGGGCATGCCGTAGATCGGGCTGCCCTTGACGTGGGCGGCCGGGTTCACCACGTCGTTGGCGCCCAGGATGATGGCCACATCGGCCTGGCCGAACTCGCCGTTGATGTCTTCCATCTCGAAGACCTGGTCGTAAGGCACTTCGGCTTCGGCGAGCAGCACGTTCATGTGGCCCGGCATCCGCCCGGCCACCGGGTGGATGGCGTACTTCACCGTGATGCCTTTTTCGGTGAGCTTGGCGGCGAGCTCCTTCACCGCGTGCTGCGCGCGCGCCACCGCCAGTCCGTAGCCCGGCACGATGACCACCGTCTCGGCGTTGCCCAGCACGAAGGCGGCGTCGTCGGCGCTGCCGCTCTTGACCGGCCGCGCTTCGGCCTTGGCGCCTGCGGGCCCTGCCGCCTCGCCGCCAAAGCCACCCAGGATCACGCTGATGAACGAGCGGTTCATCGCCTTGCACATGATGTAGCTGAGGATCGCGCCCGACGAACCCACCAGGCTGCCGGCGATGATCAGCATGGCGTTGTTCAGGCTGAAGCCGATGCCGGCGGCCGCCCAGCCCGAGTAGCTGTTGAGCATCGACACCACCACCGGCATGTCAGCGCCACCGATGGGGATGATGATCAGCACGCCCATCACGAAGGCCAGCGCCAGCATCGCGAAAAACGCAGTCCAGCTGCCGGTGAGCATGAAGGTGAACCCCAGGCCCATCATGAGCACGCCGAGCGCCCCGTTGAGCGGGTGCTGGCCGGAAAACTGCACCGGTGTGCCCTGGAACAACCTGAACTTGTAGCGCCCGCTCAGCTTGCCGAAAGCGATGACCGAGCCGCTGAAGGTGATGGCGCCGATGGCCGCGCCCAGATACAGCTCAAGCCGGTTGCCCGGGGGAATGGGGTCGCCCTTCGCGGCGATGCCAAACGCATAGGGCTCGGCCACCGCCGCCACCGCGATGAACACCGCGGCAAGGCCGATCATGCTGTGCATGAAAGCCACCAGCTCGGGCATCTTGGTCATCTCGACGCGCTTGGCCATCAGCGAGCCCACCGCGCCGCCCACCACCAGCGCGCCAAACACATACGGCAGTCCACCGGCCATGCCGCCCGCAGGCTGGGCGTGGATCAGCTTGGCGATCAGCGCGGCGGTGGTCAGCACGGCGATCGCCATGCCGCTCATGCCGAACAGGTTGCCGCGGATCGAGGTGGTCGGGTGGCTCAGGCCCTTGAGGGCCTGGATGAAGCACACGCTGGCCACCAGGTACAGCAGGGTAACGAGGTTGAGGCTCATTCGGCGCTCCCGGCGGCCGCAGCCTTCTTGTCTTTCTTCTTGAACATCTCGAGCATGCGCCGCGTGACGAGAAAGCCGCCGAACACGTTCACGGCCGCCAGCGCCACGGCCAGCACGCCCATGGTCTGGCCGAGCGCCGTTTCGGTCAGCGCCGCAGCGAGCATGGCGCCCACGATGACGATGGCCGACACGGCGTTGGTGACCGCCATCAGCGGCGTGTGCAGCGCGGGCGTGACAGTCCACACCACGTGGTAGCCCACGTAGATGGCCAGCACAAAGATGATCAGGTTGGTGAGGGTGGGCGAGATGATGTCCATCCGGCGGTCTCCAGGTCGGTGGGAGTCAGAGAGTCAGAACTTGCGAATCTCGGTGATGCGGTTGTGTGCGTCGAGCAGCAGCACCTTGGGCTTGTGCACGGCGACTTCGGCATCGGTCATGGGCGCGTAGGTGCAGATGATCAGCAGGTCGCCGACCTGTGCCTTGCGCGCGGCCGCGCCGTTGAGCGACACCGTGCCCGAGCCCTTGGCGGCATTGATGATGTAGGTCGAGAAGCGCTCGCCGTTGTTCACGTTGTAGAGCTCGATGCGCTCGAATTCGCGCATGTCGGCCTGCTCGAGCAGGTCACTGTCGATGCCGCACGACCCCTCGTAGTGCAGGTCGGCCTCGGTCACCGTGGCGCGGTGCAACTTGGCGCGCAGCATCATGCGTGCACTCATGTGCGCAGCACCTTGGCGTCTTGCGTCATCAGGCAGGCGGCCACGATGTCGTCGTCCATGGGGACTTGCAGCGTGCCTTCCTTGCTGATCACCAGCTTGAGGAAGTCGAGCACGTTGCGCGCATAGAGCGCCGACGCGTCGGCCGCCACCCGAGAGGGCAGGTTGGTTTCGCCCACCAGGGTCACGCCATGAGCCACCACGGTCTGGTCGGCGCGCGACACCGCGCAATTGCCGCCCAGTCCATCGGCGCCGCGGCCGGCGGCGATGTCGACGATCACCGAACCGGGCTTCATCGACTTGACCATGTCCTCGGTGATCAGCGTGGGCGCCGCGCGCCCCGGGATCAGCGCGGTGGAAATCACCACATCGGCGGCGGCCACGCGCTTGGCCACTTCGAGCTTTTGGCGGTCCAGCCAGCTTTGCGGCATCGGCCGGGCATAACCGCCCACGCCCACGGCCGCCTCGCGCTCCTCGTCGGTCTCGCACGGCACATCGATGAACTTCGCGCCGAGCGACTCGACCTGCTCCTTGACGCCGGGACGCACATCGCTGGCCTCGATCACCGCGCCCAGGCGCTTGGCCGTGGCAATCGCCTGCAACCCGGCCACGCCCACGCCCAGGATCACCACGCGGGCGGCCTTCACCGTGCCGGCGGCGGTCATGAGCATCGGGAAGAAGCGCTGGTACTCGTTGGCCGCGATCATCACGGCCTTGTAGCCGGCGATGTTGGCTTGCGAGCTGAGCACGTCCATGCTTTGAGCACGCGTGGTGCGCGGTGCAGCCTCGAGCGCGAAAGCGGTCACGCCAGTGGCGGCCAGACCCTGCAGGCCGGCGGCATCGAACGGATTGAGCATGCCCACCAGCGCCGCGCCGCTTTTGAGCAGCGGCAGTTCGTGGGCCTGGGGGGTGCGCACCTTGAGCACCAGGTCGCAGCCGAAGGCACCGGCCGCGTCCGTGATCTCGGCGCCGGCAGCGACGTACGCGGCATCGGTCACGCTGGCGGCAACGCCTGCGCCCGACTCGATGCGCACCGTGTGCCCCTGAGCCTTGAGCTTCTTGACGGTCTCTGGCGTGACCGCCACGCGCGTCTCGCGGGCCGTGGTTTCAAGTGGAACCCCTATCTGCATGGGTGCGTACTCCGTCCTTTGGGGCGCACGACTTGCGCGCGCCCGAATCAAGCAAAGCTTCGCAGCTTACACAATCCGGCGTTTCCCTGCTTGGAAGGGCAGCCCGCCGCTACCATCTGAGACCATGACCAATCGCTGGACACCCCATGTCACCGTGGCCGCGGTGATCGAGCGCGACGGCCGCTTTTTGCTGGTCGAAGAACACACGCCCGAAGGCCTGCGGTTGAACAACCCGGCTGGCCACCTCGACCCCGCGGAGTCGCCCGAGCAAGGCGTGGTGCGCGAAGTGCTCGAGGAAACCGCCTGTGTCTTCACGCCGCAATCGCTGGTGGGCGTGTACCTTGGGCGCTTCCAGCGCCCGTCGCGCGACGAGGACATCACCTACTTGCGTCTGGCGTTCGCCGGCACGGTGGGAGAGCCGCTCCCCGGCCAGCCCCTCGACGACGGCATCGTGCGCACGGTCTGGATGTCGCTGGCCGAGTTGCGCGCCTGCCCCGAGCGCCACCGCAGCAGCATGGTGCTGAAAAGCATCGAGGACCACGTGGCGGGCCGGCGCCATCCGCTCGACTTGCTGCACACCGACCTGAGCGTCTACCAGCCGGAAATCAAGGCATGAGCAGCGCGCGACGGCGTGTGATCGTGGGCTTGAGCGGCGGCGTCGATTCGGCGGTCAGCGCGCACCTGCTCAAGCAGCAGGGGCACGAGGTGATCGGCGTGTTCATGAAGAACTGGGAAGACGACGACACGGATGCCGACGCGACCGACGGCGGCACCAGCTACTGCTCGTCGCGCCAGGATTTCCTCGATGCAGCTTCGGTGGCCGACGTGCTGGGCATCGACCTCGAACACGTGAACTTCGCCGCCGACTACAAGGACCGCGTGTTCGCCGATTTCCTGCGCGAGTACCAGGCCGGCCGCACGCCCAACCCCGACGTGCTGTGCAACGCCGAGATCAAGTTCAAGGCCTTCCTCGACCACGCGATGCGGCTGGGCGCCGAGTGCATCGCCACCGGCCACTACGCGCGGGTGCGTGAACGCGACGGTCGCTTCGAACTGCTCAAGGGGCTCGATCCACTGAAGGACCAGAGCTACTTCTTGCACCGGCTGACGCAATCGCAGCTGTCGAAGACGCTGTTCCCGGTGGGCGAGCTGCCCAAGACCGAGGTGCGGCGCATCGCCGCCGAGATCGGCCTGCCCAACGCCAAGAAGAAAGACAGCACGGGCATTTGCTTCATCGGCGAGCGGCCGTTTCGCGAGTTCCTCAACCGCTATCTGGCGCACACGCCGGGCCCGATCAAGGACGACCGCGGCCGCGTCATCGGCGAGCACGTGGGCCTGAGCTTCTACACGCTGGGCCAGCGCAAAGGCATCGGCATCGGCGGGATCAAGCCGCGCGGCGCCGTGCGCGGCGGCAGCGAGCATGAGCCGTGGTTCACCGCCCGCAAGGACATGGCCGCCAACACGCTGTACGTGGTGCAAGGCCACGACCACCCGTGGCTGCAATCGCTTGTGCTGACCGCTGACAACGCGAGCTGGGTGGCCGGGCAGGCTCCGACGGCTGGCGCCTTCAGCGCCAAGACCCGTTACCGGCAGGCCGATGCGCCTTGCGATCTGGCCGCGCAGTCCCCCGACGCCGCTGACCACTTCGAGCTGCGCTTTGCCACACCGCAATGGGCCGCCACGCCGGGCCAGTCGGCCGTGCTCTACGACGGCGAGGTGTGCCTCGGCGGCGGCGTGATCGCCCACACCGAGCCGCTCTGAGCAGCCGGCACGCCGCTGATGCGGCGGGTTGGGTTCAGCGCCATCCCTGGGGCCCGCCGGATAATTCGGGAAATCCCGCACTGCGCTCCCCGCAGTCGCCTTCGCGCCAGCGATCTCCCCATGTCAATGACCCACTTCCATCACGCCCTGCCCCTGTGGCGCCACCTCGGCCGTGCGCTGACGATGCTGCTGACGGGCGGGTTGATTGCCAGCGCCGCGCAAGCCGCACCACCGTTCGAGGACACCCTCGCGCAGCGCTTGCAAGGCTGCACCGTGTGCCACGGCGCGCAGGGCCGCGCCACGCCCAACGGCTACCAGCCGCGGCTGGCGGGCAAGCCCGCGGGCTACCTGTTTCACCAGTTGCTCAACTTCCGTGACGGGCGGCGCGACTACGGGCCGATGACCGCTCTGGTCGATCCGCTGAGCGACGCCTACCTGCAAGACATCGCCGGCTACTTCTCGTCGCTCGACGTGCCCTACCCGCCGCCACAGGCCTCGACGGGCGCCCTCGCCACGCTGCAGCGTGGAGAGCAACTGGTGCGCCGCGGTGATGCCGATGCCGGCACCCCAGCCTGCCAGCAGTGCCACGGCGAGTCGATGATGGGCATCGCGCCTTCGATCCCCGGCCTGCTGGGGTTGCCTCGCGACTACCTCAACGCGCAGCTCGGCGCGTGGCGCAGCGGCAAGCGCCGCGCGCAATCACCAGACTGCATGGCGCAGGTGGCTCGTTCGCTGAGCCTGGCCGACATCGACGCGCTGTCGCAATGGCTGGCCGCGCAAACGGTGGCGCCCGGCGCCAAACCGCTGCACGAGTGGCCGGCCGGTCGCAAGATGCCGGTGGCCTGCGGCGGCGTGTCGGTTGAAGCCGCGCCAACGGAGGTGCCGCGATGAGCGCCCGGGTGAAATGGCTGGCCGCAGCGCTCATCGGCATCGCCGGGCTGGCAGCTGTGGTGGTCGCGCTCAACCTGCGCGGCGAAGACACGCTCGACGCCGAGATCGCGGCCGCTGCCGCGCCACCCTCCAGCGAGCGTGCCGACCCTGACGTGATCGCCCGTGGCGCCTACCTGGCACGCGCGGGCAACTGCCAGGCCTGCCACAGCGCGCGCGGTGGCGAGCCCTACGCCGGCGGACGCGCGATCGAAACGCCCTTTGGCACCGTCTTCAGCTCGAACCTCACGCCCGATGCCGATCACGGTCTGGGCCGCTGGTCGGCGCCGCAGTTCTGGCGCGCGCTGCACCACGGCCGCTCGGCCGACGGGCGGCTGCTCACGCCGGCCTTTCCGTACGACAACACCACGTTGATCAACCGGGCCGATTCCGACGCGCTGTACGCCTACCTGCGCAGCGTGCCGCCGGTGGCGCAGGCGGTGCGAGCGCACGAGCTGCGCTTTCCGTTCAACACCCAGGCGGCGCTGGCGGTGTGGCGCGCGCTGTATTTCGAGCCGCGTGAATTCCAGGCCGACACCACGCAATCGGCCGAGTGGAACCGTGGCGCCTACCTGGTGCAAGGCCTCGGCCACTGCAACGCCTGCCACGCCTCGCGCAACGCGCTGGGCGCCACGAGCGGGCCGCTCGATCTGGGCGGCGGGCTGATCCCGGTGCACAACTGGTACGCGCCGTCGCTCACCGACCCGCGCGAAGCCGGCGTGGCCGACTGGAGCCGCGCCGAGATCGTCGCGCTGCTCAAGACCGGTGTGGCGAACCGTCCGGGCGGCCTCGTCACCGCCTCGGGCCCGATGGGCGAAGTGGTGCTGCGCAGCACACAGCACCTGAGCGATGCCGACCTCGGCGCGATGGCCGCCTATCTGCAAACGCTGGGCGCGCACGCGAGCGTGAACCCGCCGGACGCGGCGCCACCGCGCAAGGCCGCCAACCCGCACGGTGAAAAGCTCTACGCCGATCACTGCGCCAGCTGCCATGGCGACAGGGGCGAAGGCGTGGCCGGCGCCTACCCGCCGCTGGCCGGCAACCGCGCGGTGACGATGGGCGTGCCCGCCAATCTGGTGCGCATGGTGGTCGAGGGCGGTTTCGCGCCCGCCACCCCAGGCCACCCGCGCCCGTTCGGCATGCCGCCGTTCGGCCAGACGCTGAGCAACGACGACCTCGCCGCGCTGCTCACGCATGTGCGCAAAAGCTGGGGAAATCAGGCCGAAGCGGTGTCGACGCTGGAAGTCAATCGCTACCGGGGCAGCGCCGAGCGCTGAAAGCGCGTCGCATCAGGAGCGATGCGACGCCGTTGACTCAGAACGGAATGTCGTCGTCCATGTCATCAAAGCCGGTGGCGGCCTTGGGGGCAGGCTTGGGCGGGGCGGGACGCGGGGCCGGGGCAGCGCTGCGTGCCGGGGCGCGGCTTTCGCCACGGTCGCCGCGGTCACCGCGATCGCCATGGTCGTCGCCGGAGTCGCCGCCGCCCATGCCTTCACGCCCGCCAAGCAGCTGCATGTTGTCGGCGATGACTTCGGTGGTGTAGACGTCCTTGCCGTCCTTGTCCTGCCACTTGCGGGTCTTCAGGCGGCCTTCGACATAGACCGGGCGGCCCTTTTTCAGGTACTCGCCGGCGATTTCGGCCAGGCGGTCGTAGAAGACCACGCGGTGCCATTCGGTTTCTTCGACCTTGTCGCCGCTGGTCTTGTCTTTCCAGTTGCGGGTGGTGGCCACGCTGATGTTGCAGATCGCGCTGCCATTGG
>CANGBT010000073.1 GCA_947452135.1 Burkholderiales bacterium
GCGTGCACCATGCCCGATACCGGGCTGGTGGCGCCTGAGCGCACGTTGGTCACGGTGCGCGCGATGGTGCCGGTGGCCGGCAGCCCGCCAAACAGCGGTACCACCAGGTTGGCCACGCCTTGCGCCATCAGCTCCTGATTGGGGTCGTGGCGTGGCAGCTCGGTCATGTTGTCGGCCACCCGCGCGCACAGCAGCGATTCGACCGCACCGAGCATCGCGATGGTCATCGTCGGGATGAACAACTGCTGCACGCTGAGCCAGCTGAAGGCCGGCAGCGCCAGCGTCGGCAGGCTTTGCGGGATGCCGCCAAAGCGCGAGCCGATGGTCTCCACCGGCAGGTCGAAGATCACCACTGCGAGGCTCAGGGTGACCAGTGCGACGACCGAGCCGGGCAGCCGTGCCGCCAGACGCAGCGCGCGCGATTTCAGCAAGCGGTAGGGCAGCACGCCGTGGGTGTTGAGCAGCCGCGTCCAGCAAAACAACCCGCCCAGACACAGCAGGCCCAACCCCAGCGCGACCGGATTGAAGCTGCCAAGGTGGCCACCCAGCGTGAGCAGCAGCCCGAAGAAATCCGAAGGCATCTTGTCGATCGACAGCCCGAGCAGATCCTTCAGTTGCGACAGTGCGATCAGCACCGCGATGCCGTTGGTGAAGCCGATGACGATGGCCACCGGCACGTAGCGCACCAGCGCACCGAGCTTGAGCGCGCCCATCGCCAGCAGCAGCACGCCGGCGAGCATGGTCGAGATCAGCAGGTTGGCCACGCCGTACCGCTCGACGATGCCGTAGACGATGACGATGAACGCACCGGCTGGCCCGCCGATCTGCACGTTCGAGCCGCCGAGCGCCGAAATCAGGAAGCCGCCCAGGATGGCAGTCAGCAGCCCCTGCTCGGGCTTGACGCCGCTGGCGATCGCAAACGCCATGGCCAGCGGCAGCGCGATCACGCCCACCGTCATGCCCGCCGTCACATCGGTGATGAAGCGGGCGCGGTCGTAGCCTTTCAGGCTGTCGAGCAGACGCGGGCGAAACCGCGCCAGTTCGATGTGCAGGCCGTCCGAGCGCGCCGGCGTGCTGCCGGGGGGCGACTCGAGCGGGCTGCGGTCGCTCATGGGGTGTTCACCTCACGCGCATGCCGGGCGCAGCACCCGGCCACGGTTCGAGCACATGGATGCCGGGGTGTTCTTTCTCGTTGGCGTGGCTGGCGGCGAGCACCATGCCTTCGCTGACGCCGAACTTCATCTTGCGCGGCGCCAGATTGGCCACCACCACCGTGAGCTTGCCGATCAGATCAGCTGGCTGGTAGGCGCTCTTGATGCCGCTGAACACGTTGCGGTGGCGCGGTGCGCCCGCCGCGTCGAACTCGCCCACGTCGAGCGTCAGGCGCAGCAGCTTGTCGGAGCCGGCAACCTGCTCGCAGTTGACGATCTTCGCGATGCGCAGGTCGATCTTGACGAAGTCTTCGATGCCAATCAGCGGCGCGATGTCCTCGCCCCCGGGTTTCGGGGTTTCGACGACGGCGGGGGCCGGTGGTTCGAACAGCGCATCGAGCAGCTTCGCGTCGACGCGCTGCATCAGGTGCTGGTAATCGCCGATGGTGTGCGCGCCCAGCGCGCGGCGGGCATCGGCCGACACCATGGGGCCGATGCGCAGGAAGGCCTCGACCTGCGCGGCCAGCGCCGGCAGCACCGGCTTGAGGTAGATCGTGAGCAGCCGGAAGGCTTCGATGCACACGGTGCACACATCGTGCAAAACCGCATCCTGGCCTTCTTTCTTGGCCAGCTCCCAGGGCTTGTTCTGGTCGACGTATTCGTTGACGCGGTCGGCCAGCAGCATGATGTCGCGCAGCGCCTTGCCGAATTCGCGCTCGTCGTACAGCCGCTCGATGTCGGAGTGGGCTTCGCGCATGGTGTCGAGCAGCACGCGGCCTTCGACGCCCACATCGGCGCACAGCCGGCCGGCGAAGCGCTTGCTCAGAAAGCCCGCCGCGCGGCTGGCGATGTTGATGTACTTGCCGACCAGGTCGCTGTTGACGCGCGCCACAAAGTCATCGGGGTTGAAGTCGACGTCCTCGACGCGGCTGCTGAGCTTGGTGGCGATGTAGTAGCGCAGCCATTCGGCGTTCATGCCGAGTTCGAGGTAGCGCAGCGGCGAGATGCCGGTGCCGCGGCTCTTGCTCATCTTCTCGCCACTGACCGTGATGAAGCCGTGTGCGTAGACGCGGTCAGGCACCTTGCGGCCCGAGAACTTCAGCATCGCCGGCCAGAACAGCGTGTGGAAATAGGTGATGTCCTTGCCAATGAAATGCACCTGCTCGAGCGCCGGGTCGGCCAGGTACTCATCGAAGCTGCGCGTCTCGCCCAGCCGGGCTGCGCCGCCGCTGTCGAAGTGATTCTTCAGCGAGGCGAGGTAGCCGATCGGCGCGTCAAGCCACACATAGAAGTACTTGCCCGGCGCGTCGGGGATCTCGATGCCGAAGTACGGCGCGTCGCGGCTGATGTCCCAGTCGCTCAGGCCCGTGGCGCCGTCTTCGTCCTTGGCGAACCACTCGCGGATCTTGTTGCCGACTTCGCTTTGCAGCCGGTTGCTGCCGGTCCATTCCTCAAGGAAGGCCACGCAGCGCGGGTCGCTGAGCTTGAAGAAGTAGTGCTCGGAACTCTTCATCACCGGCGTGGCGCCGCTCAGCGTGGAGTACGGATTCGTCAGATCAGTGGGCGCGTAGACCGCGCTGCACACCTCGCAACTGTCGCCGTATTGGTCCTTGGCGCCGCACTTCGGGCATTCGCCCTTGATGTAGCGGTCGGGCAGGAACATCGACTTCACCGGGTCGAAGAACTGCTCGATGGTGCGCGTGGTGATCAGCGAGCCGTCGGCGCGGTCGCGCAAGGCGCGGTAGATGTCGTGCGCGAGTTCGGTGTTCTCGGGCGAGTCGGTCGAGTGCCAGTGATCGAAGGCGATGTGAAAGCCGTCGAGGTATTGCTTGCGCCCGGCGGCAATCTCGCCCACGAACTGCTGCGGCGTCTTGCCGGCTTTTTCGGCGGCGATCATGATGGGCGCGCCGTGGGCGTCGTCGGCCCCCACGAAGTGCACCGCGTGGCCCTGCATGCGCTGGAAGCGAACCCAGATGTCGGCCTGGATGTACTCCATCATGTGCCCGACGTGGAACGGCGCGTTGGCGTAGGGCAGGGCGGTGGTGACGAAGAGCTGGCGTGGCATGCGTGGGACTCGGGTTTGGCGCTCGCCGCCGAGATGCGCGGGAGCCGCAGTTTCCATTCGATTCTAGGCGTCGCCACCGCGCCGGCCGCAGGGCCAAGACCCCTGCGCTAGACTGCGCCGCCACTGCGTTGAGCGTGCGTTCTCACACTCTCGTGGTGCCTTGTTTGTACCCTTCCGGAACCCCCATGGCCGCCACTGAATCCGCGTTGCTCGAAGCCCTGAGGGCCGTGATCGATCCGAACACCGGAAGCGATTTCGTCAGCACCAGGCAGCTGAAAAACCTGCGCATCGCTGGCGGCTCGGTGTCGTTCGATGTGGAGTTGGGCTATCCCGCCCGAAGCCAGTTCGCGCTGCTGCGCGAGGCGCTGACCATGGCTGCGCGCGGCGTGGCGGGCGTGGACGCGGTCCACGTGGACATCAGCAGCAAGATCGTCGCTCACGCGGCGCAGCGCGGCGTGCAGTTGCTGCCCAACGTCAAGAACATCGTGGCCGTGGCCTCTGGCAAGGGCGGCGTGGGCAAGAGCACCACGGCGGCCAACCTGGCGCTGGCGCTGGCCGCCGAAGGCGCGGCGGTGGGCATCCTCGACGCCGACATCTACGGCCCGAGCCAGCCGATGATGATGGGCCTGTCGGGCAAGCCTGAATCAAACGACGGCAAGACCATGGAGCCCATGCGCAACCACGGCGTCGAGGTCATGTCGATCGGCTTTCTGGTCGAGGCCGACAACCCGATGATCTGGCGCGGCCCGATGGCCACGCAGGCGCTCGAGCAGTTGCTGCGCCAGACGAACTGGGGCGACCTCGATTACCTGATCGTCGACATGCCCCCGGGCACCGGCGACATCCAGCTCACGCTGTCGCAGCGAGTGCCGCTGACCGGCGCGGTGATCGTGACGACGCCCCAGGACATTGCGCTGCTCGACGCCAAGAAGGGCATCCGCATGTTCGAGAAGGTCGGCGTGCCGATACTGGGCATTGTCGAGAACATGGCCGTGCACGTGTGCGAGCAGTGCGGCCACGCCGAGCACATCTTTGGCGCCGATGGCGGCAAGCGCCTGGCCGAGCAGTACAAGACCGACTACCTCGGCGCGCTGCCGCTCAATCTGAGCATCCGCGTGCAGGCCGACAGCGGCCAGCCCAGCGTGGTGAGCCATCCTGATGGCGAGATCGCCGGCCTGTACAAGGCCGTGGCGCGCCAGGTGGCGGTCAAGATCGCGCAGCGCACCCGCGACTTCTCGTCGAAGTTCCCGACCATCACCATCTCCAACGACACCTGAGGCCCAGCCCATGAGCATCAAGAGCGACAAGTGGATCCGCCACATGGCCGAGACCACCGGCATGATCGAGCCGTTCGAGCCCGGCCAGGTGCGCCAGTCGGCCGACGGGCAGAAGATCGTCAGCTACGGCACTTCGAGCTACGGCTACGACATCCGCTGCGCGCGCGAATTCAAGGTGTTCACCAACATCTACAGCACGGTGGTCGACCCGAAGAACTTTGACGAGAAAAGTTTTGTCGATATCGAAGGTGACGTGTGCGTCATCCCGCCCAACAGCTTCGCGCTGGCACGCACGGTCGAGTACTTCCGCATCCCGCGCAACGTGCTCACCATCTGCCTGGGCAAGAGCACCTACGCTCGCTGCGGGATCATCGTCAACGTCACGCCCTTCGAGCCCGAATGGGAGGGCTACGTCACGCTCGAATTCAGCAACACCACGCCGCTGCCGGCCAAGATCTACGCCGGCGAAGGCTGCGCGCAGGTGCTGTTCTTCGAGAGCGACGAGGTCTGCGAGACCAGCTACAAGGACCGCGGCGGCAAGTACCAGGGCCAAAAGGGCGTCACCCTGCCCAAGACCTGAGGGGCCGGTTTTGTGACGTGGTTGTCGTTTTTGGCGGCCACTGGTGCGAATACCCCCTGAACAGGGGGGTGTCCTGCGGGGGTGGCGAGGGCTAGCATCCATGCCTTGGTCATGAGATCGGAGCCAATGCCATGAAACGTTCACTTTCACTCATCGCGGCCTGCTTTGCGCTGGTTGGTAACGCGCATGCAATTGACGGTGTGCTGTTCGGCGACAGCAATAACTCGGTGGTTTCCAACAAGCTGACCATCAACGGCAGCATCAACACGGCCATCGTCAATGCCGGCTGGTACGGCGATACGGGGCTTCACGTCGTGGACCCTCGTCCTGGCTACGCTGACTACCTCGTGGGCGTCTGCAGTGCATGCGCTCTGGAAGATGAACCTGGCGCGTACAACGACTGGTTCGTCGTCGACCTCACTGGGTTCACCCCCGCCACAACGGTCACATCGCTGACGCTCACGCTGAACTCGTTTTACGTGTCCAGCGCAGGCACCTTCAAGGTGTGGGACTACTTGGGCGCTATCGACGTGCTGCCACAGGACAGTCCTGCCGGTGCCACGGGCATCGGCATCTACGACGATTTGGGCTCCGGCAACCTTTACGGTTCGTTCGCGTATCAGGGAACAGAGGGCTACGCATATCAAACGATCCAGCTTTCGTCGTATGCGATCGCTGACTTGAATGCGGCGATTGCTAGCGGTGATGATCAGTGGGCCTTCGGTGGCTCCTTCGCTCCCACCGCCCCGATCCCCGAACCCGAGACCTATGCCCTGATGCTGGCTGGCTTGGGCTTGGTGGGCTGGATGGCCCGGCGCCGCAAGGCCTGAGTTTTCAGCGCTCGCCGCACCGACGGAAAAGCCGCCTGAGGGCGGCTTTTTTCATGGGCTGTGGCCGCTACGATCGCCAAGCCGGTGGGCGGCACGACAAGCGGAGGCGTTGCGATGAAGTGGGAAGGCAACCGGCAAAGTGACAACGTCGAGGACGCCCGAGCGGGCGGCGGCGGGCGCGGGTTTCCGATCGGCGGCGGGCGTGGACTGGGCCTCGGGTCGATCGTGATCGCGCTGGTGGCGGGCTGGATCTTCGGCATCAACCCGCTGACCGTGCTGGGCGTGCTTGGCGGCGTGGACGGCGGAGGCACGGCGCCAAGCGTGCAGCAATTGCCGGCCACCCGTCCGCCGGCGCACGACCGTGCCGCAGCGTTTGTCTCGACCGTGCTGGCCGACACCGAAGACGTCTGGGCGGCGCAGTTCAAGCAGGCCGGGCGCACCTATCAGGATCCCAAGCTGCGGCTGTTTCGTGGCAGCGAGCCCACCGCCTGTGGCCAGGGCGACGCCGCGATGGGGCCGTTTTATTGCCCGGGCGACCGCAAGGTCTACATCGACCTCGGCTTTTTCGACACGTTGTCGCAGCGCCTGGGGGCGCCGGGCGACTTTGCTCAGGCCTACGTGATCGCGCATGAGGTCGGCCACCACGTGCAAAACCTGCTTGGGATCAGCGGCAAGGTCGACGCGATGCGTGGCCGCGTGAGCGCGGCCGAACAAAACGCGCTGAGCGTGAGGCTCGAGTTACAGGCCGATTGCCTGGCCGGCGTGTGGGCCCATGACTCTCAAAAAAGCAAGGGCTGGCTCGAGAGCGGCGATGTGGAAGAAGCGCTGCAGGCGGCCAGCCAGATTGGTGACGACACCTTGCAGCGACACTCGCGTGGAACGGTGGTGCCCGAGAGCTTTACACATGGCACCAGTGCGCAGCGCGTGCGTTGGTTTCAGCGCGGGCTGCAAGCCGGCAGCGTGGAGCAGTGCAACACGTTCAACCAAAAGCCGCTGTAGCCGCGCGGTTGCGGCTTGACTCAGCGCAGGTTGACGGTATGAAGGAAGGGCGAACACCCGCGCCATGGCGGGTGCTGCAAAGGAGGGGTCAGACGTGCAGCGAGCCGCCGCGACCGAGACGCTCGGCGGCGCCGTAGCTGCCGTACATGACCGGTGCGTCGCGTGGCAACAGCACGTCGATCGCGCGGTCGAGCGCGGCGGTTGCACGCGCCAGACTTTCGCGCTGAGCGGCTACCGAGCCTCCGGCATCGACGAGACGCCGGCGCAACGATGGCGGAAGCGGTCCGCTGCGCGCCGCGCGTGAAAAGTGATCAACCGCATTCGACAGCGCCCGGTGCAACTCCCCCGAGTGCAAGTCGATGGACTCCAGGTCCCGTGCGCGCAGCGCCTCTCCCAGTGAAGACAGACGGCTTTCCACCGCACTGAGCGTGGACTCAAGCACCGGGTCGGCAATTTCTGCAGCCAGCGTCGGGGTCGAAGGACTTTGCGACAGCATCAGGTTCATGGGGTCTGCGGTTGGGTGGTCGATCGTTGAGGGAACTCAGGCCCTGGATGCTCCGCCAGACAACAACTCGGCCGCGTTCGCGATCAATTTGTCGGCGATCACACCAGCATTCACGGTGAATTCACCGCGTTCGATCGATTGCGTGACGCTTTCGACCTTGCCGGCGTTGAATTCGGCGTCGCCCGCAGACAGCAGCGAAGTGGCTGTGCTGGACAGCGCAACTTGGGCGCTGGCCTCGGCGGGTTGACCGGGCGCGCTGGATGCGGCGTTGGTGGTTGCGGCAGTTGACGACGGCGATGCGGCCGGCGTCACGACGGGCTTGTCAGCCGGATTTCCGATTTTCATGATGTTCTCCCTACAGGCGGCAGAGTGAGCGGCCGTTTCAACATGAAGTTTTTTTCGGCCGAACCACTGGCGACTTTAGGCTTTTTCCGGCTCTCGCCCGCAGGGGTGCGAGCGCTTGTGCTCGGAGGGGCTCGGTTCACAAGGCCACCTCGAGTTGTCTTGCTGCCACCGGCATGCCGATGACGACCTGTCCGCCCTCGGTGCGCACCCGGGCGCTTTGGCCCTCGAAACCCGGGCTGAGTGCCGTGCCCACGCCTGCCACGCTGAAGCCGTTGCCTGTGGCGAGCACCTTCACGGTGTCGCCGGCGGCAAACCACTGCCTGGATTTCAGATCTGCCTGACGCACGCCTTGACCGGCGGTCAGCGAACGCGTCAGCGCCCGGCCGACGGCCATGGCTTCGGACACGACCACGGGACTGTTTTCTTCTGCCAGGTCGACTTCCGCGTAGGCCAGATCGCTGGCCTGCAGGGTCGCGCCCAACGCCAAAGGCTGTGCGGCCACGATGGCCTGACCGTAGACGTGCACGGTGATCGGCAGGTACACATTCCAAGGGCGTTCGCCTTGTGTGCAGCGCAGTCCGATGCGTGACTTGCCCCACAAGCGAACACCGGTGGGCAAATAAGGCTCGATGCGTTGGCAAGGTGCCAGCTTCAAGTGCGAATCAAGTGCGCCAACCGTCACGTCAAAGCGCAGGGGCATCGGATGCCCTGAGACGCGGGACTGCTGCGATGCGATCAGGGCCAGATCGCGCACCTGGCCGATCAGCGCGGCGTCGATCGCACCGGAGGCGGACTGAGCGCGAACACGCGGCGCAGCACACAAGAAGGTGAGCGCCAGCAAGGCGCACCACGCCGCGCGCCATGGCAGCGATGGCCGGCTGTCCTGGGATGGGGCGTGACTGGATTTCATGCCTCCACTCTAGGTGGCGAGCACGCCGTTCGAAGCGCGGAAATGACGCCCATTCAGGGCTCTCTTCTCGCTTATGTATTGGGAGCCGCTGCCCACAATGACTGCAAACCCGCCCCATTGGGAGCGCACCATGATCAACAACCTCACCAGCATCCTCGACTTCCAGGCCCAGGCATTGACCCTGAGGTCGGAGCGTCAGCGTTTGCTGGCCAGCAACATCGCCAATGCCGACACGCCGGGCTACAAGTCGCGTGACATGGACTTCGCTGCGGCCTTGCGTGAAGCCACCGGTCAGCAAGGTTCCAGCCTCGGGCTGAACCGGCCCGCAGGTGTTGCCACTCCCGGCCGACTGGGCACCACGCAGGCCGGACATCTTTCGGGCAGCACCATGGCCGCTGCCGAGACGCGGCTGCTGTACTCCACCGCCAGCCAGCCCAACCTCGACAACAACTCCGTCGACATGGATCGCGAGCGGGCCAGCTTCGCCGACAACGCCATCAAGTACGAGGCCACGCTGGGCTTCATCAGCGGCGGCGTGAAAACGATGCTCGAAGCGATCAAGGGGCAAGCATGAAGACACTGCAAATTGAGGGGCAGCCATGAGCATGTTGAACATCTTCAACGTCGCGGGCAGCGCGATCAGCGCGCAAAGCCAGCGGCTCAACGTGGTGGCCTCCAACCTGGCCAACGCCGACACCGTGGCCGGCCCCGATGGCAGCGCCTACAAGGCGCGGCAGGTGAACTTCCAGACCCAGATGATGGGCGCGAGCGCCGACAACCCCGGCACGGCGGGCGTGACCGTCAGCACGATCAGCGAGAACCAGGCGCCGGGCCGTCGTGTGCACGACCCCAAGCACCCCTCGGCCGATGCCGACGGCTACGTGACCTACAGCAACGTCAACGCGGTCGAGGAGATGGTCAACATGATCTCCGCGTCGCGCTCGTACCAGAACAACGTCGAAGTCATGAACACGGCGAAGTCGCTGCTGCTCAAGACCTTGCAGATGGGCAACTGAGCCCGACACCCTAGGGAACCGCCATGGATTTCTCGACCCTCAACGTCACCTCCAAGAGCCCGCCCGCGGCGTCAGCTCTGGCCACCGACACCGCTTCGGCGGCCGGTTCGCAGGACCGCTTCCTGAAGCTGCTGGTCACGCAGATGCAGAACCAGGATCCGCTCAGCCCGATGGACAACGCGCAACTGACCACGCAGATCGCGCAGATCAACACCGTCACCGGCATCGACAAGCTCAACACGTCGGTGGGCGGCTTGTCCGGGCAGCTCGCGCAGATGCAAGCACTGCAAGGCGCTTCGCTCGTGGGCCGCGACGTGGTGGTACCCGGCAATGTGCTCGACATCGCCAACGGCGTGGGTCAGGGCGGTTTCGAACTCAGCGGACCGGCCGACAACGTCAAGGTCGAGGTGCTGTCCCCATCGGGCCATGTCATCGACACGCTGAATCTGGGCGCGCAGGGCAGCGGCATGCAAGGCTTCGACTGGCCCACGTCCACCGCCACCAACGACAGCGGCCTGACCTTCCGTGTGACCGCCACCAGCGGCAGCACGAGCAGCTCGCCCACCACCTTGATGCGCGATCACGTGAACGCCATCACCACGACCGGCAACGCGCTCAACCTCGAGCTGCAAAACGGCGGCCTGGTGCCCTACAGCACCGTTCGCGCAGTGAACTGACCCCCTACAACCTTCGACCCCTCACCTCCCAGGACACATCATGAGCTTCCAACAAGGTCTTTCCGGATTGAACGCCACGAGCAAAAACCTCGAGGTGATCGGCAACAACATCGCCAACGCCAACACCTTCGGCGCCAAGACTTCGCGCGCCGAATTCGCCGATCTCTACGCGGGTGCGCTCAATGGCACTTCGGGCGGCGCTGCCGGCATCGGTGTGAGCATCTCGTCGATCTCGCAGCAGTTCAACCAGGGCAACGTCACGACCACCGAAAACCCGCTCGACATCGCGATCAACGGCCGCGGCTTCTTTCAGTTGCAAGCCAACACCGGTGAGACGGTCTACAGCCGCAACGGTCAGTTCAAGCTGAACCGCGACGGTTTCGTGGTCAACGGCCAGGGGCTCAAGCTGCTGGCCCAGAAGTGGGACGACGCCGCCGGTGGTGGCGTGGGCGATGCGGTGCCGATCCAGCTGCAAAGCGGCCTCGGCGCTCCCGTGAAAACCGGCCAGGGCGGAACCACTGCGCTGCAAGGCGTGCAGCTGTCACTCAACCTCGACGCGCGCAAGGCCACCCCTGCCGTGGCGATGGATTTCACCAAGCCCGACAGCTACAACTATTCGACCTCGCAGACCCTGTACGACGGTCAGGGCGCGGGTCTGACGATGGACTACTACTTCCGCAAGTCGGGCACCGACAGCTGGGATGTCTACGGATCGATCGATGGTCAGGACTGGATGGGCACAGCCGGTGCTGCCACCGCGCCCAACAAGCTGACCACGATGTCGTTCAGCACCGATGGCGTGATGACCTCACCAGCCACCTTCAACTCGGACATCATCGATCCGCGCGATGGCACCAGCACGTTGTTCGCGCAGCTGCCGATCAATTTCACCGGCACCAGCCAGTACGCTGCCGGGTTCAGCGTGTCGCAGCTCAAGCAGGACGGCTACACCTCGGGCGAACTCACCGGCATCGGCTTCGACGACACCGGCGTGATCAAGGCGACCTACTCCAACGGGCGCTCGACCAACATGTCGCAGCTGCAACTGACCGACTTCGCCAACCTGCAGGGCCTGCAGCCGCTGGGCGGCAATCTGTGGAAGAGCAGCTACGCCTCGGGCGACCCCACGCGCATGGGCAATCCGGGCAGCGGCGTGCTGGGTTCGGTGACGGCCGGCGCGCTGGAAGAGTCGAACGTCGACCTGACCGGCGAGCTGGTCAACATGATCACCGCGCAGCGCCTGTACCAGGCCAATTCGCAGACCATCAAGACGCAAGACCAGGTGCTTCAGACCCTGGTGAACCTGCGCTAAGCGCACTTCAACCCCGCCTGAGTTGAGCCCACGAGGAGTCACCCATGGACCGCATGATTTACCTGTCGATGTCGGGCGCCAAGGCCACGATGCAGCGCCAGGAGACCCTCGCGCACAACCTGGCGAATGTGTCGACCACCGGCTTTCGCGCCGAGCTGCAGGCGTTTCGCGCCGTGCCGGTGCAAGGCAGCGGTGCGGCCTCGCGCGTCTACACGCTCGAATCGACGCCTGGCTACGACGCCACGCCGGGTACCGTGTCGGCCACCGGTCGCAACCTCGATGTGGCGATGAAGGGCAACGCGTGGCTGGCCGTGCAGGGCGCCGACGGCACCGAGGCCTACACCCGTGGCGGTGCACTCGATGTGTCGTCCGACGGCACGCTGATCACGCGCGGTGGCATCACGGTGCTGGGTGACGGCGGTCCGATCCAGGTGCCGCCCAACAGCGAGGTGAGCATCGGCACCGACGGCACTGTCAGCGCGCGCACCGGCAACACCAAGCCCACGCCGGTGGGCCGGCTCAAGCTGGTGACGCCCGAGACACCGATGGACCGCGGCGACGACGGACTGTTTCGTTCGGCCGGCGGGGACTTGCCGGCCGATGCCACGGCCCGCGTGCAAGACGGCGCGCTCGAGGGATCCAACGTGAGCCCGGTCGAGACGATGGTCGCCATGATCTCTGCGGCGCGCCAGTTCGAAGCCCAGATCAAGATGATGCAGACCGCCGAGGCCAACGAGAAGGCAGCTGCGCAGCTGCTCACGCTCAACTGATTTTCTGAACAAGGACTACCGCCATGATGCGCTCCCTGTGGATTTCGAAGACCGGCATGGAAGCCCAGCAAACCCAGCTGGACGCCATCTCGAACAACCTCGCCAA
>CANGBT010000074.1 GCA_947452135.1 Burkholderiales bacterium
CGCCAGCGGATCAGCGCCTCGGCGCCCACGATCTCGCCGCTGTACAGATCGACCTGCGGCTGGTAGTTGAGCCTGAAGCGCCCCGACGCCAGCGCCTGGCGCATGGCGTGATCGAGCTTCATGCGGCTGCGCAGCTTGGAACTCGAGTCGCCGCGCCCCTGATGGAAACGGAACCCGGCGCCGCCGCTGTCCTTGGCTTCGTGCATGGCTGCATCGGCCATCTGCAGCAATTCGTCAGCGCTGTTGCCGTCACCGGGGTACAGCGCAATGCCCATGCTGCACGTCACCGTGAAGCTCAGGTCATCAAGCAGGAAGGAACGCTGCATCACCTCGAGCACGCGGCGTGCGCTGCATTCGGCGCCAGCGGCGTCTGCCTGATGCACCAGCAGCACGAACTCGTCGGCGCCAATGCGGCTCACGGTGTCGATCTGGCGCATCGTGGTCAGCAGCCGGTCGGCCACATCGGTCAGCACCCGGTCGCCCAGGCCGCGGCCCAGGGTGTCGTTGATGTGCTTGAAGCGGTCGAGGTTGAGCACCAGCAAGGCGAAAGCCGTGCCGTCGCGCTGCGACAGCGCCAGTGCGTACTCGACGCGATCGAGCAGCGCGCGACGGTTGGGCAACCCGGTGAGTGCGTCGGTGTGCGAGAGCAGTTCGATGCGCCGGTTGGCCTCGATGCGCTCGCTGATGTCGCGGAACGAATACACGCGGCCGATGACCTGCCCGCGGCTGAGTTGCGGCAGCGCCATGCGCTCGAGCACGCGGCCATCGGTCAGGGTGATGGTGTCGGTGGACTTTTTCTGTGGTGCGGCGTCGATGGCGCACAGGCGCCGCACGTAGGCCGCCGGCTCGGACACCGACTGCAGCATCCAGCCGAGGATCGCCACGTCGTCGCGCTGCGCCAGCAGGCTCTCGGGCACCGCCCACAGCGCTGCAAAGCGGCTGTTGAAATTGCGGATGGCGCCGCCCGTGTCGGTCACCAGGATGCCGTCGTGGGTGGACTCGAGCGTGGCCGTCAGCTCGGAGATGCGATCCGCCAGTTCGGTTTCGGTGTGCAGCTCCTGGCTGCGGTCGTGCATCACCACCATGAAGAGCGAGGCCTCGACTGCCAGCTTCATGTGAGTGATGCGACGGCGCACGGCCACCAGCTTGCCGTCGGCTCGCTGCACCCAGGTCTGGGAATCGACGCCATCGCACACGCCCAGCGCGGCCTCCTGCCAGAAGACCATGTCTTCGGGCGTGGCGGCCAGGTCCATGGCCTTTTTCGCGCACAGCGCACCAGGCTCCACGCCCAGCAAGGCACCGGCAGGCGCATTGGCCGCAACGATGTTCAGCGTGTCGGGGTCGACCAGCAGCACCGCATCGAGCAGCCCTTCGATCAGCGAGCGCGCCGGGCGCAGCAGGTGGTCGCTCAGCCGATCACGCAGTGCCGGCTTGGGCAGTGTCGCGGCAAGAACCCGTCGCGCAGCTGCCGGTGCCAGCACGGCTGCAGACTCCGGATGGCTGCGCAGAACTCTCACGCTGGCGACCTCGTCTCGCCGGCGGGCTCGAAGAAATAGTTCAACCGGGTGCGCGGAGACAGGTAGCTGAGCACCGCTTCGGGCAGCGAAGACGGCTTCAGGCTGCGTCGAATGCCCAGACCGCTGACCGTCTGCAGGTCCAGGATGGCGGCCTCGTCGCGCGGCACACGGGGGTCGTGCACCAGCACGCGCGGCCTGAGGGTGCGCGACGAGATGACGCCCACCACCAGCGCATACCGGTCATCGGTGAGCTGCACCACCGAGCCTGCCGGATACACGCCCATCATCTTGATGAACGCGCCGAGGATGGCGGTGTCGAACTGCTTGTGGTTTTGCGTGAACAGATGCGCCACCGCCTCGTGCGGCGTGACGGCCTTGCCCGGGTTGGCCGGATTGCACAGGTTGTCGTAGGCATTGACCAGCGACACGATGCGCGCCAGCGTGGACGTGCGGTCGGTGCTCAGTCCCTGCGGAAAGCCGCTGCCGTCGCTGTATTCGTGGTGCTGCTCAAGGATCAGCGATGCGCCGGTGCTCAGCTCCATGCGCTGCGCATGCCCCATGCCGGCAGCCACATGGTTTTCGTAGAGCCGGCGCTCGGCCATGTTGAAGTGATCTTCACGGTGCCGGTAGCGCTCGGGAATCTCGGCCTTGCCCACGTCGTGCAGCAAGGAGCCCATCCCGAGGTCGAGCATGTCGGTCTCGCCCAGTCCGAACGAGCGGCCCATCAGCAAAGAGATCACGCTGACGTTGACCGCATGAGCGCACACGCGGTCGCCGGTGCCCTCGCTGAGCAGCTGGATGCACATGTCTTCGGTGCCGGCCATCTTGTCGACCAGCTGGCGCGTCAGCGCCTGGGCGGCCGCACGCGCCTCGGCCGGATGCTCGACCACTCGGTCAAAGACCTTCTTGGAAGCTTTGGCCGCCTCGCCGAACTGCCGCTCGCTGGCCGTGAGCAACTGGCTGGGTGCGGACTCAGACGCAGGCGCCAGACGCCGGCGGCGATCGGCCACAGAACCGCGGCGCTCCACCAAAGGCGCTGCCGCAGGCGCTTCCTTCGTCGCGCTCGGCTCGGCCTCTTCAGGACTCCAACGCACCCGCTCCAGACCCAGCGATCGCAGCGTGGCGATCTGATCGGCACTTGAGATCTTGAAGCTCGAGCGCGGAAACGGATGCGACATCCATCCACCGTCCAGGTGGATGAGCATGCCGACCGTGAGCGCGGCGACCTCGATGGTTTCGTGTGTTTGAGCAGGTTTCATGGGGGAAAGCACGGCCCGTTCGCAGCCGCGTCTTCCCGTTTTCGGCAGCCCGGGCCGCCACTTGAGCGCCGACCCGGGTGGCCGCCGCGCCCCCGCCCCGCCTGTGGCTCAGAGCGCCCGGGGGCGCTGGGCCACGGCCTGATCCAGCACGCGACGCGCCAGAGCGAAATCAAAGGCGTCGAGCGCGGCTTGCATGTCGCGCATGCGCTCGCCCATCACCGGGGCAAAGACGGCCGACAGGCCTTGCCAGACGTCTCTTGCACGCGAGTCGCCATCGTCCAGCAAGTGTCCCAGGTAGGTCACGAAGCCATCGATGCGCCCGGCGTCATCGGCGGGTGCCGGCGATGACACGGCCACCGGCTGGCCAATCGGCATGCGCAGGGTGAACCAGAACGTGCTGCCCTGACCCTCCACCGTGTCGAATCCGAGTTCGCCGCCCATCAAGGCCACGGTGCGCTGCGCCAGCGCCAGCTCGAGCCCGAGGCCGTCGAAGGCACGGGTCGAGGAGTTGTCTGCCTGCTCGAAGGCCTGATACAGCCGCGTCTGGTACTCCGCGGTCAGGCCGATGCCCTGATCCTGCACCTCGAAGCGCAGCGTGACAGCGCCCGGATGGCTGGCGGCCTGCAATACCCGCAAGGTGATGTGCCCGGCCTGCTCGCCGGAAAACTTGACCGCGTTGGACACCAACGCGCTGAGCACCTGGTGCAACCGCAACGGGTCGCCTCTCAGGTCGGGCGGCAGTTCGTGAGCCAGTTCGCGTCGCAGCCGCAACCCCTTGGCGCGCATCTCGTCGGCAAATTCGTGCTCGACACGCTCGACCAGACGCAGCAGGTTCAAGTCGATCACCTCGACCCCGAGGGTGCCGGCTTGCGTTGCCGCGAAGTCCGTCACTACCTCGATGCGCCGCAGCAAGTGGTCCTGCGCCGTCTTCACGCCCGCCAGCAACTCCTGCGCGCGCGCACCCAGAGCCTCCCGCCCCAGCAGGAACGTGAAGCCCATGACGTGGTTCATCGGCGTGCGCAACTCATGGCCCACCTTGCCGAGAAAAGCGGTCTTGGCGCGATCGGCCGCTCGCGCCTCGTCGGTGGCCTTCGCCAGCTCGACCGTGCGCTGGTGGACGCGCTCTTCGAGGTGATCGCGGTGGCTCTTGAGCTCGAGGTGCAGCCGGATGCGCGCGCGCAGCACCTCCTTGTTGACCGGCTTGTGGACAAAGTCCACGGCCCCACCGGCCAGCGCCAGCGTCTCGCTGGCAGGCGAGGTGTCGGCCGTCACGAAGATCACCGGGATGTCGCGCGTCAGCGCACCTTGCTTGAGCGCGGCGCACACCGCGTAGCCGTCCATGCCGGGCATCATCACGTCGAGCAGGATCAGGTCGGGCTTGTCGCCGGCCAGCAGCTCCAGCGCCTGCGGCCCGGAAGTCGCCACGCTCAGTTCGTAAGCCCCGCCCAGCAATGCCACCAGCGTGGCAATGTTCGATGGCTCGTCGTCGACGATCAGGATCGTCGCGCGGGAAGTCTGGCTCGTGCTCATGCCCAGTCCTTTTGATATCGCTCGAGAAACTTGTCCAGCCGCTGGCGCGCTGCCGGGAAATCGAAGGCCGCGACCGCGCCGGCCACTCCGGCGTAATGGTCTGCGGCAGAGGTGCCGGACAACAACGACTCGATCTCGGCGCTGCACTCGCTGGCACGAACACGCCCGGCCTTGAGTTGTTCCATGAGCTCGTTCACCAGTGGTTGCAGCGCCGTCACATCTCCGGGTGACGCGCGCGTGGCGCGCACGCCCAACGAGTCTGCACGGTCCGGCTCGGTCGGCAACGCCTGCGCCGCGGGCAACGCGCGCAGCTGGTCGGCACGCGCCACTGCCAAGCGAACCGTGAACCAGAAGGTGCTGCCCTTGCCGACTTCGCTGTTCACACCGATGCGCCCGCCCATCGCCTCGACGAGCTTGCGGCTGATGCTCAGGCCCAATCCGGTGCCACCGTAGCGGCGCGTCGTGGAGTTGTCGGCCTGCTGAAACGGCTCGAACAGGCGCGCGGTCTGCGCCGGCGCCAGACCGATGCCGGTGTCTTGCACGGTGATCTTCAGGTCCACCGTGTGCAGGTTTCGGGACTCGCACGCCGCGCGAAGCCTCACGCTGCCGGCGTGGGTGAACTTCAAGGCATTGCCCAGCAGGTTGTTGATGACCTGCTGCAGCCGCAACGCATCGCACATCAGGAAACGCGGCACGTCGGCCGCCGCATCGGCAACCAGGGCGACGTGCCTGTGGGCTGCCACGGCATCAAACAGGTCCTTGCTGCCGCGCAGCAGCTCAGCGATGTTCACCGGTGCTTGCTCGATGAGGACCTGGCCCGCATCGATCTTGGAGTGGTCGAGCACGTTGTTCAAGATCCCCATCAGCACCTGGCCCGAGGTCTGGATGCGGTCGAGGTGGCTGCGCTGCTGCGCCGTCAGCTCGGACTCCTGCAGCGCATCGGTCAGACCGATCATCGCGTTGAGCGGCGTGCGGATCTCATGGCTCATGTTGGCCAGGAACTCGCTCTTGGCCTGATTGGCGTCCTCGGCGAGCTGCTTGGCCTCGATCAGCTGGCGCTCGGCTGCCTTGCGTGCGGCGATGTTGGAGGCCACGCCCATCGCGCGAACCGGCGCGCCGTTCGCAGAGCGTTCGACCACCCGCCCACGGCCCTTGACCCACACCCAGTGGCCTTCCCTGTGCAGTACCCGGTGCTCGGATGAGTAGCTTCGCGTCTCGCCGCGCAGGTGCCGCATCAGCGCGCGGCGCACCACAGGCCGGTCTTGCGGATGGACTCGCAACATCCAGCTTGTCAGAAGCGGCGCCACCTCAGCGGCCGTGCAACCCTGAATTTCGTCCCAGCCGGGGCTGAAGTTCAGCGCACCGCTGGGCACATGCCAATCCCAGGTGGCCATGCCGGCGCCGGTCAGCGCCAGGTCCAGCAAGTCGCGGTTGTGGCCGAGCGTCGCCTCAAGCTCACGCTGGGCCGTCACGTCGCGGTTGATGCCCACCATGCCGATGGCCTGACCGTCGGCGTCGTGCTCGATGACGGCGTGGGCCTCGATGTACCGGGTGGGGTGTTCGGGCACCAGCACTCGAAACTCCTCTCGCCACCCCGCAGAGTCCTTCACCGCCTGAGCCAGGCTGGCCTCGACCCGCGACAGGTCATCGGGGTGCAGTCGGGCGCACCACAGGTCGTAGTAGGCGTTGCTCTCGCGCATCTCGGGCGGTACGGCGTACCAATCGCACATGCGGTCGTCCCAGAACAACTCGCCGCTGTTGAACTTCCAGGCCCAGATGGCCGTGGCCGCGGCGTCGGTGGCCAGCACCAGTCGGGCCTTCGCCTCGCTCAGGTGGCGCGTGCGTTCACGAACCTGGGTCTCCAGGGTGGCGTTGAGCTCGATGACCCGGTTCTGCAACAAACGCTCGCGCGTTATGTCGACGAGGGTGCCGATCATCCGGATGGCCGTGCCGTCGGGCGCGCGTTCAGCCACCAGTCCACCCGAGCGCACCCACACGTAGTCTCCGCTCTTGTGGCGCACCCGGTAGTCGGCGGTGTAGCGCGGGGTCGTGCCTGCGAAGTGCTGTCGATGCCCGTCGCGCACTCGGGCCGCATCGTCAGGGTGCATGCGATCCAGCACGAGCGCCGCGGGCACGACCTGATCGCGCTCGTCCTCGCCGAGGATCGCCATGTAACGCGCAGACAGCAGCGCCGTGCCGTCCTTGATGTTCCAGTCCCACACGCCGAGCTGGCTGCCCTCGAGGGCCACGTCCCAGCGCGATTGCGTGGCGCGCAGGTCGGCGTGGGCCTCGACCTGCGCCTCGCCAAGTTCCTGCTCCTGCTTGAGCAGCGCGTCCACCCGCAGTCGTCGCTGGTGAGCGCCGATCCACACCGCACCTGCCAGGGTCAGCAACGCGAACAGCACCAGCTTGTCGAAGGCCTGGTCCCGCCAGACCGAAAACACGTCGGACTCGGATCGGCTCACGATCACGACGAGCGGCTTGTCAAGTGCGCCCACCGGGAGCCGGATCGAACGCAAAGCTACCCATGTCTCACCCAGCCCAGCCAGGCGGCCCGAATAAAAACTGTCCACTCGACCGCTCTTGACGTGGCCCGCAACGAAAGTTGCCGCCACAGCTACCTGGTCCGCACCGGCAGCAGCGCTTGGGCTTGGGTACGAGACGAAGGTCCCACCGTCCTGGTGGGTCAGGCTGACCGACACGCCTGGGGCCCATGCGGCAGCCTTCACCAAGGACTCGAACGACCGAGGCTCAAGGACGGCGAGGATGTACCCACTGAAGCGGCCGCGCGAGTCAACCACCGCACGCGCCAGGCTGATCGTGTAGACCTTGAGCGGGGTGACGAACGGTCGAGAGACGTAAAGCAGGTCCGGATCGGGGCTGCGGCTGATCGTCCGGTAGCGCTCCGAGTCGGCGAAGTTCGTCCCGACCAGTTGCGCCCGGCTGCTGGCAACCACCGTCCCGCGCGCATCGACCAGCGAAATCGAACGAACACCGGTCATCGACTGCGCATGAGAGTCCAGCAGACGATTCAGCGAAACTGGCTCACCCCCGCGCAATGCCAACTCGGCTCGCACGGCCGCCAACCCATCACTGGCAGACTGGAACACTTCGCAGAGGTGCTCGCTGACGACATCGCCCTGATCGATCAGCCGCTCCCGCGTCTCGGCGACGATGGTCTGGCGATCGCCGTAAAAGTCTGCCGCCAAGAAAGCCGCGAGGCTCAGCCAAGCCGCGAGAAAGACCAACCATGCGCCGAACCGCTCCCGCCAGGAGGCTAGGGCGGTCTGGGGCGTGCCCTGCGGCGCGGTGTGGCTCGGCTCGTTCGCCATGGAAGGTGTCTGGTGAGCCTCAGTTCATCGCCGGGGCGGGTTGCAGGCGAAGGGTCAGGACCAGTGCTGAATGTACCGGACCACCCACGGGGTTCAGGGCACCAGCCAGTCCACGCCCGAGCCCGACACCAGCCCACGGCGGTGCCCTTCAGGTGACAGCTCCAGCCAGTCCATCGATTGAACACGGGCCGTCAGGATGGCCAGGTGGTGCCGATCACCCGGCGCCGTGCGCCCCTCGGCGAGCAGCGCGCCGGGCGCATCGACACCGAGGTAGTCGGCGGCGGCTGTGGCCGAAGTCGAGACCGCCAGCCATGCGGCGTCCACCTGCGGACCGCTGACTTGCACGCTGAAGACTGCCTGCACACGCAACTGCCAGCTCAGTTGCCGGCTCCAGAACACCAGACTGGCCAAGGGGGCGGCGCGCAACTGGGCCACTTTCGGGCTGCGCCTGTCTGTGCAGAAGGTCAACGTTTGCGCGTCGCCATCGGTGCCGCGCAGCACCACGGTTCTCGCGTCCACGCCCCCGCCCAGTCCCGACGTGGCGAGCACCGGAGTGCGCCATTCGTGCAGGCGGTCCCGGGAGGCGCACTGCAGCTCCTGCCAGACACGGGCGTGGAGTTGCTGATCGGTGGCGGGTGACTGACTCATTGACGGTGACCTGGGGAGTGGCCGGGCGCGTGAAGGTTCAAAGGGCCGCCAGTGTCCACCCGGACCGGGTCCGTGAGGCGGTGCTGGGTCATGCGCCCCGAAAGTTGTGGGGCATTTGACCCAGCGCGGGGGAGTTGCCCCATCCGCCATGGCTGGAACTTTGCCCCATCAAACAAAAAACCTATGCAAATCAATCACTTGGGCGCATTAAAGAACATGGCCGCGCGCTGGCACGGCCTGTGCGCTCAGTCGGGTACACGCCGGCACATCGGCGTTCCCCGATTCACCCCGCCCGCATCAGGAGAGAACCATGACATGTCCCTCGACCAGCCTTCGTGCTGCCGTGCCGCCACGAACCGCTGGTGCCCGCTGGGTGCTGGCAGCGCTGTGTCTGATCGCCGCCAGCGGCGCAGCTCAGGCGCAATCCATCGTGATGGCCGGCAACTACCAGAACTTCGACGTGCTCAACAACACCGGCGCGCCGACCTACGGCTTCGAGATGGAAGTTCGCGGGGTGAGCTCGAAAGACCTCACGCGCATCTTTCCGTCCAACTTTGACGCCAGCGTGATCCGCTACGGCGTCGGTACGGCCACCGACTTTCCGGGCGGCGTGATCGTGCGCTGGGCTGCCACCTACCAGCCGGCGAGCGGAACCTGGTCCACGTCCACCCCCGTGCCGCTGTCGTTGACCACGGTGCCCGGCGAATCGTGCTGGACGATGGGCATGCCGACCACCTACGCCACGGCTGGCTGCGAGCACTTCGGCATCAGCACGAGCGGCGCCAATCCGACGTCCATCACCTACCGTTGGCTGGTGCGCGACCAGGCCAACCCCGGCACGCTGGTTGGCAACTCGACCTACGTCAACATCCCGGCGCCCGTATGGACCGTGGTGCCGCCAGCCAACCCGGCGCTGCCACCGGTGGTGGTGGCCGAGGTGCAAGCACCGCCTGCACCGCCAGCGCTCTACGGCGAGGCGCAGTGGGTCAAGGTCTACAAGACCGAGCAGCAAGCCAAGGTCGACCTCATTCAGCTCATGGGCGACAACCACGCCATCGTGCCCGAGGCGGCCGCGCAAGTGGAGGTCGGCTGGTCGCTGCTGCAGCGCGATCCTCCTGGCAGCAACCAGCGCCGGCGCGGCAAGCTGGTCAACCAGGGCAATGCCGGCAACGGCAACCACGCGGTGGTGCGCCGCTACGAGTTCTATGAGTACGCCGGTGTCTACGACCCGCTCACCCATGAAGCCCTGTGCGCCGACCTCACCTGCACCGCACCCGGTGCCGGCGAACTGGGCAACGCGATCGGCGCGCAAAACGTGGCCGCCAACATCGACGTCAATGCGCTGGCCGTCACCATCGGCGGCGGTGGCAGTGTGTCGTCCAGCGACAAGGTGATCGCCTGCGGCAGCAAGTGCTACGGCGTCTACAACCCCGGCACCACCGTGACGCTCACGGCCAAGGCCAACTCGGGCAACACCTTCACCGGCTGGAGCGGCGCGTGCCTCGGCAACGCCCTGACCTGCACGGTGACGATGAACGCCGCGTCGGCAGTCACCGCCACGTTCGCGGCGCCCGTGGCTGGTGGTGGTGGTGGTGGTGGTGGCGGCGGCGGTGGTGGTGCCGGTGGCGTCGCCGCAGGCGGCACGAGCTTCACGCTGTCGGTCACCCTGGCCAATGCCGGCACCGTGACCAGCACGCCGTCGGGCATCAACTGCGGAGCCACTTGCTCGGCCAAGTACACCTCGGGTGCCGCCGTGTCGCTGAGCGCAATGCCTCCTCCAGGGCTGACGTTCCAGGGCTGGAGCGGTGCTTGCACCGGGCTCGACCCGAACGGCTGCAAGGTGACGATGAACGCCGACACCAAGGTCAAGGCCTCGTTCTCGAAGTAACCCCCGGCTGACCCCGGCCCGCGAGGCGCCACCCGAAAGGGCGGCGCCTCGCGCCGCTTTGGGCGGGGCAAAACCGCGAGGTTTCAACCGGGCCATTCGGCGCGCCAAACAGCGCACATTGCCACGCACCAAGAGAAAAGGGACCAGCCCGTTAAAGCTGATCCCTTCCAATTCTTGGTGGCCTGGGGCGGAATCGAACCACCGACACGCGGATTTTCAATCCGCTGCTCTACCAACTGAGCTACCAGGCCACGAGAGGCGGGACTATAGCAGCGTGCAGGCCTCAGACGGCCTGATCTGCTGCGAAACAGGCGTAGCTCGCGCTTGAGGTGGCGGCCACCCGCCGCGCCGTGGCCCAATCAACACCTGATGATGCTCGCCGCCCACGAAAACCCCATGCCGCTGGTGGCCAGGATGGCCAGATTGCCCTCGGGCAGCAGCCCCTCGCGGTGGGCCATGGCCATGGTGAACAGGGAATCTGCCGGGCCGATGTGGCCGAATTCGATCAGGGACACGTAGGTGTGATCCTGCGGCATGTCGATGCCTTCGAGGATGTGGGCACGCAATGAGTTCTTGACCTGGTTCATCAAGATGTAGTCCATGTCCTTCATCTCATGCCCGGAGCGGCTGACCGCGAGCTTGATGACGTCGACATACTCCTTGAGATAAACCCGGTTGATCAGATCCGCAAATTTCTCGGGGTCGACCTTGGCGTAGCACTTGTCCCAGTCGTTGAAATCAGGCGTGATCGGCAACCGCGTGCCACCGGCCTCGATTTTCAGCAGGTCACCCAGCGCGCCGTCGGTGTGCTCGGCAAAGCTCAGGAACCGGTAGCGCGGGTGGTCGCGCTTGAGCACGACAGCCGCAGCGCCATCTCCGAAGTACAGCAGCGGGTGGCACTCTTCGAGCTTGGTGGACACGATCCGGCTGAGGGTGTCTGCGCAGATCACCAGCGCGTTGTTGATGGAGGCGTCGCGGTCCATCAACCCGCCGGCGATGTTGCACGCCAGGTTGCCGCCGGCGCAGCCGTTCCTGACTTCAAAGGCATAGGCGTGGCTGCAGCCCAGCGCGTGGGCCACGGCGCTCGATGGGCACCAGTTTCTGTAGTCGTAGTCCCCGCCCGAAACAAAGATGACCAGATCGAGGTCTTTGCCTTGAATGCCGGCATCTGCCAAGGCTTCCTTGGCGGCACTCAAACCCATCGTGAACGGATGCTCATCGTCATTGGCGACGTGGATGTGTTTGATGCCTATGCCGATGGTGAGCTTTTCTACCGGGATATTCGCTTCTTGCGCCAGAGTTTCTGCCGACACTGTTTTTTCGGGGGCATAAGTCCCGAAACCGGCGATGCCAAATGAAACGTGTCCGCAATGGATATCAGGGGTCTTTGTCATGGCGTTGGTTGTGTTCTGAGGGGGGCAGCCTGAACAGGCGGCATCAAACAACAACGGGTCAGCAGCTGGAGCCACTGACCCGTTGTGACGATGATGGAGGGAGGGAGGCCCGGCACGCGGACATTCAGTCCGCTGGGCTATCCAGCCGAGCGGGCGTCTGGCGCCCGCGAGACGCTCACAGAGCGCCGCGCTTGCTGCGCGACAAATCCACGCCGAGCTGCTTGAGCTTGCGATAGAGGTGGGTGCGCTCAAGGCCGGTTTTCTCGGCCACGCGGGTCATGCTGCCGCTTTCCTGCGCGAGGTGAAATTCGAAGTAGCTTTTCTCGAACACATCGCGGGCTTCACGCAGCGGACGGTTGAGGTCAAAGGTCTGCTCGGGCTGCGGGCCGATCACCATGGCCACTGGCGCGGCGGTGGCGCTGACGACGTCGGCAGCTGCCTGAACATCTGACCCGTTGATGGCCGCCGCCGGGATCGGCGCCAAGCGGGGCACGGGGCGGGCAAGACCTTGCGCCACCGCGCTGAGCAGCTTTTGCAAGGTGATGGGTTTTTCAAGAAAGGCGACGGCGCCGTTGCGGGTGGCTTCGACAGCGGTGTCGATGGTGCCGTGGCCGCTCATCATGATCACGGGCATGGTGAGCATGGCGCTGGCGCCCCACTCCTTGAGCAGCGTGATTCCGTCAACGTCGGGCATCCAGATGTCGAGCAACACCAGATCGGGGCGCGCACGCTCGCGGAAGGCACGCGCCTGGCCCGCGTTTTCGGCCAGCTCGACGGTGTGACCTTCATCGGTCAGGATCTCGCACAACAGCGCTCGGATGCCGAGCTCATCATCAACAACAAGAATGGAAGCCATGAGCCCTCAGTGAGCGGGCGCGGTGTCGGTGGACGCTGCCACGGCATGCGCTTGTGTGTGCGCAAACTTCGAAAATGATAGCGAAACTTGAGCG
>CANGBT010000075.1 GCA_947452135.1 Burkholderiales bacterium
CCGCCACCCGCATGGACAAGTTCACCGAGATGATGCTGGCGCAAACCGGCCTGATCGGCATGATCGGCAAGGCCGAGCGCGGCCCGGCCGGCATCGCCGCCATCAAGAAGCACCAAAGCGCCTACCTGATGGCGGTGGGCGGCGCGGCCTATCTGGTGAGCAAGGCGATCAAGCACGCCAAGGTGGTGGGCTTTGCCGACCTGGGCATGGAGGCGATCTACGAATTCGACATCACCGACATGCCGGTGACGGTGGCGGTCGACTCCCATGGCACGTCGGTGCACGAGACCGGTCCGAAGGAGTGGCAGGCCCGGATCGGCAAGATCCCGGTCTCGGTTTCCTGATCGAACGACGGGCATCGGGACGCTCGTCGTGGTGTCCGATGCCCCGTGATGCGATGCCGCCAGTGACTTGCCCGTGATCCACTGGCTGCACAGCGCCAACGACCCGCTGCCCGACACGCGGCTGGCTCTGCCCGCCGGCTCCGAGGCGCCGGGGCTGCTGGCCGCGGGCGGCGAGTTGACGCCCGAGCGCCTGACCGAGGCCTACTCGAAGGGCGTGTTCCCCTGGTACAGCAGGGGCCAGCCGGTGCTGTGGTGGTCGCCCGACCCGCGCATGGTGCTGTGGGTGGCCGACTTCAAGCTGGCCCGCTCGCTGCGCAAGACCCTCGCGCGGTTTGCCCGCTCGCCGGTGTGCGAGGTGCGCATCGACAGCGCGTTCGATCAGGTCATCGAGGCCTGCGCGTCCACGCCACGCGAAGGGCAGGACGGCACCTGGATCGTGGCCGACATGGTGCAGGCCTACAGCCGCTGGCACGCGCTCGGCGCGGTGCACAGCTTCGAGACCTGGATCGACGGCGAACTGGTCGGCGGCCTGTATGGTGTGAGCATCGGGGGCATGTTCTTTGGCGAGTCGATGTTCTCGCGTCGCACCGACGCGTCGAAGATCGCGCTGGCCGCGCTGGTGTGCTTTTGCCGCGAGCACGACATCGAGCTGATCGACTGCCAGCAGCGCACCGGCCACCTGGCCTCGATGGGCGGCGGCGAGCTGCCAAGAATCGCGTTCGAAGCCGCCCTCACCGAGCGCTGCGCGCGGCCTGCGCCAACGGCCTGGACCTATCATCAGCGCTTCTGGAAACACCTTCTGCCGCCTCCGTGACTAGCCCGACAGAGCTCCCGCTGGAGACGATTCAGTTCTACGCGACAGCGCCCTATGCGTGCAGCTACCTGCCCGGCCGCATGGCGCGCTCGCAAGTGGCCACGCCGATCCATCTGATCCAGTCGGATGCCTATTCGGACTTGGTGAGAAGCGGCTTCCGGCGCAGCGGGATGTACACCTACCGGCCCTACTGCGACAGCTGCCGCGCCTGCGTGCCGCTGCGCGTTCCGGTGGCCACCTTCGAGCCCACACGCAGCCAGCGCCGCGCGTGGAAGGCACACCAACATCTCCAGGTCCGTGTGCTGGGCATGGGGTTCGCGGACGAGCACTACGAGCTGTATGCGCGCTACCAGACCAGCCGGCACAGCGGTGGCGGCATGGACAACGACAGCGTCGAGCAGTACGTGCAGTTCCTGCTGAAAAGCCGCGTCAACTCCCGCATGGTCGAGTTCCGCGAGCCAGCGGGCCCGAACGATGCCGAACCGCTCGGCGTGCTCAAGATGGTGTCTATCGTCGACATCCTGAACGACGGGCTGTCGGCGGTTTACACCTTCTACGAGCCGGAAGACCACAAGAGCTACGGCACTTACAACATCCTGTGGCAGCTCCACCAGACGCGCGCGCTGGGCCTGCAGCATCTGTACCTCGGCTACTGGATCGCCGAGAGCGCCAAGATGTCCTACAAGTCGCAGTTCAAGCCGTGCGAGTACCTGGTGAACGAGCAATGGGTGCCCGAACCCCCGTCGCCTGACGATCAGCTGCCTGTCGACGAACCGCCCGACGCCTGAGTTCACGGCGCCGCAGCGGCCACCGCGTGGCAACATCGCGTTCTTTTTTCAACCTCAACCTGTCAGAGAAAACCACAAATGGAATCGGAATCGGAATCGGAACTTCAGACGCCCCTGCACTGCTACGGCGTCAAAGACGCGCTGCTGGCTGACGACAAGAGCGCCGTGCTGGTCGAGCTGATCCTCGAAAACAGCCAGATCTTTCCCCTCCAACTGGACCTTGAAGGCATCGACCTGATGTCGCGCATCGTCCTGTCCTCGGCCAAGGCCCTGGGCACCGAGCAAGAAGGACGCCCGGCGCTGGCCGACAGCATGCCCAGCGACTCCGTGCAGATGGAAGCCGACGAGGTGCTGGTGCGCGCCAATGCCGACGGCCCGGTGCTGTTGATGCGCGTGGGTTCGATCGACATCTCGCTCAAGCTGCCCAACCAGGCGCTGGCCAACGCACTGGCGGGCGCACTGTCCACCGGGCCGCAGACCTGATCGCCAGATCGGGCGGCGGCGCGAGACGGCGGTGATGCTCTCTCCCGAGAACAGCACCGCCGCCGCCGAGACCCTGGCCTGGCTGGACCGGGCGGTCATCGGCCTGAACCTGTGCCCCTTCGCCCGGGCGGTGCGGGTCAAGGGGCAAATCCGCTGCGTGGTCAGCGACGCACGCGACCCTGAAGCCCTGCTGGTCGCCCTTTGCGACGAGGTGCAGCTGCTGCTGGCCACCGATGTCACCGAGTGCGAAACCACCTTGCTGGTGCACCCGCAGGTGCTCCACGACTTCACCGACTACAACGACTTTCTCGATGTGGCCGAGGCCGCACTCGAATCGATGGGCTGCGACGGCGTGCTGCAACTGGCCAGTTTCCACCCCGACTACCAGTTCGCCGGCACCGACGCCGACGATGTGACCAACGCCACCAACCGCTCGCCCTACCCCACGCTGCACCTGCTGCGCGAGGCCAGCATCGACCGGGCCGTGGCCGCATTTCCCGATGCCGCCGAGATCTACGAAGTGAACCTGCGCACGATGGAGTCGCTGGGAAACTCGGGCTGGCAAGACCTGCGTGAGCAGTGCCGACGCGATGCCGCCGGGCCGCACCCGGGCGCCACCACCGACGACTGAACCCGTCCGCGAGCCGGCCGGCACCTCAAGTACCGACCTGTGCCACCGATAAGACGGCCATGGGCGGTGCACGTTCGCCAGCCCATGACGTTGGGCGTCTGAGTGGCGCTTGTCCCTGTTAAGCGGTTTTTCATTCAGGTCGGCGCTCCAAGGCTCCGCCCGGAGAGCCAGGCCCATGCGAACGCCCGCCCCCGAAAGTCCACTGGAAGCCCTGTTCGCAGCTTCCGGCGATCTGGCTTTCCACCTCAACGCCACAGGCGCCGTCACCTATGCCGCCGGCCTCGACACGGCAGCCGGCTTCGGCCAGCCCGGTCAAGCAGTCCAGTCGTTCTACGAGCTGTTTCCCGATCAGGACCAAACCCGGGTGCGCGAGGCCTTCGATGAAGCCATCGGCGCGCAAAAGCGGGTGGCGCTGGACGTCGCGATGCGCCCCGAATTCACCGCCCGTTTCCGCTGGCTGCTCAGCGGCTACGGCGCCGGCGCGCGCCGCGGCGTGATGGCCGTGGGGCACCAGATCCCGAGCGAAGACGCGAGCACCGCCCATGCGGGGCTGCACGACGCGCTGACCGGGCTGCCCAACCGGATGCTGCTGCAAGACCGCTGCGAGCAGGCCATCGAGCTGAGCAACCGGCAGGACTCCAGCTTTGCGCTGCTGCTGCTCAACCTCAAGGGATTCACCAAGGTGAACGAAGCGTTCGGGGTTCGCGCGGGCGACGATCTGCTGCGGCAAGTCGGCGAGCGGCTGCTGTCGCATGTGCGCTCGAGCGACACCGTGGCGCGCATCGGCGCAGACGAATTTGCCCTGCTGCTGCCCGACATGGCCGACCCCGACAACATGCTCAAGCTCGGGCGCCAGTTGCTGGCGCTGACCGAGACGGCGTTCATCCTGGACGACACCGAAGTGCACGTCAGCGCCTCAATGGGCTTCGCGCTCTATCCGGCCCATGGCGTGACCCACGAGGCCTTGCTGCGAGGCGCCACGCTGGCGCTGAAAGAAGCGAAGGACGCCGGCGGCAGCCGCTGCACGATCTTCAACAACGCGCCCCGTGCCGATGCCAGGGCGCAACTCACGCTCGAGAGCGCTTTGCATCAGGGCGTGACCAACGGCGAGCTGTACCTGCACTACCAGCCGCTGGTCGACATCGAAGGCCAGATCTACGGGGCCGAGGCCCTGATGCGCTGGAACCGCGGCGGCACCGTGCCGGTGTCGCCCGCACAGTTCATTCCGGTGGCTGAAGACTGCGGGCTCATCCAGTTGCTGGGCACCTGGGCGCTCAAGGCGGCCACCGCCGGCTTTGCTCGGATCAACCGCGAGAAGAACACCGCGCTGACCATCTCGGTCAACGTCAGTCCCCGGCAGTTCCGGGGCGCCAACTTCCTGCAGACGGTGGCCGATGCGCTCGCGTTTTCCGGCTTGCCGCCGCGCTTGCTGCAACTCGAGATCACCGAGGGCATCCTGATGACCGATCCCGAGGCTGCTGCACGGCTGCTGACCAAGCTCACCGACCTCGGGGTGCAAGTGGCGATTGACGATTTCGGCACCGGTTACTCCTCGCTGGCGTACCTCAAGCGCTTCAGCCTGTCGTCGCTCAAGATCGACCGCAGCTTCGTGAAGGACCTGCCTTCGCCCAAGGACCTGGCGATCTGCCGCTCGGTGTTCTCGATGAGCCGCGAACTCGGCCTCAAGAGCGTGGCCGAAGGCGTCGAGACAAAAGAGCAGTGGCACATCCTGCGCGACGCCGGGTGCGACGCGATCCAGGGTTATTTCTTTGGCAAACCGCAAGCGCTTGGCGACTTTGAAGCGCTGGTCGATGCGCAGGCCCTGCCCCACATGAAGGCGGCCTGAGTGTCACAACCCACGATGCAAACCACCGCGCCTGCGCTCGACGAGACCTTCGCGCAGCTGATGGCCAAGGCCAGCGAAAAAGGCGATCTCCCCGGCTTTTCGCAGTCGGCACGCAGCATCCTGAATGCACTGACTTCCGAGGCCGACAACGACGCCGAGCTGGTCCAGACCATCCTGACCGATGCCGGGCTCACGCAGCGCGTGCTGCGCCTGGCCAACAGCGCCATGTACAACGTGTTTGGCGGTGATGTGACCTCGGTCACGCGAGCCGTGCAGGTTCTCGGCGTGCAGACCGTCGCCCATCTGGCGCTGGGTCTCAAGGTCATGGAGTCCGTCGGCCGCGGCCGACCCACTTCGGAAGGCACCCTGGCCGAAATGCAGAAATCGGTGCTGGCCGGCTTCATGGGCCGCCAGCTCGCGGGCAGCCAGGCCTCGCTGAAAGACGCCGAAGCCGCCGCCGTGTGCGCTGTGCTCATGGGCCTGGGCCGCATGATGGTGTGCTTCTACCTGCCGCAGGCCTGGTCACGCATTCAGGCCGAGACCAACGAGTCCACCTCGGAAGACGACGCAGCGCGCGCCGCTTTGGGCGGCACGTTTGCCGACATCGGTCAGCGCATGACGCGGCAATGGGGCTTGCCGGCCTCGCTCACCAACTGCCTGCAGTCGCGCATTCCGGAGAACGGCCAGGGCCCGGCCACCCACGAAGAGCGGCTGAGCATGCTGGCCACCGCCGCCACCCAGTGCGCACGGATCCTGCACGCTGAACCGGACGATGCCGAGGCTGGCGTGAGCAGCATCGTGGACGTGTTTGCCAACTCGCTGGGCCTGGAGGCCGACGCCATGAATACGGCCATCCGCACGGCCCGCACGGCAGCCCGCGAGCACTTCGATGAAGAGCCGGCCGCGCTGGTGCAGCCCGTCACCGAAAGCGAGCGGCAGGCCCGTTTGCTGCGTGGATTCCGTGACCTGCAAGAAGCCGGCAAGTCGGCCACGCCGACCCAGATGCTCAACCTGTCGCTCGAGTACCTGCACAGCAACTTTGGTGCGAAGCGCAGCTTTTGTTTCCTGCGCTCACCCAAGGACAAGAGCTACGCCGCGCGCTTCGGCCTGGGTGACGGCAGCGCGGCCCTGTTGCCCGCGCTGCAGTTCGGCAGCGTGCAGCAATCGGACCTCTTCAGCCTCGTGCTCGACAGCGGCAAGGTGCTGTTCGTGGAAGACGCCAAGGCCGACAACCTGCAGGCCAAGCTGCCGCCGTGGTGGATGGGATCACTGGGCAACGCGGTGAGCTTTTGCATCATCCCGCTCGACATCGACGGCTCGTCGGTCGGCTTCCTGTACGTCGACTGGGCGCCCCCGGTGTCGGCACCGCGCATGGACATCGTGCGCACACGCACCATGAGCCAGGTGCGCGACATCCTGGTCTCGCACTTCTCGAAGGCCCACGCCTAGGCGGGCCCTCACCGCCGCGGTGTTCAGCCGCCGCCCAGCGGCTTGAACAGTTCTTCGAAATCCTGCGCCGTGAGCGCTGCCGAGCCGGCCACGCCCGACAGCAGCGCATCGGCCAGACCGGCCTTGCGTGCTTGCAGCTCAAGCATCTTTTCCTCGACCGTGCCGCTGGCCACCAGCTTGTAGACGAACACCGGCTTGTCCTGCCCGATGCGGTAGGCGCGGTCGATGGCCTGCTGCTCGACGGCCGGGTTCCACCACGGGTCGTACAGGATCACGGTGTCGGCCGCCGTCAGGTTCAACCCCACGCCGCCGGCCTTCAGGCTGATCAGGAACACCGGCGCGGTGCCTTCCTGGAACGAGCGCACGACCTCGCCGCGTTGCTGCGTTTCCCCCGTGAGCTTCACGTAATCGAGCCCCAGCCGCACGAGTTCGGGCTCGATGAGCGCCAGCATCTCGGTGAACTGCGAGAACACCAGAATGCGGCGACCTTCTTCGGCCAGCGTGGGCAGCAAGTCGCACAGCAGTTCGAGCTTGGCCGATGGCGCCGAGGCCACGGCCGGCACGGCGCCGAGTTCCAGCGCGTCGTCGGCCGGGTCGTCGAAGACCGCTTCATCCGCCTCGCGCGGCAGCGCGTCGGCCGGCGCCGAACCCTTGAACTTGAGCAGCCGAGGATCGCAACACACCTGGCGCAGCTTGAGCAGCGCGTCGAGCACCACGATCTGGCTGCGCGCCAGACCCTGTCGGGCGATCGCCTCGCGCAGCTTGCTGTCCATCGTGGCACGCACGGTCTCGTAGAGGTCGCGTTGCATGCCGTCGAGCTCCACGCGCAGCAGCGTCTCGGTCTTGGCGGGCAGGTCCTGGGCCACCTGCAGCTTGGTGCGCCGCAAGATGAAAGGCCGCACGCGGCGCGCCAGGTGATCGGCCTGCTGCGTTTCCTGGCGTTTTTCGATCGGGTTGCGGTAGTGCTCGCGGAACTGCGTTTCGGTGCCGAGCAGCCCCGGACTCACGAAGTCCATCAGGCTCCACAGCTCGCCCAGGTGGTTCTCGAGCGGCGTGCCCGACAGGCACAGGCGGTGACGCGCATTGAGCGCCTTGAGCGCCACCGTGGCCTGGCTGCGGCTGTTCTTGATGCGCTGGGCCTCGTCAAGCACCAGGTAGTGCCAGTCGTGGGCCACCAGCGTGGGCATGTCGCGCACCGCCAGCGGGTAGCTCGTGACCACCACATGGGCATGGGCAATGCCGCCGAACTGCTGGCCGCGGTTCTTGCCGTGAAGCACCAGCACGCGCAGCTGCGGCGTGAAGCGCGCCGCCTCCGACTGCCAGTTCTCGAGCAAGCTGGTGGGCACCACGACCAGGCTGGGCCGATCCAGCCGGCCGGCATCGAGCTCGTTTTGCAGCAGCGCGAGCGCTTGCAGCGTCTTGCCCAGGCCCATGTCGTCGGCCAGCACGCCGCCAAAGCCGGCGCAGCGCAGGAAATCCATCCACGTCAGGCCGTCGAGCTGATAGGGCCGCAGCTGTGCGTTGACGTTGGGCGACACGCCGACCGGTGGCAGCGGCTCGCCCACCCGCAGCGAGCGCAACTGCTCGAGCAAACGGTCCAGCGCCGGCGGCGCGCGCAGCGCCACGCCAGCAGACACCATCTCGAGCGCACCGAGCTCATAGCGCGACACACGCGGCTCGGTCGCGCTGAAGCCGCTGGTGCCGAACACACCGCGCAGCCATGCCACCAGCGGCGCCACGCGCGCCACGGGCAGGCGCAGCAGCCGCTCGCGGCGCAGCTTGGGCGCGCTGCGCCAGGCCGGCAGCGAGGGGTCGACCTCTTCGGGCCATGGCAGCAGCACCTCGCCGTCGGGGTCGCGCATCGTGGCTTCGAGCTTGAGCCAGCCGCCTTGCACCAGACCAACCAGCAAGGGCACCAGATCGACCGGCGTGCCGGCCACGCTGACCTTCAGACCGATGCGAAACCAGTCGGTGCCGCTGCCGGGCATCTCATCCAGGCTGAGCTCGAAGTCGTCGGCCTCGAACACCTCGAACGGGAAGTCATCCGATCGCTCGACCAGCCAGCCTTCGGCCTGCAGCAGCGGGATGTGGCGGCTGAGCAGCAGCGGCCACTGGTCGCGCGCGGCGGGCACCAGCGTGAGCTGGCCGTCTTCAAGCGCCGGTGGCAGCACGGACGATTGCAGCCGACCGGCCTTGAGCGCGGCCATGCGGTCCAGCGCGAACGCCGCCACGCGGCTCCACGGGCGCAGTTCGAGCTGCTCGAACAGGCGCTGCGTGGCCTGCGCCTCGGCCAGCGAATCCCGGCGGAATCGCGTCAGCTGCGTCTGCCCCGGGCGACTCGGGTCGGGCTGCTCGATGAAGGCCACATCCGACGCGCCGGCCGGGAAGTTGAAATCGACCGACGGCGCGCCGGCGCGCATCGCACCGGGTGCAGCCACGCGGTAGCGCAGCACCAGTTGCGCGGCCGCCTGGCGCAGCGGCTGGCCGGCCGGTGGCGGGCGCTGATGGCCTTCCAGCCAGGCCTCGGATGGCACGTTCGGGCAGGTCAGCAGCCGCAGCACCGGCAGCAACGTGAGCTCGCCGAGTTCTTCGAGCGCCGGCGCGTGGCGCTCGGGCAGCGGCAGCATCACCTGATGCGCCAGCCCCACCGACTTCAAGCGCTCGACCAGCCGCGGCAGCGCCTGGTTGGCCACCGGCGGCATGCCGGCCAGCCAGCCGATCACCGGTGCGCTCAGATTGGCGGACGACACATCAGCCGGACGCACGGCGAGGCGACCCTCGGCATCGCGCACCACCGCGTGCGGCTCGGGCAGCAGCACCAGCGCCAGCACGCGGGTGCCGGGCTCGCTGTCGTCGGCCGACCAGTGCGTGGACCAGCGCTCATCGGCATCGGCCGACCAGCGCAGCTGCAAGGCCAGCGCCTCGTCGATCCAGCCCATCGCGGGGCCGGGGGGCGTGGCCGGATGATCGTCTGAGGCACCCGCCCACCAGCACGAGCCCGACTGCAGCAACTGGCGCAGCGTGTCAGCGGCAGTGCGCCCCTGCAGCGGCACCGGCGGGCTGGTGCGGTTGAGCACGAATGGCAGCAGCGCGGCCAGCATCGCCTCATCCACCGGCGTGACGTAAGACGGCCGCGTGCGCAGCATGTCGGCGATGGCCGGCGAGTGCGGGTGGTGGCGGCTGATCTCGCCGCTGCGCCGCGCGCTGCCCAGATAAAGCCGCAACTCCAGCCGCGCGGCTGCCGCGCTCAGCACGTACATCAGCCGCTTGGTGGGTGGCGCGGCGCTCACAGGTGCCGGCGAGCGACTGGTCTCCAGCCGCGGCTCGAAAACGCCACTGGCCTGCCCCAGCCAGGCCTCGACCTCGTGCGGCAGCGCGGTGGATGACGGCCCCGTGCGGCTGTAGCCGTCGGCCTCGTCATCGTCACCGGCCACACGGTGGATGGTGACGCGCTCGGTCTCCTTGCCCACCACAGGCGTCACGCCGGCGTGACGTGCCAGATCGCTGGCCACTGCGCCGGTGCCCGTGAGGCCCATCCGGCGCGCGCGCGCCAGACCCGCCTCATGGGCCATCAGCGCCGACGCCACGTGCATGCAGTTGAAGCCCACCGCGCAGGTGCACAAGCCGCGCAGGTGCAAGCCGGTGCGCGGGTCGATGAAAAAGCTGATCGTCTGCTCGTAGAGCTCGCTGCCGTTGCCGCGCAGGCGGGTGTGCAGACGGTCGCCGTCCTCATGCTCCGACAGCAAGGCCTGGTCGGGCTTGAGACCGATGGCACGCATCAGCGTCAGATGATCAAAGTGATCGCTGAGGTCGAAATCGGCAGGCAGCGAAAAATGGGACATCGGTCGGCACGTGGCTCAAGGGCAACCGGGCATTGTGGGACAGGCCGGTGTCTTTCCGGACGGCTGTGCGATCCTTTCGCGCATGTTTTCTCCCGCCCCGACCACTCCCGCCGCCCGCAGCGACAACCGCGGCACCTGCCGGCGCCGTTGGTTGCAATGGTTTTCGGTGCTGCCGTGGGGCACCGGCACGCTGGCGCTGGGCGCACCGGTGCCGGCTTCGAGCCCGCGCGCGCTGGTGTTCCCGGCCGACCATGGCGCGCACCCCAACACGCGCATCGAGTGGTGGTACGTGACGGGCGCGCTGCAAGCCGGCCCGCTGGCCGATGGCGCCATCGAGCCGACGCACGGCTTTCAGATCACCTTCTTTCGTTCGCGCACCGACGTGAGCGCCGATCACCCCAGCCGCTTCGCCGCGCAGCAGCTGGTGTTCGCCCACGCCGCGCTGACCGACTTGCGGCGCGGCCGGCTGCTGCACGACCAGCGCATCGCGCGCGCCGGCTTTGGCATCGCCGGGGCCTCGACGGGCGACGCGGCGGTGACGCTGCGCGGCTGGCACTTCCAGCGCGAAGACGCCGTCGTGGTGGCCGGTGCGCCGTCCGGGTCGTCAGCCACAAGCAGCGCCAGCCGCTACCGCGCCCGCATCGCCAGCGACAGCGCCGGCTTCGCGTTCGACTTCAGCCTGACCACCACGCAGCCCGTGCTGCTGCAAGGCGACGCCGGCACCTCGCACAAGGGGCCGCAGCAGACCAGCCGCTACTACAGCGAGCCGCAACTGGCGGTGAGCGGCACGCTCACCCAGCAAGGCGCCGCGCTGCCCGTGCGCGGCACCGCCTGGCTCGACCACGAATGGAGCGACTCGGTGCTGCCGCCCGGCGCGGTGGGCTGGGACTGGATCGGCATGAACCTGAACGACGGCAGCGCGCTCACGGCCTTCCGGTTGCGCGCGGCCGACGGAAGCACCGTCTACGCCGGCGGCAGCCTGCGCAGCGCCAGCGGCGCCTTTCGCAACTTCGCTGCCGACGAAGTGAGCTTCACGCCGGGTCGCCTGTGGACCAGTCCGGCCTCGCAGGGGCGCTACCCGGTCGAATGGACGCTGCAAACGCCGGCCGGCCGCCACCGCGTGGTCAGCCTGCTCGACGCGCAGGAACTCGACAGCCGCCAAAGCACCGGCACCGTCTACTGGGAAGGCCTGAGCGAGCTGCGCGACGAGAGCGGCCAGCGCATCGGACGCGGTTACCTCGAGATGACCGGCTACGCGGTTCGCCTGTCGCTGTAGCCGCCTTTGTAGACTCGGGCGATGACCTCCACCCCCGCTGCTCCGTCGCCCGTCCCCACGCCTCGCACCACCGCCTCGGCGCTGCCGCCGCCCGGCAAGAACGTGCGCTCGCTCGGCGGGCTGGCGCCGTTTCTCAGGCCCTACCGCGGCCGCATCGCGCTGGCGGCGTTGTTTCTGGTGATGGCCGCGGTGAGCACGCTGGTGCTGCCGGTGGCGCTCAAGTCGCTGATCGATCAGGGGCTGGTGGCGGCCGAGCCCGGTGAGCGGGTGATGGCGGTGCGCGATCATTTCTTTGCGCTGTTCGGCGTGGGCGCAGCCCTCGGGCTGTTTTCGGCGCTGCGCTTTTACATGGTCACCTGGCTGGGCGAGCGCGTCACGGCCGATTTGCGCAACGCGGTGTATTCGCACGTGCTGCGCCAAAGCCCCGAGTTTTTCGAGTCCACGCAAACCGGCGAGGTGCTGTCGCGCCTGACCACCGACACCACGCTCGTGCAAACGGTGGTGGGCTCATCGCTGAGCCTGGGGCTGCGCAACGGCGTGATGGGCATCGGCGCGATGACCATGCTCATCGTCACCAACCCGGTGGTGATGGCGCAGGTGCTGGGCATCCTGGTGCTGGTGGTGCTGCCATCGGTGTATTTCGGGCGGCGCATCCGCAAGCTCAGCCGCGCCAGCCAGGACCGCGTGGCCGACTCCAGCGCGATCGCCGCCGAGGTGCTCAACGCCATCCCGGTGGTGCAAAGCTACACGCAGGAAGACCGCGAAGCGCAGCGCTTCGACCAGTCGACCGCCAACGCCTTTGCCACCGCCATCAGCCGCACGCGCATGCGCTCGGTGCTGGTGGGTTTCATCATCACCGCCACCTTCGGCGCGCTGCTGTGGGGCTTGTACCAAGGCACGCAAGCGGTGGTGCGCGGCGACATCACCGCCGGGCATCTGGGGCAAACGGTGGTCTACGTGATCATCCTGGTGGGTGGCGTGGCGGTGCTCGCCGAGGTCTACGGCGACTTGCTGCGCGCGGCCGGCGCCACCGAGCGGCTGA
>CANGBT010000076.1 GCA_947452135.1 Burkholderiales bacterium
CCAGCCTGTCGGACAAACTGGGTCGCAAAGTCACCTACATCGTGTTCTTCGTGCTCGGTGGTGTGATGTATTTCAGCGTTCCCGGCAGTGCGGCTGCTGGCAGCATCGTGTTGTTTGTGGCGGCTTTCTGCGTCATTTTGAGCATGTACGGCGGCGGCTTTGCCACGGTGCCGGCCTATCTGGCTGACATTTTTGGCACCCAGATGGTGGGCGCCATCCATGGCCGTTTGCTCACTGCCTGGGCCACGGCCGGCGTGCTCGGGCCGGTGGTCGTGAACTACATGCGCGATTACCAGCTCAGCCTGGGTCTGCCGCGCGAGCAGGTCTACAACCAGACGATGTACATCCTGGTGGGCATGCTGGTGATCGGCCTCATCAGCAACCTGCTGATCCGCCCGCTCGACGCCAAGCACTTCATGACCGACGCCGAACTGGCCGAAGAACGCCGACTCGCCCACGAACGCGCCGCCGCCACCGAAGCCGGTGCGGGCAGTCAGACCCTTCAGGCCACCCCCACCGTGTGGGTCGTCCTCGCCTGGACGGCAGTGGGCGTGCCCCTGGCCTGGGGCGTGTACCGCACGGTCTTGAGCGTGTTGAAGTTCATCAACTGAGGCTGCAGGCGGGCCCAGGCGCGGCCGCCAGCCAACCCTGGGCTTCTTGTTCGAGAGCGTCTTCGGTCATTGCGTGTCGCCTGCCAGCAGGTCGACGTAGGCGGCGTAGCTGAAACAGCGGTTTTTCTTCTGTCCAGTCAGCTCGGTGACGATGCCGAGTTCCTCCAGCAGTTTCACCGCAGCGGTTGCCGTGGGGAAGGTCGTGGCCAGTTTCTGGCGAACTTGCTCGATGGTGAAGCGCGGCATCAGCGGCAGCAACTCGAACAGGCGCAGACCCGCGGCGCCGACGCGCGGAGCCGCCAGCAGCCTTCGGCGGTCGGCTGCCACCAAACTGGCAACGGCCACGATGCCACGCTCGGCACCGGTGGCAGCCGTCTCCACGCCGTCCAGGAAGAAGGCAACCCAACCTTCCCAATCGCCATCGGTACGCACCGCGGAGAGCCGCTGGTAGTACTCGGGCTGGTGCTGCTTGAGGTAGCCGCTCAGGTAAACCAGCGGCTCGGGCAGCAGCCCCCACTGCTCCAGCAGCGCTGCGATCAGCAGCCGACCGATGCGCCCGTTGCCGTCCAGGAACGGATGGATGGTCTCGAACTGCGCATGCACCAGGGCCACGCGCACCAGTGGTGGCAAAAGCGGCAGCGCCTGCGCCGGGTCGTGGATGAATCGTTCCAGGTCGGCCAACAGCCCCGGCACCTGGTCAGGTGGCGGTGGCACGAACACGGCCCGGCTCGGCCGCGCGCCGCCAATCCAGTTCTGGGAGCGCCGCAACTCGCCTGGCTGCTTGCCGGCGCCGCGTGCGCCATCAAGCAGCAGGCGATGGGCGTCGCACAGCAGCCGCACCGAGATCGGGAGGCCGGCCTCACTGCGCAGGTTGTCGCGCACGAGCCGCCAGGCGCGCAGGTAGTTGGTGACCTCCTCGACATCGGCCGTATTCGCCAGCACCCGCCCAGCCTCGTCGTCGAACAGGTCGGTCAGCGTGGCCTGGGTGCCCTCGATCTGCGATGTGGTCAGCGCCTCCTTGCGGATGGCGCTGTAAATCAGCCAGTCGACCGAAGGCACCAGGCCGGCGACACCGGCCAGCCGGGCCAGGGCCATCTCGGCGCGGCGGTTGGCGGCGGCGTAGCTGTCAGCAGCCAGCGGCGGGTCGGCAGGCGGCAGCGCGTGGGGCACGAACGCGCGCGCCACCTCGCCCAGGGTCGTGGTGGTGACGTAGGTGCCGGTGGAGCGCATCGTATGAAAGCAAACTTGAGCAGCGGGCCTTCATGGTAAAGACTTCTTTAATTTACTGGAAGCCTGCGAAAGCAGGCTTCCAGAGGATTGGCGCGCAGGTTCTCTCAACTCCCGCGCCAACTGACACGTCAGGCCGCGCTCTGGTTGCACAGGGTATCCGCCCGGCGCCTCCATGAAGAACTGCGGGCGATGGCATCACACGCCAGCGAAGTGGTGGTGGCGCTCGACCGACCCTGTGTATAGAAAACTTGATCTTTTATGCATGTCGGCCATGGCGTGCAAAGAAATTTGAATTTCCTGTACACATGGAGTTCTGGCCGAATGACGGGACACCACGGCGCTCACAATTCGCGGTCGCGTCGTCAGACGGCGTAGCCAGACGAGTGGTCAGAAGTGCTCCTCTGTATTGAAGTAACCGATCAACAACGACTCCCCATCGAAATGCGCATCGCCACCTGGAACGTCAACTCCCTCGCCGTGCGGCTGCCGCAGGTGCTCGACTGGCTGGCAGAGCATCGGCCCGATGCCTTGTGCCTGCAGGAAACAAAGCTGACCGACGACAAGTTTCCGCACGCGACGCTGGCCGAGGCGGGGTATGCGGCGCAGTGGTTCGGGCAAAAGACCTACAACGGCGTGGCGCTGATCACGCCGGTGGGCGCGCCTGCCGCCGAGGGGGTGGTGAAAAACATCCCCGGCTTCATTGACGAGCAGGCGCGGGTGATCGCGGCCACGCTGGGCGACACCCGGGTGATCGGTGCGTACTTTCCCAACGGGCAGTCGGTTGACAGCGACAAGTTTCAGTACAAGCTGGCCTGGCTGGAGGCGCTGCAGACCTGGATGGCCGATGAGCTGCAAGCGCACCGTCGGCTGGTGCTGGTGGGCGACTTCAACATCGCGCCTGAAGACCGCGATGTGCACGACCCGGTGACCTGGGCCGGCCAGGTGCTGTGCACGCCGCAAGAGCGCGCGCACTTTCAGCGGCTGCTGTCACTCGGCATGCACGACGCCTACCGGCTGTTCGAACAAGCCCCGCGCAGCTGGAGCTGGTGGGACTACCGCAACCTGGCGTTTCGCAAAAACCAGGGGCTGCGCATTGATCACATCCTGGTGAGCGATGCGCTCAAACCCGCGGTGAGCGCATGCGCCATCGACAAGCTGCCGCGCAAGCACGAACGGCCTAGCGACCACGCGCCGGTGATGGTCACGCTCGAAGACTGAGCGAGACCGCCGGCACGGTGACTCAGTCGTCGAGCCCGAGCTCCTGGATCTTGCGGGTGATGGTGTTGCGGCCGATGCCGAGCTTTTGCGCGGCCTCGATGCGCCGACCGCGCGTGATGTCGAGCGCGGTGTGGATGAGCTGGGCTTCGAACTGACGCGTGAGCGTGTCCCACACGCCCGGCTCGCCGGCTTGCAGCAAGCGGCGCGATTCGGCTTCCAGATCGGCCAGCCAACCCGCGGATGACGCCGTGGCCGTTACGGCCACCGGCGGCAGCTCGGCTGCGTGGTCAGACGACAGCGCTGCGGACCCCGGCGACACCGCAAGTTCTGATGCCTCATCGACCGAGGGTTCGACCACCGCATGCGACACCACAGCGGCAGGCGCAGCGGCTGGGCTCGCGGTGGATTGCAGCTCGGGCGGCAAGTCCTTGGCCTCGATGGTTTGCGCCGGCGCCATCACGGTCAGCCAGTGGCAGATGTTTTCGAGCTGGCGCACGTTGCCGGGGAAGTCGAAGTGCGTCATTCGCGCCAGCGCGGCATCGGTGATGCGCTTGGCCTCGACGCCGAGCTCCTTGGCGCTTTTCTGCAGGAAAAACCGCGCCAGCGCCGGCACGTCTTCCTGACGCTCGCGCAGCGCGGGCAGGCGCAGGCGGATCACGTTGAGACGGTGAAACAGGTCTTCACGGAAGACGCCTTGCTTGACGCGGTCTTCGAGGTTCTGGTGGGTGGCGGCAATCACGCGCACGTTGCTGCGCATCGGGCTGTGGCCGCCCACGCGGTAGAACTGCCCGTCGCTGAGCACACGCAGCAGCCGCGTTTGCAAGTCGAACGGCATGTCGCCGATCTCGTCGAGAAACAGCGTGCCGCCGTCGGCTTGCTCGAAGCGCCCGCGCCGCGTGGTCTGCGCGCCGGTGAAGGCACCGCGCTCATGGCCGAACAGCTCGCTCTCGAGCAGGTCTTTCGGAATGGCCGCGGTGTTGATCGCCACGAACGGCCCGTTCGCGCGCGGGCTGTGCTTGTGCAGCGCGTGGGCGACGAGCTCCTTGCCCGAGCCCGACTCACCGGTGATCAGCACGGTGACGATGCTCTGGCTCAAGCGGCCGATGGCGCGAAACACGTCCTGCATCGCCGGAGCCTGGCCGAGCATCTCGGGCACTTCGGCCAACCGCTCGTCGAGCACCGATTCGCGCAGGCTCTCGTCGAGTGCGCGGCGGATCAGCTCGACCGCCTTGGGCACGTCAAACGGCTTGGGCAGGTACTCGAACGCGCCGCCCTGGAAAGCACTCACGGCGCTGTCGAGGTCTGAGTAGGCGGTCATGATGATGACCTGCATCTGCGGGTGGCTTTGCTTGACCTTGGCCAGCAAGTCGATGCCCGAGCCACCGGGCATGCGGATGTCGGAGACCAGCACCTGCGGCACATCGTCGGCCAGCGCGGCGAGCACATCGCGCGGATTGGTGAAGCTGCGAACGGCAAGCCCCTCGCGGGCCAGCGCCTTCTCAAGCACGAAGCGGATGGACTGGTCGTCGTCAACAATCCAGATGGGTTTCATGCACTGCCTCTTGAAAGGAAAACGCCCGCCGCCAACGGGGGTAACGGCCGATCAGGGCAGTGGAATCAAGATCTTGAACCGGGTGTTTCCGGGCTCGCTCTCGCATTCAACCGTTCCGTGGTGTTGCTGCACAAAGGTTTGCGCCAGCGTCAACCCCAGCCCCGACCCGCCATCCCGCCCCGACACCAGCGGGTAAAAGATCCGGTCACGTATCGATTCCGGGATTCCCGGACCGTTGTCCTCTACCTGCAATTCCAGTGCCAGTCGATAACGCTGCTTGCCCAGCGTGACTTGGCGCGCGATCCGCGTGCGAAGCGTGATCTGCGCATCGCCGCCCGAGATGCGCTCGGCCAGAGCCTGAGCGGCGTTGTGCGCGATGTTGAGCACCGCCTGAATGAGCTGCTCGCGGTCGCCGCGAAAGTCGGGGATCGAGGTGTCGTAGTCGCGCTCGACGCACAACCCGCGCGGAAACTCGGCCAGGATCAGCGAGCGCACGCGTTCGCAGACCTCGTGCACGTTGACGTCGCTCACCACATGGGGCTTGCGATGCGGCGCGAGCAGCCGGTCGACCAGCGCTTGCAGCCGGTCGGCCTCCTGGATGATGACTTGCGTGTACTCGGTCAGCGTGCGTGACTCGAGCTCCATCTCGAGCAGCTGCGCCGCGCCGCGGATGCCGCCCAGCGGGTTCTTGATCTCGTGCGCCAGGTTGCGGATCAGCTCCTTGGTGGCGCGCGCCTGACCGAGCGCGCGCTCCTCGCGGGCCTGCCGCGTCTGTTGCTCGATCTCGACCAGCTCGATGAGCACGTCGGTCGTGCCTTCCATCTGGTTGACGATGACGTGCACCGGCAAGGTGTCGGCGTTGGTGAGCACGGGCCGGCGCAGCAAGGCGTCGAAGCGGCTGGACGAGAAGTCGTTGCGCAGCACGGCGGCCACGGTGTCGCGCACCGGCTGTGCGTCGATGAACCAGTCGTAGAGCGAGTCGCGCATGCGGCTGCGGCTGGACCAGCCCAGCACATCACCAAAGGCCGCATTGGCAAACACGCAACGCCCGTCAGGCTGCACCACAGCCACCAGCGTGGCCAGGTGGTCAAAGGCCGCGTACGGCGATGGGGTGCTGTCAGGCATCAGGGCTCGCGGGCAAAAAGGGCGTCGGCAGGCGGCGTTCGGTCACGGGGCCACCTTGGCCAGCTCGCGCTTGATGGCGGCGATGTCGCTTTCCTTGCGGGCGATGGATGCCTTGAGTTCAGCGGTGCGGTCAAGGTACTTCTGGTAGTTGCGCTCGTCGCCCCGGCGCTCGGGCTCGCCGGCGTTGTATTCCTTGCGCAGCTCGGCCAACCGCTCTTCGTCACGCCGCAGCTCGGTCTCCAGAATGCGCCGCGCGTCGCTATCGCGTGCCTTTTGAACCGAGGGGTCGATGCGGTTGTCAGAAGGCTGCTTCGATGCTGCGGCGGGTGCCGCTGCGCCAGAGCGCTTGGGTGGCGCGATGATGGTGATCGGAGACCCTTCGAGCGTGCGACAACCCTTGTCGTGCGCCTCCTTGGCGCTGAGCGAGTTGGTGTACAGGTCGCCGGGGCAGCGGTACAGCGGCGAGTCGCCTTGGGCGTGTGCCGCAACCGCCGAGCACAGCGCGCTGATGGCAACCAGCCAGCATCCGATCCGGGCAACGTTGCAAGACTTCATCGGTTGGCCTCTTGTCTCTGATGTGCTGGCTGACCGCTTCGGGGTCGGGCCCACGCGGCTGCCAGTCGAGATGGATTGTCGGCCATGGGTCGTGACAGCGTGAACGAAAAAGGGACGGCAAAAGCCGTCCCTTTCAGTCCGAGAGCGCAGGCTTCAGAGGCTGTAGTACATGTCGAACTCGACCGGGTGGGTCGCCATGCGGAAGCGGGTGACTTCCTGCATCTTCAGTTCGATGTACGCATCGATGTAGGCATCGGTGAACACGCCGCCCTTGGTCAGGAACGCGCGATCCTTGTCGAGATACTCCAGCGCCTGGTCGAGGCTGTGGCACACGGTCGGGATCAGCTTGTCTTCTTCCGGCGGCAGGTGGTACAGGTCCTTCGTGGCGGCTTCGCCCGGATGGATCTTGTTTTCCACGCCGTCCAGACCGGCCATCAGCAGTGCCGAGAAGCCGAGGTACGGGTTCATCAGTGGATCCGGGAAACGCGCTTCGATGCGGCGGCCCTTGGGGTTGCCCACATACGGAATGCGGATCGAAGCCGAGCGGTTCTTGGCCGAGTAGGCCAGCTTGACCGGTGCTTCGAAGCCAGGCACCAGACGCTTGTAGCTGTTGGTGCCAGGGTTCGTGATGGCGTTGAGCGCACGAGCGTGCTTGATGATGCCGCCGATGTAGTACAGGGCGAATTCGCTCAGGCCGGCGTAGCCGTCGCCGGCAAACAGGTTCTTGCCGTCTTTCCAGACCGACTGGTGAACGTGCATGCCAGAGCCGTTGTCGCCAACGATGGGCTTGGGCATGAAGGTGGCGGTCTTGCCGTACGAGTGAGCCACGTTGTGGATCACGTACTTTTGCAACTGGATCCAGTCAGCGCGCTGAATCAGCGTGCTGAACTTGGTGCCGATTTCCATCTGGCCGGCGTTGGCCACTTCGTGGTGGTGCACTTCAACCGGAATGCCCAGCGACTCGAGTACCAGGCACATCTCGGAGCGCATGTCTTGCGCGCTGTCGACCGGAGGCACGGGGAAGTAGCCGCCCTTGACAGCCGGACGGTGGCCCGAGTTGCCGTGCTCGTATTCCTTGCCGGTGTTCCAGGCGGCTTCTTCGGACTCGATCTTCGAGAAGCAGCCCGACATGTCGTTGCCCCAACGGACGTTGTCGAACACGAAGAACTCTGGCTCAGGACCGAAGTAAGCGGTGTCACCCAGGCCCGAGGCTTTCATGTAGGCCTCGGCACGCTTGGCCAGCGAGCGCGGATCGCGCTCGTAAGGCTTGCCGTCGGCCGGGTCGATCACGTCGCAGGTCAGGATCAGCGTCGGCTCTTCGAAGAACGGGTCGACGTTGGCGGTGTTGGGATCGGGCATGAGCTGCATGTCCGACGCTTCAATGCCCTTCCAGCCGGCGATCGACGAACCGTCGAAGGCATGACCCGACGAGAACTTGTCTTCGTCGAAGTGGGACACGGGCACGGTGACGTGCTGCTCTTTGCCGCGGGTGTCGGTGAAGCGGAAATCAACGAACTTGATTTCGTTGTCCTTCACCATCTTGATCACATCGGCAACGGTCTTGGCCATCAGGAATCTCCTAGCTGGAAGCTGAACAGGGGTGGGGGAGAGACGCCCGTGAGGCGCCCCAAAAATGCGCAGGGGAATGTAGCAGAAAGCGTGCCCGAGACGTCCCGGTGAAACGCCCGAAACCGGCGCGCATCGTTAACGTGCGGCGCACAGCCGAAAAGGGACCCAAACGCCATCCGACGCATGGGCCTGGGGCGTCATCCGGGCCTCAGCGCACCAACTCAGGGCCGATGTTGACCGCCAGATCTCGCAAGCCCTGAATCAGGGCGGCGTAGGCGACCTCGACCACAGCGCCCTCGCCTTTGACCCCGAGCTCGATGTGCGCACCCCATTCGGGATGATCCACGCTCGGCAGACTGAAAACGCGCACGCCAGCGTGCTGCGCCTCGATGGCCACCATCAGCGGCGTCAGCAGCGACTCCATGGTGCCCTTGACGATCACGGAGCGCTCGGTGGGGTGAACGGCGCGGTGAAGATGGGCCCAGTGCTGGTCGAGTACCCACTCGATCATGGGCCACGCCATCACCGGGAAACCGGGCACGAAGTACACGCTGCCCACGAAGAAGCCCGGGATCTTGTTGTACGGGTTGGGAATGATCCCCGCGCCTTGCGGGATGCAACCCATGAGCAAGCGGTGCACGTTGTCGGCCCGGTCGGGCTCGAACGGCTGGCCCTTTTCAGCGGCCACGTCGCGCATGCGCTCGACGATCAGATCGCGGGCCTGCGGGTTCAGTTGCAGCGGCCTCCCGAGCGCGTCGGCAGCGCACTGGCGCGTGTGGTCATCGGGCGTGGCGCCGATGCCGCCGCACGAAAACACCACGTCGCCACTGGCGAAGGCGTCTTTCAAGTCGGCGGTGATGCGCGGCGGGTTGTCGCCCACGCAGCGCGCCCAGTCGAGCGCCAGCCCGCGAGCGGCCAGCAGTTCAATGACCTTGGGCAGGTGCTTGTCGGCGCGCTTGCCCGAGAGGATTTCGTCACCGATGATGATGAGTCCGAATGCCATGGTGTTGCGATCAGGCCGGTGGCAGCGGCAAGCCGCCAAACGAGCCCATGGGGTTGAAGGGCGATGGCGGTGGCGCAGCGGCGGTCACCGCGCGTTCGGCGCGCAGTTCGGCCAGCGCGTTGAGCGCGAAGTGCGAAAACCACAGCGCCGAAAACGCAAACACCAGCGTGTAGATCCAGATCGCCACCGGCAGCAACAGCGGCGCGAACGCCACAAAGAGCGCGCCCGAAGCCCACACCACCGACGGCGCGGCCCCCAGGTAACCGGTGAGCACGCCCATGACGAGGAAGGCTCCGCGGTGACGCCGGGCGAGTTCCAGCCGTTCGTCCCGGCTGGCGTGCTCGGCGAGCACGTCGTAGGTCATGACCTTGCAGGTCAGCCAGCCCCAGATCAGCGGCGGCACGATGAGCACCAGCGGCGGGATGAACCACAGCGGGATCGAAACCAACAAGGCCAGCACCGCAACCAGCGTGGCGAATAACGCGGCCACCGCACCGGCCCAGGCCGATCCGCCGTGCAAGCGCTCGAGCCCCGCAAACCGGCGCTCGGCGACCAGCGTGGTCATCGCAGGCGTCATCAGCGCGGCCACCACCAGCAGCGACACCACCACGACCACCGGCGTGACGACCAGCACCACCAGCAGCGGCGCGAGCACCACCTTCAGACCGGCCAGACCGAGACCTTCGAACCAGGCCAGCATCGTCGACACGCCCGCCGTCGAATCCAGGCCTGAACGCACCGCCTCGACCAGTGGAGACCACAGCCAGTAGCCCACGCCGGCCGCGACCAGCCCCATCAGAACCAGCGGCAGCAACGACAGGAAGATGACGCGCGGGTGCACGCAGTGAGCCGCAGCGCGCCAGAACGCGTCAAGCAGCGGGCTCATGCCGGCTCACTCGTCGTCGCCCCCAAACACACCGCCCAGCAGACCGCCGCCCAGCACACCGGCACCCAGCAATGAGCCTTCCTCGCGCGAGCCGCCGCGCTGCGGGGCCGCTGCAAAGATGCGCGAGGCCAAACGCGAGAACGGCAGACTTTGCAGCCACACCGTGCCCGGCCCTGTCACCTTGGCGAAGAACAAGCCCTCGCCACCGAACAGCGCGGTCTTGATCTTGCCGACGTACTGGATCTCGAAATTGACGTTGGGCGTGAAAGCGACCACGCAGCCGGTGTCGATGAGCAGCGTCTGGCCCGGCTGCAGATCGCGCTTGACCACGGTGCCGCCGGCGTGCACGAAAGCCAGCCCGTCACCTTCGAGCTTTTGCATGATGAAGCCCTCGCCGCCGAAAAAGCCGGTCGACATCTTTTGCTGCAGGTACATGCCCAGCGACACGCCCTTGGCGGCGCACAGGAAGGCGTCTTTCTGGCAGATCAGCGTGCCGCCGAGCTGGCGCAAGTCCATCGGCAAGATCTTGCCGGGATAAGGCGCGGCGAACGCGATGCGCAGCTTGGTGTGGCCCTGGTTGGTGAACACCGTGGTGAACAGGGACTCGCCGGTGATCAGCCGCTTGCCAGCGCCGAGCAGCTTGCCGAACAGCCCGCCGGTGCTCGCCGAGCCATCGCCAAACACCGTGTCCATCGAGATGCCGGCGTCCATGAACATCATGCTGCCGGCCTCTCCAACAGCCGCCTCGCCGGGGTCGAGTTCGACCTCGACGAACTGCATTTCAGAGCCCTTGATCTCGAAATCGACAACGTCCATGGCCATGCTGCGTGCTCCTGTATGAGTGGGTACAAACGATGTTATCGCCGGCACATTGCCCCCGATCGGTGTGCGGGGGCTGTGCATACACTGTCGGCCCGACCGACGCTGCGGGCCGTCCCGCCTGACCACCATGAACCGACAAGTCCAGCTCCAGTCCCGCCCCAACGGCATCCCGCAAGCCGAGCATTTCAAGCTGGTCGACGCGCCAATGCCCGAACTGCGTGACGGTCAGGTGCTGGTGCGCAACATCTATTTGTCGGTCGAGCCGGCGATGCGCGGCTGGGTTGGCTCTGCGGCCAACTACTCGGAGCCGGTGCCCATCGGCGGCGTGATGCGCAGCTTCGCGGTGGGCCGGGTGGTGGAGTCCAAGCACCCCGACTACGCCGCGGGTGAGTACGTCACCGGCCTGTTCGGCTGGCAGGACCATGCGGCTGTTGACGCAGCCACCATCCAGCGCAAGGTGCCGGCAGATGGCGCGCCGATCTCGACCGCCCTGGGGGTGCTCGGCATCAACGGCCTGACCGCGTACTTCGCCCTGCTCGACATCGGCCAGCCCAAGCCGGGCGAGACGGTGGTGGTTTCCACGGCCGCCGGCGCGGTGGGCTCGTGCGTGGGGCAGATCGCCAACATCCACGGCTGCCGCACCGTGGGCATCACCGGCGGACCCGACAAGGTCAAGCTGTGCCGCGACGCCTTTGGCTACGAGGTGGCCATCGACTACCGCGCCGGTGACCTCGACGCGCAACTGGCCGCCGCCTGCCCGAAGGGCATCGACATCTATTACGACAACACCGGCGGCGCCATCAGCGATGCGGTGCTCAAGCAACTGGCGGTGGGCGCACGCGTGGTGATCTGCGGCACGGCCTCGGTGTCCAGCTGGGATCCCGTGCCGCTGGGCCCGCGCGTCGAGCGCTACATCCTGGTCAAGCGCGCCCGCATGCAAGGCTTTCTGGTCTTTGACCACGTGGCGCGCTATCCGCAGGCGCTCAAGCAGCTCGGCGAGTGGATCGCCTCGGGTCAGCTGCGCTATCTCGAGGACGTGCTCGAAGGCCTGGACCAGGCACCCGACTCGATCGCCGGTCTGTACCGCGGCGACAACCTCGGCAAGCGGCTGATCCGCATCGCGAAGGACGACGGCAGCGCGCTGTGAGCGCCGCGCACCGCCGGGCGCTTCAGCCCAGGCGCTCGCGGTGGCGAGCGATCTGCGAGCGCACCTGCGCCGGGGCGGTTCCGCCAAGCACGTTGCGCGCGTTGAGCGAGCCACGCAGCGTGAGCACCTCGTGCACCGATTCGTCGATGCCGGGGTGGAAGCCTTGCAAGGTTTCGAGCGAGAGCTCGCTCAAATCCACGCCCTGGCCGATCGCGGTCTTGACCGCGTGCGCCACGGTCTCGTGGGCATCGCGAAACGGCACGCCTTTTTTCACCAGGTAGTCGGCCAGATCGGTCGCGGTGGCGTAGCCCTTGAGCGCGGCGCGTTCCATCGCTTCAGGCTTGACGATGATGCCGGCGACCATCTCGGCCATGATGCGCAGCGTGTCGCGCACCGTGTCCACCGTGTCAAACAGCGGCTCCTTGTCTTCCTGATTGTCCTTGTTGTAGGTCAGAGGCTGACCCTTCATCAGCGTGATCAAACCCATCAGGTGGCCGACCACGCGGCCGCTCTTGCCGCGCGCCAGTTCGGCCACGTCCGGGTTGCGCTTTTGCGGCATGATCGATGAGCCGGTGCAGTAGCGATCGGCCAGGTCGATGAAGCCGAAGTTCTGGCTCATCCACAGCACCAGCTCTTCGGCCAGACGCGAGATGTGCACCATCGTGATCGAGGCGAAGGCGCTGAATTCGAGCGCG
>CANGBT010000077.1 GCA_947452135.1 Burkholderiales bacterium
AGAGGCCGTGAGCGTGCTGGGCTGGCTCAAGCACGCGGCGGCGCTGCCCATCATCGCGTTCGCTGCGGTGGCCGATGCCGATGAGCAGGTGCGCCGCGTGGCCACCGGGGCGCTCGGCATGGCCACACCGGAGCAGGCGCATTCGGTGCTGCCGGCGTTGTGCTCCGCGTTGGTGGACGCGGCGTGGAGCGTGCGCGAGGAAGCCGCCACCACGCTGGGCAAGTGGCCCCCCGAAGGCGACGTGGCCGCGGCCGCGCTGCGCCAGGCGATGGGCGACGACTATTGGCAGGTGCGATTGCGAGCCGCGCGTTCGCTCGGGCGCTTGCGCGACCGCAAGGCCTTGCCGGTGCTGAGCGAAGCGCTGGTGCACCGCGCAGGCAATTTGCGCAAGGAAGCGGCCATCGCGCTGGGCGAAATTGGTGATGCGCAAGCCGCAGCGGTGCTGCGCGCCGCTGAAACCGATCCCGACCCGGAGGTGCGCAAGGCGGTGCGACTGGCTGTGCAACGCCTGGGCACCGTCAGCGCAGCAGACCGATGAGCATGGCCGAGGAGGCGCCCGTCGCCATGGACGTGCGGCCCGACGCGGTGCGCTTGCAATGGGCCGGGGGCGTGTCGGAACTGAGCGCCGCCGATCTGCGAGCCGCCTGCCGCTGCGGCGGCTGTCGTGCGGCCCGCCTGCGCGGCGAGCCACCCACCGCCGACTCGCAGATCCGCCTGAGCAGCGCCGCGCCTGTGGGTCAGTACGCGGTGCAGCTGATCTTCGCCGACGGCCATGACCGCGGCATCTACCCGTGGGCGCTGCTGCGCGAACTGAGCCAGCCGTAGCGTGCCGACGAGGCGCCGCCCAGACCCTGAGGGCGACGGATACGGCGCTCTCATCGGCGCGCGGTTCAGTCGGCGCAGGTCAATCGATCCCGGCCATCGGCCTTCGAGCGGTACAGCGCCGAATCGCTGCGCGAGATGAGGGCACTGGCGTCGTCGCCGGGCCTCATGCGGGCGATGCCGACCGACACGGACACGCTGAGATTCAGTTCCTTGGTGTTGCGATGTCGGAACTTCATGGCCTTGGTCCGACGCCGTATGGTTTCTGCCACCTGGATGCTTTGCTCGAGCGAGGTCTGCGGCGCCAGGATCGCGAACTCCTCGCCGCCGTAGCGAGCCACGGCGTGCAGCGGGTTCGTCACCGACGAACGCATGATTTCGCCCAGGGCCTGGATGACGCGGTCACCCACCAGATGCCCGTGGGTGTCGTTGACCCGTTTGAAGTGGTCGATGTCGAGCATCACGAGGTAATGGGATCCGTCGGCACCGGTGGGGTGCGACAGCAACTCGTCGAGCTTCTGATCGAAGCCCTTGCGATTGAGCACGCCGGTCAGCGGATCGAGCAAGGCTTCACCGCGGGCGTGTTCCAGCGCGTGGCGCAAGCGCCTGATCTCGTCCTGCCCTTCGGCGACCTTGCGCTGCAGCACGTCGGTCGAGGCTCGCATCTCGACCGCACCGGCCAGCACCTCGCTCAGGCGCGAAGCCAGTTGCTCGGGGTTCTGTGAAACCAGCGCATCGGTCAAACCGGACAACTGCTCACCGAACTCTCCGGCCTGGTTGCCCGCCTGCGACGCCGACTGCGCAATGCTTTGCATCAACTGCTGCATCTCGCCGCCGATGAGCTCCACGGCCTTGGCATCGGCCGAGGCCACGTGCTCCTGGTAGAGCACGCCGATCGCCTGATCGTCGATGGCCAACGACTGGGCCGCGAGCGCATCGAGCGCGGCGGTCAGCTTCGCATTGACCCCGGCCGAGTACTCGTACCAGACCGTGAAGGTCACGGGATTGAAGGCGGCCGCGTGCTTTCCCATGTGCCCGATGACCTGGCGCAGCAGCTCTGCGCTGCGTTCTCTGGTCTCGGTGTAGCGCGTGTTTCCATCGATCATGCTGCCACTCCAATCGGCAGGGTGAAGCGCGAGACTTCTCTGGCCAGGCCGATCGCCTGATCGCGTAAGGCGGAGGCCGAGGCGGCCGTCTGCTCGACCAGCGCGGCGTTTTGCTGCGTCATGCGGTCGAGATCGGTCACGGCCGTTCCGACCTGGCTCACGCCAGTGCTTTGCTCGGTGGCTGCGGCCGAGATCGCGCGCAGCAAGTCGTTCATGCGCCCGGCATTCACGACAAGTTCGCGCATGGTGTCGCCGGCGCCCTTGACGACGCGGGTGCCCGAGTCGACCTTTTCCACGCTCGTGGTGATCAGCAGCTTGATTTCCTTGGCGGCTTGAGCGCTGCGCTGCGCCAGGCTGCGGACCTCGGCGGCCACGACGGCGAAGCCGCGGCCCTGCTCGCCCGCCCGGGCGGCTTCCACAGCCGCGTTGAGCGCGAGGATGTTGGTCTGGAACGCGATGCCGTCGATGGTGCCGATGATGTCGCCGATCTTCTTGGATGAGGTGTTGATGTCCTGCATGGTGCTCACCACCTCGGCGATCACCGAGCCGCCGCGGGCAGCCGCCTGGGAGTTGCACGAGGCCACTTGCGCAGCCTCGTGGACGTTGCCAGCCGTGTGCTTGACGGTCGAGGAGATCTGCTCCATCGACGATGCGCTTTGCTGCAGGTTGGCGGCGGTCTGTTCGGTGCGAACCGACAGATCCATGGAGGCCGAGGCGATTTCGGTGCTGGCTTCGACGATCGACTCCGAAGAGCCGCGCACCCGCTCGACGATGTTGCGCAGAGACGCTTGCATGTGCTGCAGCGAGACCATCAACTCGGCCGCTTCATCACGACCCCATGGCCTCGGGCTGGTGGTGAGGTCTCCCTTGGCCATGGCTGTGAGGTGTCGCTTGACCTCGGTCAGGCCGCCATGCGTGACCAGGTAGAAGGTGTGGAACAGGTAGGCCACGATGGTCAGGCACAGCACCACGAGACCGATGCGGATCTGGCGTGAGTGCTGCGCGGCTTCGATGCGAGCCACGAGCAAACCATCGAGCGCCGGAAGGCCGCCGCCGTAGACGTGGAACAGCGCTGAGGTGGCATCCAGCCCGCGCCGGTACAAGCTGCCCGCGTCGCCGTTTCCTGAGTCGACCGCGAGCGAGGCTTCGTTGACGAAGGCCAGCGCCGCATCGATGGGCGTCAGATCGAACTTCACTGCGAGTTCCGGGCTCGCCGACAGCGAGCGACCGACGTACTTGCGGCTGTCGTTCAAGCGCGATTCCGCATTGGCCGCCCAGATCTGAAAGCTCTTGGCGTCTTTGGCATCCAGGCCACCCCTGGCTGCGGCGTAGGTGCTCCAGCCCCAGACCCGCGCCAGGTCCTCGGCAGCGGCAGGCATGGTGAGCACCAGCCCCGTGACCAGATAAAAACTGTCGACATCGGGGTCGAGAACGAGGTTGGAGTCATCACCAACCCGGGTCAGCAGCGACACGAGGTTCTTGGTGACCGGGGCAAATACGCTCAGGCCTTTGCCGTCCTTGGCGTCGAGTGACTCGGCAGTCGCCCGCCAGTCGGTCGCCAGCTGGCTGACAGCACCCAGCATCCCCAGCGGATCACCGTCGTTCTTGAGGCCTTGCTCGAACGCGCCGATCGCCTTGTCGGTGTCGTTCCACATCTGGCGACGGTCGGCGTTGGCGTCGAAGCCTCCGAAGATGGAACGTGTGGCGAACCGGACTTTCAGCACGCCCTCCAGAACCGGCGCGAGGGACCGCATGGCGGCCACGCCGGCACGCTCACGGACGGCGAAGTCCACCGTCTGCTGCATGCTGCTCCAAAAGCCCACCGCGAGCAGCAGGATCGGAACGAGGAACACTGCGGTGATGATCAGCGCCTTGCTGCGGAACTGCAGCCGGCGAAACAGCCGCACGCCGGGCGCCCATATGCCGTGATAGCGGAACATATCTCGAGCGTCCGACGCCTCTGCCGCCGCCCCGTTTGCGTGGAAAACCACGGCTGAATTCGCCATCATTTCTCTCCTGATTGATCCGCAGTACCCACCTGCCAGCGCCGATGCGCGGCAGGAATGCCACCCGACCTCATGACTATCGGACGCAATAGATTGTTGTGTAGGCTATTTATTGCAAATCAGAGAAATAGACTGCCATTGATCATCAAAATGACCCTTTTGGACTGGTGCTGGGCGTGATCAAATCGCGCAGGATTTCGTTACCTCATCCGGGCGCCCACATGCAGTCAAAGTCCCTCGCCGTCATCGACGACGACACCTACTTCACCGATTTCCTGTCGCACTACCTGCAAGGTCGTGGGGTGAAGGTGGACGTGTTTGGCGACAGCAACTTGCTGCTGGCCAGCACCAGCGCCTACAACTACGACTTCTACGTGGTCGATCTGATGCTGCCGGGCATCGACGGACTGAACCTGATCCGAGTGCTTCGCCTGCGCACCAAGGCCGGCGTCATGGTGGTGTCCGGGCGGCTCGAGCCCGAGGTGTTTCAGCAATGCATCGATGCCGGCGCTGACATGTACATGGCCAAGCCGGTGAACTTCGAGCACCTCGCACTGGCCATCGAGGCCATTTCGCGGCGCACATCAGGTCCAGGCCCCAGCGATGCACCGTGGATGCTCGATCGCGCAGCGCGTCAGTTGATCGCACCGGGCGGCAAACGCGTCGATCTGAGCGAGGGGCACCTCGCCGTACTGGAATGCTTTGCGCAAGCCAACGGCGAACCCGTGACGCGCGAGGCATTGCGACTGAAACTCGGGGGTAGCTCGGAGGTCGGTGGGGCCGACAGCCTGAACTCCACGATCTTCCGGCTCAGGCGGCGCATCGAAAACGCCACATCGGCCGGCTCGCCGCTGCACGCGAAGTCCGGGGTGGGGTACGTCTTTCGGTCGCCCTTGAAGGCCATCTAGGCCAGCGCGCGAAATCGCCATGAAAAACGGGCCATCAGGCCCGTTCTTGTTTGCTTTGAGGGTGATCCCTCAAGCCGGGGTGCCCGGCTCGTGATGCTCAAAGAATCTTGAAGCTCACGACATTGCTGTCTGCGCCCATCAGCTTTTCCATCGCCTGGCCGGTGGCTTCGTCAGGGACCTCGATCAAGGCCATGTCGCTCACGCCGTCATAACGGGGAATGCTCGTGCGAACGCAACCGCCGGCAGCCGCCGCCAGTTTGTCGCTGTTGGTGCAAGCGGGGTCTTCCTTGAATTCGACTTTGTATTTGATGCTCATTTCAGCTTTTCTCGTTGTGGTGTTCTTGAACCGTCAAGCATCCAGGTGGATCGCTTCGCCGTTTGCCCGCCCGTCGATGTCACGGTACTTCATGCTTTAGTCGGGTGTCTCACGGGCCGGCAAGTATCTCACCGGCACCGCGCGCCAACTGCCCTAAATCGACGTTGATTGCGATGTTTTCTTCCGGCCGACGCGATGGTGCGACACCTCGAGGTGGCAAGCCAAAGCTGAAATGAAAAACGGGCCCGAAGGCCCGTTTTTGTTTTGTTGTTGGCGGAGTGGACGTCCGTCGTATCGCAAGCAACAGAGCCAATCTCCGAGGCACTCAGAAGCCTATCCGCCCACCTATCCTCCCAAAATCAGGTACTACCAACATGGTCGCGATGTCTCGCAGCAGCACCCACGGCCGGAGTTCTGGAGGATCGGAAAGGATTCGCAGCGCAAGCATTGGCGCGGCTCTGCGCGATGGTCTGAAAAAACCCCGCCCAGAGCCCCACCCAAAACCGAGCCGCCAACCAGAGCACCCCAAACCGTCAGGCGGGTAGGTGGGCCAACGCGACGGCGAGAACGTCGCTCAGGACGTCCGCGCGCTGATCTGGCGGCACCTGTGCCAACAAGGCGATGAACTCGCGCTCTGCGGCGTTCTGGGCGGTCGGCAGGCTACTTGTGGTGATGTTCACGATGGTGATCTCGATGATGACGCCGAGAGAGTTCGGCGGCGGTGATCGTGCTGCGGCGTGTGCAAAAACACAACGTGCAAAAAGGTAGCCGTTCTTCTTCCGAGGCGTACGCCCGGGAAGCGCCACCGCGAAACGGTGGAAAAAGGGCTTGCACCGCTACCAGAATGGTAGTAGCATTCAGTTCGTAAATTGGGTGGCACTTGCGCGTCACACTTTAACGAGATATGGTTGGCACTCTAAATCAACGGAGTACCAGCCTATGCACGTACGTCAAAACCCGCCCACGGCTCTCGCTGTCGCGGAAACTTCGCTTGTCAGCGAAACCCGAGCGACCTTGCCGACTCGCGAGGCCGCACCTCAGTTCTCACGCGCTGAACAGACCCTTCGAAAGTGGGCATCGACCGGAACCGGTCCATGCGAGCCGCTGAGGATCAACGGTAGATTGGCTTGGCGCGTCAGCGACATTCGCCGTCTCAACGGGCTGAGCGAATGACGGCCGGCCATGAAAAAAGCGCGTCGGGGCGGCAACCCACGACGCGCTCGGCTTCCGGAACCCAACCGAAAAGCACCTCTCCGCAACTGTACGCCAAGCGCGCGGCTCGCCGGCCAGACAGCCGCAGCGCCGTTATCGAGCGCCGCATCGAGCTCGAGCACATCGCCAGCCAACACCCCGAGCACGTACCCGCCACACGGGAGAAGCTGCGAATTTTTCGGGCAGTTTGCGAACGCTTTCCGGGATCAAGCACGGCGGCGCAACGCTCTCGGCTGCTCGCGGCGCTGCGACTAACTCCGGTGACGACCTACGAAGCCAGAAACAGTCTCGACGTTTCGGCGCCATCGCAGCGACTCGGCGAGTTGCGCCGAGATCACCCGCACATCGTTCGGACCATGGCAAGGCAGGCTATGAACCCGGGCGGCGCGCTGCACGCTGTCGCCCAGTACCGGCTGGTTCACGAAGATCGGGGGCCGTTTTGATCATCCGGGGGCCGCGCCCCGCAAGCAATTTCACGATTTTGGACCGACGGATCGCCGAGGACCCCGCCCTCTCGTGGGGCGCTCGTGGCCTCTTGGTCTACCTGCTCGGGAAGCCCGATCACTGGCAGGTCTCCCCCGCCGCTCTGGTGAACGAGACGCGCGACTCAGGCGCGCCGCTCGGCCTCGATGGCGTGCGCGCACTCCTGCGTCAACTTACAGGCGCGGGTTACGTGGTGCGCACCCAAGCGCGCGACGCCACCGGCACTCTCGGGACCGTGACCTACGTAGTTCACGAAGTACCGCAAAGGGATCAGCCCTACGCGGTTAAGCCGGAAAGGGATCAGCCGTGCACGGCTAAGCCCAGACAAGTAAGTACTGAGGTAAAGAAAGAAAGAACTGATCCCAAGGAGAAGAGAGCCGCAAACGCCTTTGAGGGAATTTCCCTCAACCGCATGACCGGCAGCGCCACCCGCGCGTGAGTCGATATCGAACCAAACCAATCGGAGCTCATCATGCAAAAACTCGTAACCATGTCACCAACCACCACCGGCCTCGGCGCGCTTCTTCTGGCGCGCCTATCGCAAGCGCCGACGCGCAAACGATCGCAAGCCGCCGCCGCACCGATGCCCAAGCCCTCGAGGCCATTGGCAGACGCGCCCGACGCGGGACCCGTCGGCCTTGATCCGCGATCGTTCGAAAACCCCGCCCATCGCGGATTGATCGGACCGCAGGACATTTTTGCGGCGCACATTCGCGAGACGAACGCCCGCAAAGACCGCACCCTTGCCTTGATCACCGCCTCACGCACGCCCGAAGCTGCGGCCGCGTTCGGGCGATCGCTGCTGACCGACCGCTGAAACAACAGGCCGCAAACACGATGGACGACGCCAAAAAATCGGCCCGGTGGGCGCCGGGTCAGTCAGGCAATCCGGGCGGCCGCCCTCGGGGCGCGCGGCACCGGAGCACAGTTTTGCTCGAGCGCCTGATGGAGCGCGATGCCGAGGGGGTCGTTGCCGCAGTCATCACGCGCGCGCTTGCTGGTGACGTTGCGGCCGCGAAACTGATCCTCGATCGCCTCGCGCCGGCTCCCCGTGACCGCCGCGTGATGCTAGATCTGCCGCCGTGCATCGACGCCGCTGCGGTTGAGCTCTCGCAGGCAGTCGTCATCGGCGCTGTCGCTTCCGGCGCCCTCAGGCCATCCGAGGGCGAGTCCATCGCCAACTTGCTCGAGCACCGCCGCCGCGCCATCGAAACCGGCGACCTCGAGCGGCGCATTCGGGCGCTCGAGGGGGGGCCGCTATGACCGTGACCGCCAGCCTGTCCCGCCGCGTTGGCGCCCTCGAGCCACCTACGCCGGCTAGCCCCACCGGCGAGGGCAACAGCCTCATGCGCGATCTCGAGCTACTGATCGCCGACGGGCGGGCCGCTGCGGTTTCAATTTTCGACGCCGAGCAGGTTGCATGGTTGCGGCGCTGCTGCGAAGGCGATGACGCAAGCGCTGCGGACCTCGAGCTTTTCGCGAAAGCGTGCGCGCTGCCCACGCCGAGCGCCGACATCGCAGTGAAAGATTACCTGCGCGCCCTCAGCCGGTTTCTGACGTCGTGTAGCTGACCAGCCGCCGGCTCCACAGACTCGACCCGGGTACAGGGTTTTTCTTACCAAACCGACGAAAAACCCCCTATTTAGGGGGTGTTCAGCCGCAGCCATTGCAGGCAAATTCGGTTGCTCAGACTGGGCCGCGCATAGAACGCATCAACCTGTACCGGCCCTTTAAGTCCCCATGACGCCGGAGTCTTTGCATGAAGTTGAAATCACTTTTCTATCGCAGCCCGGTTTTATCGGCCCTCAGCCTCACCCTCACCCTCGCCTTGGCTGCGGGGATGGGGAACGCCTCCGCCAGTACGGTGATCGGCGCCACGGGAGTTAGCAGCCCGCAGGGCACTTTGGGCGGCAGGTATCCCTTGGTGAACACCATCAACCAGTCGAGCTTGTCGGCCACCTATGTCAGCGGGATCACGGATTTCGCTAGCTACACGGCCACGACGACTTCCGGCCAACTCATTGGTTCAGGGTTCACGGGCTTCTCGACCAACGGTCCGCAGCAGTTCACATTCGACCTCGGCGCGTCCTTCAGTATTGATGGCATCGCCATCTGGAACACCGACAGTGTCGGCGCGATCTCCAGATTTGATGTGTACGCCGACGACGACGGCGACTTCAGCAATGGTGTCGGCGCGCAAATCCTCGGACCCAGTTCGCTGAACACCAGCTCGGCAGCCAATGTGTTTGACTTTGCAAGCGTGCAAACGCGCTACGTGCATCTCCAAGGCCTAGCGTCGCTGGACGCACCTGATTTTTATGGGTTGAACGAGGTAGTCTTCAGCGGCACGACCGCTCCCGTCCCAGAACCCGAAACCTACGCCCTGATGCTGGCTGGGTTGGCGATGGTGGGAGCTGCGGCAAGGCGGCGCAAGGCGAAGTAAACCGTCAGAGCATCGACGCAGCAAAGCCGGCCCGAGTGGCCGGTTTTTGCTTTGTGGGGTTCAGCAATCCCTCTCACCGGGCAGATCTGACTCAGCTAACCAGCCGCAAGCCGCCCGCCGCAGGCTTCGCCGCATCTGCGGCAGGCTTCGCGCTGGCGAGGAAAGCCACCCAGTCTCTCAGCAGAGCCGCGCGCTTCGTTTGCAGCTCGCCCCGCTGATACGCCTGCTCGATGGCATCGCCGCCCACGTGAGCCAGTTGCAGCTCGACCGCCATCGAATGATGGTCCGTGGCTTCGGTCGCCCAAGTTTTGAAGGTGGCCCGAAAACCATGCGGCACCACCGCGAGCCCCATGCGTTGAAGGCTTCGGGTCAGGGTCATATCCGACAAAGGTCGGCCTTTTCCCCTGCCCGGAAACACGAAGTCACCGGGCTTTCCGGGTGACGGCAACAGAGCCACCATCTCCGGCGTGAGCGTGGTCGTCCAAGCGCGGCCCATCTTCATTTTGTTTCCTGGCACCGTCCACGTCATCGCGGCAAGGTCAAGCTCCGACCACGTCATCGCGCGCGTCATCCCGCTGCGCGCGGCGGTCAAGATCGTCCACTCCAGCGCCTTCGGACCGATACCGGGGGCCGCGCTGAGTCGCTTCATGAACTCGGGCATTTCCGCGTATGGAAGTGAGGGCATCGCCACTACCGTCGCAGCCTTCGCGCGCGGCGGCAAAACCGCGTTGATCGCCGCGATGCGCGCAGGGTTCAGGCGCTCCCGCCCCGCCTCGGCATCAGCCGCCGCAATCACCCGCTCGATACGCTGGCGCACCCTGCTCGCCGTTTCCGCCTTCTCGCTCCAGATCGGGCGCAAGATTTTGAGCACCAGAGCCACCGTTACCTCGGCGGTCGGCAAGGCCCCGATAACGGGCTCGGCGTAGGCCTTCAAGGTGCTTTCCCATTGGTCCGCGTGCTTGGCATTTCGCCACCCTGCCCGGTTCGCTTCGATGTACTTTGCCGCAGCCTCGGCGAATGTCTCGCGGTCCGCATCAGCCTTCGCGAGCTTGGCTCGCGCTTGCGCTTTGGCTGCGGCCGGATCGACGCCCGCCTTCAAACCCTTGAGCGCTGCCGCTGCCGCCTCCCGCGCGTCTGCGAGCTTCACGGCTGGAAAGCTGCCAAGCCCGTACTCGGGGCGCCGTCCGGCCACCCGAACCCGCAGAACCCATGAGCGCGAGCCGCTCGGCGTGATTCGCAGCATGAGGCCGGCCACACCACCGACCGGATGGTCCCCCGGCTCTTTCAGCCTCCCGACCAGGATGGCCGGCAGCACCTCGGCAAGTTTTGGCACGTCATCCCCCCAAAGCAAACCTATCCGCCCAAAAACCGCCCAAAAACTTTGGCATTGGACGCAACGAAGGGGAATGTAGCGCAACGCAGGGGAATGCCGTTTTCATAGGTAAAAAGGCAAAAAAAAGAGCCCCGCTAGGGGGCTCTTTTTGATGACGTTGGCGGAGTGGACGGGACTCGAACCCGCGACCCCCGGCGTGACAGGCCGGTATTCTAACCAACTGAACTACCACTCCTAAGCGCGTCTTGCGATGCGCAGCGGGTTTCCAGATTGCTCTGCAAGCCCCGCCAAACTTGGCGTCCCCTAGGGGATTCGAACCCCTGTAATCACCGTGAAAGGGTGGTGTCCTAGGCCTCTAGACGAAGGGGACATGTCCTTCGCCACGACTTGAACTGCGCGCCACCTGAAACCTGCGTTTGACCGCCAGTCTTTGGTGGAGGTAAGCGGGATCGAACCGCTGACCTCTTGCATGCCATGCAAGCGCTCTCCCAGCTGAGCTATACCCCCATTTGATACCTCGGGTACCCCTTGGGACAACGTCAACAAAAACCTCTTTGCTAACGTTTTCGCGCTGTTCAAGCGAGTCCAAGAGTGTATCCCGTTTTTCACCCAGCTGACAACCTGCTGAGCACAACTTCCCGAGAGAAAAGCTCGAGAACCGCGTCAATCGACGGGGTTTGGGCGCGGCCGCAAACCAGCACGCGAACGGCGTGCGCCAACTGCGGCATCTTGATGCCGTGGACCGTGATGACGCTCTTGATTTCCGCGGCCAACTCGGCCCTGGACCACTCGGTGGCGGCAAGGCGATCACGCAGCTCACGCAGCGCCGGCCGAATGGCCTCGGTGACGTGCGCCGCGAGGTCTTCTGGCCGCGGCTCGATGTGCACGAAGTACATCGTCAGCCAGTCGGCCAGCTCGACGGTGGTCGCGCAGCGGTCCTTGAAAACCGCACACATGCGCGCCAGCCGTTCATCGGCCGGCACCTCGATGCCGCGCGATGCGAAACGCGACACGACATGGCCCGCCAGTTCCTCATCGGGCATCGCCTTGATGTAGTGGGCATTCACCCAGTTGAGCTTGGCGGCATCCCACTGCGCCGGGCTCTTGGCCAGATGCTGGCCGTCGAACCAGCCCACCAGTTGATCGCGGCTGAAGATCTCCTCGTCGCCGTGACTCCAGCCCAGGCGAGCGAGGTAATTGATCATGGCTTCGGGCAGGTAGCCGGCGTCTTCGTATTGCGTGACGCTGACCGCGCCGTGGCGCTTGGACAGCTTGTCGCCGTCGGGCCCGAGGATCATCGGCACGTGCGCGTACACCGGCAATTCGGCGCCGAGGGCGTGCAGGATGTTGATCTGCCGCGGCGTGTTGTTGACGTGGTCATCGCCGCGGATCACGTGGCTGATCTGCATGTCCCAGTCGTCGACGACCACGCAGAAGTTGTAGGTCGGCGTGCCGATGACGCTGCCTGCGTCAACCGAGGGTCGGGCGATGACCAGGTCATCGAGCTCGCCGTTCGAAATGGTGATGGGCCCCTTGACCATGTCGACCCAGG
>CANGBT010000078.1 GCA_947452135.1 Burkholderiales bacterium
GGCAAGTTCGCCAAGACCGGCATCCCGGCGAGCATCGTCACCAAGTACCTCGCCGAGCACGGCATCGTGGTCGAGAAGACCGGGCTGTACTCGTTTTTCATCATGTTCACGATCGGCATCACCAAGGGCCGCTGGAACACGCTGGTGACCGCGCTGCAGCAGTTCAAGGACGACTACGACCGCAATCTGCCGATGTGGAAGATGCTGCCCGAGTTCGTGGCCAAGTACCCGCGCTACGAGCGCACCGGCTTGCGCGACCTGTGCCAAAGCATCCACGCCATGTACGCCAAGGGCGACATCGCGCGTCTGACCACCGAGATGTACCTGTCAGACCTGCAGCCGGCCATGAAGCCGAGCGATGCCTACGCCTACATCGCGCACCGCCGCACCGAGCGTGTCGAGATCGATGCGCTCGAAGGCCGCATCACCACCACCTTGCTCACGCCGTACCCGCCGGGCATCCCGCTGCTGATCCCGGGCGAGGTGTTCAACAAGAAGATCGTCGACTTCCTGCGCTTCACCCGCGACTTCAACGCCGCCTTCCCGGGCTTCGACACTGACGTGCACGGGCTGGTCGAAGAAGACATCGAAGGCGGCGGCAAGCGCTACGGCGTGGACTGCGTGCGGCAGGACTGAGCCGCGCCGCGCGCAGGCCGGCTCAACTGCCCGCGGCGATCGAGTCGGCCTTGGCGATGAGTGCTTCGGCCATGCGGATGCTGGCGATGTCGATCAGCCGGCCGTCGAGTGACACCGCGCCGCGGCCTTGGCGGGCGGCTTCGGCCATCGCTTCGAGGATGCGGCGCGCCTTGTTCACTTCGGCCTCGGACGGTGTGTAGACACGGTTGGCCAGTTCGATCTGTGAGGGGTGGATCGCCCACTTGCCCTCGTAGCCCAGCACCGCGGCGCGCTGGGCGGCCGCCACGAAACCATCCGGGTCGCTGAAATCGCCGAACGGGCCGTCGATCGGGCGCAGCCCGTAGGCGCGGCAGGCCACCAGCATGCGCGTTTGTGCGGCGTGCCACGGGTCGGTCCAGAAGGACTGGCGCTGGCCGTGCTCGTCCTTGTCGGTGAGCACCACGCTGTCCTTGTGCACGCCGCCGATCACCGTAGTGCGCGCGCGGGTGGACGCGGCGTAGTCGGCCACGCCGAAGCTCATGGCTTCGAGCCGGCGCGACGACTGCGCGATGGCCTCGACGTTGGCCATGCCCAGCGCGGTCTCGATCAGCACCTCGAAGCCGATGCGCTTGTTGCGTCGCTTGGCGGTCTCGATCTGGGTGACCAGCATGTCGAGCGCGTACACGTCGGCGGCCACACCGGCCTTCGGGATCAGGATCATGTCGAGCCGAGGGCAGGCTTCAACGATGTCGATCACGTCGCGGTACATGTAGTGCGTGTCGAGCCCGTTGATGCGAACCATCATCGTCTTGGTACCCCAGTCGATGTCGTTCAGGCCGGCGACGATGTTCTTGCGAGCCTGCTCCTTGTCGTCGGGCGCCACGGCGTCTTCGCAGTCCAGAAAGATGATGTCGGCGGCCGAACGCGCGGCCTTTTCGAACAGGTCGGGGCTGGATCCGGGAACGGCGAGTTCCGAGCGGTGCAGGCGTGGTGTGGCCTGTTCGATGAGGGTGAAGCTCATGAGGTTTCCTTGCGGGTGAGGCGCATCAAAGCGGGTCTTGAAATCAGACGGGATGATCGCATCGCCTGCCGGTGTGATGGCGATGCGGGCTGCGCGGTCGGGCGCCGCGCGTCGACAATGCGATGTGACCAACCTGACCGAACATCTGGTGTTTCTCGACCGCTCGACGTTGCGGGCGACGCTGCGCCGTCCTGCCTTCGCGCACACCTGGGAGGAGTTCGCGGCGACGTCACCCGATCAGACCGTCGAACGCTTGCGTGACGCCACCATCGCTCTGACCAACAAGGTGCGCCTGGGCGCGGCCGAACTGGCCCAGTTGCCGCAGCTGAAGATGATCGCGCTGGCCGCCACCGGCCATGACGTCATCGATCTGACCGCATGCCGCGAGCGCGGTATTGCGGTGGCCAACATCCGCCGCTATGCGGTGCACAGCGTGCCCGAGCATGTGTTTGCGCTGATCCTCGCGCTGCGCCGCCGGGTGCTGGAATACCGTGCCGACGTCGAGCGTGGGCGCTGGCAGCAAGCCGAACAGTTCTGCTTTTTCGACCACCCGATCCGTGACCTGCACGGCAGCACGATGGGCATCGTGGGGGCCGGCTCGCTGGGTCGCGCCACCGCAGCGGTGGCGCGCGCTTTCGGCATGCGCGTGCTGTTTGCCGAACACGCCACATCGGCCGCGGCCGAGCTGGAATTCGTGCCGCTGGAGCGGCTGCTGGCCGAGTCGGATGTGGTGTCGCTGCATTGCCCGCTGACGGCCCTCACGCGCAACCTCATCGGATTGGCTCAGTTGCGCCAGATGAAGCCTGGCGCGGTCCTGATCAACACGGCGCGCGGCGGGCTGGTCGACGAGGCGGCGCTGGTGACGGCCTTGCAACAAGGGCTGATCGCCGGCGCGGGTTTCGACGTGCTGAGCAGCGAGCCGCCCACCGCCGGCAACCCACTGCTTGAGTTGCGGCTGCCCAACTTCATCCTCACGCCGCACGTGGCGTGGGCGTCTGACGGTGCGATGCAGTGTTTGGCCGATCAGTTGATCGACAACATCGAGTGTTTTGTGCGCGGCGAGGCGCAGCATCTGCTGGGCTGATGCGCACCGCGTGAATCTGATTCCATAGCGAGGACCCCATGAAAAAGCTCTTGTTCCAGCTCGACACCGACCCGATCCCGTCCGTCTTCGACACCGTGGTGGCCTATGACGGGGGCGCCGACCATGTGGTGCCCCACGGCGGCATCAACGCCGCCAACGTCGGCGCGCTGGTCGAAGGCGCCATCTTCACGCGTGCGCCTAAAGACAAAAAGTCCACCGCGCTGTTCGTCGGCGGCAGCAACCTGGCCGCGGGCGAGGCGCTGTTCAAGGCAGTGCGCGGCAAGTTTTTCTCGAACTTTCGCGTGTCGGTGATGCTCGACAGCAATGGCTCGAACACAACCGCGGCAGCCGGCGTGGCCTGCCTGTTCAAGAGCGCCGGCGGCCAACTCGCTGGATTGCGCGCGGTCATCCTGGCCGGTACCGGCCCGGTCGGCCAACGCGCTGCGGTGATGCTGGCCAAGGAGGGCGTCTCGGTCGCGATCACCTCGCGCACGCTGGGCAACGCGCAAAAGACGTGCGACCACCTCAAGGCGGGTTTTGGCATCGACGTGCAGGCCATCGAGGCACCTGATTGCGATTCGCGTGCCCGAGCCTGCGAAGGCGCCCACATCGTGTTCGCCACGGGGGCGGCCAGCAGCGTTCTGTTGCGCGAAGACGACTGGAAGAACAACCCGACGATTCGCTATCTGGCGGATTCGAACGCCACGCCGCCGCTGGGCATCGAGGGCATCGACATGATGGACCGCGGGGTCGACCGCCACGGCCGCGCGTGCTGGGGTGCGATCGGCTTTGGCGCGCTCAAGTTGGCCGTGCATCGCGCCTGCGTCGCGCAGCTGTTCGAGGCCTCGGACCGGGTGCTCGACGCCGAAGAAATCTATGCCACCGCCAAGGCGATGGCGCTGGCCTGAACTGGAGATATCGACATGATCATTGAACAGCCCGTCACGCAATTCCTCGACGAACTCGCCAGCAGTGCGGCCACGCCGGGCGGCGGAAGTGGTGCTGCCATCATGGGCGCGCTGGGCGCGGCTTTGGTCAGCATGGTGTGCAACCTGACCATCGGCAAGAAGAACTACGCCGAGGTCGAACCCGAAATGCGCGCGGTGCTGCATGACGCCGAAGCCCTGCGCCAGCGCCTGGCCGACATGGTGGCTGAGGACATCGCCGCTTTCAACGGCCTGATGGCCGCCTACGGCCTGCCAAAACTGAGCGATGAGGACAAGGCTGCGCGTGCTGCCGCCATCCAGCATGCGTTGCGGGCTGCGACCGAAGCGCCGCTGGCTTGCGCACGCGCCTGCGCCGACGTGATCAAGCTGTCGATGCGCGCCGCCGAGGTCGGCAACCGCAACGTCATCAGTGATGCAGGCGTGGGAGCGCTCGCGGCACAAGCCGCACTGCGCAGCGCGGCGCTCAACGTGGACATCAACGTGCCGAGCCTGCAAGACGCTGCGTTCGCGCAGGCCTGTCGCGACGAGATTGCCGAACTGCTCGCCAGCGCGGTGCCGCTGTCAGAGCAGGCGATCGCGCTGGTCAAGTCGAAGCTTTGACCGCCTGAGGTCTCAGCCGACGTCAGCCATGCCGCCCATGGCGTGGCTGAAGCCGCCGTCGACGTAGGTGATCTCGGAGGTGACGCCCGAGGCCAGATCCGACAGCAAGAAGGCCGCCACGTTGCCCACGTCTTCGATGGTGACGTTGCGGCGCAGCGGCGCACTGGCCGCCACCACATCGAGGATCTTGCCGAAGCCCTTGATGCCCGAGGCCGCCAGCGTCTTGATCGGACCGGCCGAAATGCCGTTGACGCGCACGCCACGTGGCCCGAGGCTGGCCGCGAGGTAGCGCACGCTGGCTTCGAGCGAAGCCTTCGCCAGGCCCATGGTGTTGTAGTTGGGCACGGCGCGCTCGGAGCCGAGGTAGGTCAGGGTCAGCAGCGCCGCGCCTTGGCGCAGCCGGGGGGCGGCTGCCTTGGCCATCGCCGGAAAGCTGTAGCTCGAGATGTCGTGTGCGATGCGAAACCCTTCGCGCGAGAGGCCTTCGAGAAAGTCACCGGCGATCGATTCGCGGGTGGCGAAGCCGATGGAGTGGACGAACCCGTCGAATTCGGGCCAGGCTTCGCCGAGTTGCTGGAACATGGCGTCGATCTGGGCGTCGTCGGCCACGTCGCAGTCAAACAGCAGCGTCGAGTTGAAATCGGCGGCGAATTCGGCCACGCGGTCCTTGAAGCGCTCGCCCACATAACTGAAGGCCAGCTCAGCGCCCTCGCGGTGGCAGGCCCGTGCGATGCCGTAGGCGATCGATCGGTTGGACAGAACGCCGGTGATCAAAAGCCTCTTGCCAGTCAAAAAACCCATTCTTTTTCCCCAGGTGACAGTCGCCGGATTTTTGCATGGGCACCGCCGTAACAGGCCTCACTTGACAGTTTTCGGTGTTGCCGGTAGCGCGGTCGCAAGCTACAATCCTCGTTTTCCGAGAAGCTAGAAAATGCTCAATGGGCGGATTCTTCCAGCCCATTTTTTTTTCTTGAACGTTTTTTCTCGGTAGGCATGGCAATCGTGGTTTGCACTGATGTGCACCCAGGATTCAAGCAGGGAATCGATCGTTAATGAATTGGCAACTTGCCATTGAAAAGACCGTGACGGGGCTGGGTTACGACCTGGTGGACGTTGAGCGCACGCCGAAAGGTCTGCTGCGGGTCTATATCGACAAAACGCTGGCTGCGTTGGCGGCGGGCGGTAGCGAGTTCATCAACGTCGAGGACTGCGAGCGTGTGACGCGACAGTTGCAGCACGTGCTGGAGGTGGAAGGTTGCGCCTACGAGCGTCTTGAGGTGTCTTCGCCGGGGCTGGATCGCCCACTGAAGAAGCCGGCCGACTATCTGAGGTTCAGTGGGCAGCGTGTGGATGTGTCACTGAAAGTGGCCTTCAAGGGTCGCAAACATTACCAAGGCGTGCTCGAGCCGTTGGGCGACGGCTGGCGTGTGGTGTTCGGTGATGCCGGTAGTGAGCAGGCGCTGGACTTCACGTTTGACGAAGTGCGCGAGGCACGATTGGTGCCCGTGCTGGATTTCAAGGGGCGCCGTTTTGCCGCGCCCCCGGTGGTGCCGGTCGACGAAGTCGAGACGGCCCGTATTGAAGTAGATGGAGACCGCAAACCATGAATCGCGAACTGTTGATGCTGGTGGACGCCATTTCGCGCGAAAAGAGCGTAGATCTCGAAGTGGTGTTTGCCGCGGTTGAGGCTGCCCTTGCTTCGGCGTCTAAAAAGCTGCATGGCGGCGAGGTCGACATGCGGGTCACCGTAGACCGCGAAACTGGCGACTACGAAACCTTCAGGCGCTGGCACGTGGTGGCTGACGAGGCCGGGCTGCAATTGCCCGACTCCGAAATCCTGCACTTCGAGGCGCTCGAGCAGATTCCCGACATCGAGGTCGATGACTACATCGAGGAGCCGGTGGACTCGGTGTCCATCGGGCGCATTGGTGCACAAGCCGCCAAGCAGGTGATCTTGCAAAAGATCCGTGACGCCGAACGCGAGCAGCTGCTCAGCGACTTCCTCTCGCGCGGCGAGAAGATCTTCGTGGGCACGGTCAAACGGCTCGACAAGGGCGACATCGTGGTCGAGTCGGGTCGCGTTGAAGGCCGCCTGCGCCGCAACGAAATGATCCCCAAGGAAAACCTGCGCATCGGCGACCGGGTTCGCGCCTACATCGCCGAGGTCGACGCCACCTTGCGCGGCCCGCAGATCATCCTGTCGCGCAGCGCTCCCGGTTTCATGATCGAGCTGTTCGCTCAGGAAGTTCCCGAAATCGAGCAAGGCCTTCTCGAGATCAAGTCGTGCGCCCGGGATCCCGGGTCGCGCGCCAAGATCGCGGTGCAGTCGCACGACAAGCGCGTTGATCCGATCGGCACGTGCGTGGGCGTTCGCGGCTCGCGGGTCAACGGCGTCACCAACGAACTGGCCGGCGAGCGCGTGGACATCGTGCTGTGGTCGGAAGATCCGGCGCAGTTCGTCATCGGGGCGCTGGCTCCGGCCAACGTGCAGTCGATCGTGGTCGACGAGGAGCGGCACGCGATGGACGTGGTGGTTGACGAGGAAAACCTCGCGATCGCCATCGGCCGTGGTGGTCAAAACGTGCGCCTCGCTTCCGAGATGACCGGCTGGCGCATCAATATCATGACCGCCGAGGAATCGTCGGCCAAACAGGCCGTTGAAAGCGACTCGGTTCGCAAGCTCTTCGTTGAAAAGCTCGACGTTGACGTTGAGGTGGCCGACATCCTGATCGCCGAGGGCTTTGCCAGCCTCGAGGAAGTGGCCTACGTGCCTATGCAGGAAATGCTCGAGATCGAAGGCTTTGACGAAGACACCGTCAATGAGCTGCGCACCCGAGCCAAGGATGCCTTGCTCACGATGGAAATCGCGCACGAGGAAAACGTCAACGATGTGTCGCAGGACTTGCGCGACCTCGAGGGACTCGACGCCGACCTGATCTCCAAGTTGGCTGACGCTGGTGTGCACACACGCGATGACCTGGCCGATCTGGCGGTTGATGAACTCGTCGAAATCTCTGGCATTGATGATGAAAAGGCGAAGGCCTTGATCATGAAGGCGCGTGAACACTGGTTCACCACCTGACGCTCGCGCCAAAGCCTGCTACCCCGCAAGACCTGCCAGACCCGCTAGACCTGATTCAAGGATTCCACAATGGCTGTGACTACCGTCGCCCAACTCGCTGTCGAGCTGAACCGTCCCGCCGCTGCGCTGCTAGAGCAACTGCAGTCGGCCGGAGTCAGCAAGGCATCGACGGACGATGCCCTGACCGAATCCGACAAGGAGCGGTTGCTCGACTACCTGCGTTCCACGCACGGTACGGCGGGAGCCGAGCGCAAGAAGATCACGTTGACCCGCAAGTCGACCAGTGAGATCAAGCAGGCTGATTCGAGCGGCAAGGCACGCACCATTCAGGTCGAGGTTCGCAAGAAGCGCACTTTCGTGAAGCGAGACGATGTTCCGGGTACACCGGAAGCCGCTCCCGAAGTCGAGATTGACGCCCAGGAACTTGTCCGACTCGAGCAGGAAGCCCAAGCCCAGGCTGAGTTGCTGCGCCAGCAGGAGGCTGAACTCGCCGAGCGGCAGCGTGTGCGTGAAGAAACAGAGCGAGCCGAACGTGAGGCTGCTGAGGCCCACGCCCGCGCTGAGGCCGAAAAAGCTGCCGCAGCGGCGGCTGTCGCTGCGCAGGCCGCAGCCGAAGAGGCTGCTCGCCAGGTCGCGTCGGGCGAGCCTGCTGCGCCCGTGGTCGAGCCCGCGCCTGCGGCGGCTGCCGCAGAGCCGGCCAAGCCCTTGCTGCGTGTGATCAAGGCTGCGGATTTTGTCGACGAAGACAAGCAGCGCGCCATCGATCTGGCCAAGCGCCGCAAGGCAGCTGAAGACGAGGCATCGGCCATTCGCGCCATGATGGCCGCGCCGAAAAAGGCTGCCATGGTGGCCAAGCCACCGGCCGAGCCGCCCAAGCCGGAAGCCGGCAAGGAAGGCATCAAGGGAACGATTCACAAGCCTGCGGCAGCGCCGGGTGCGCCTGCGGCCACGGCAGCCAAGCCGGGCGACAAGAAGTCAGTCAAATCCGAAAAGCTGTCTTCCAGCTGGGCCGACGATGCTGCCAAGAAGCGCGGCCTGAAGGCTCGTACCGACGCGCCTTCCGGCGCACGTCCGGGCTGGCGCGCTCCGCGTGGCGGCCGTCGAGGCGAGCGCAGCGACGGGTCTGTGTCCACCTTCGTGGCGCCGGTCGAGCAGCAGGTTCAGGAAGTCCACGTGCCTGAAACCATCAGCGTGGCCGATCTGGCCCACAAGATGAGCGTGAAGGCTTCCGAGGTCATCAAGCATCTGATGAAGCTCGGGCAGATGGTCACCATCAACCAGCAGCTCGATCAGGAAACGGCGATGATCGTCGTCGAGGAAATGGGCCACACGGCAGTGGCGGCCAAGCTCGATGATCCGGACGCCTTCCTGGAAGAGGACACCGAAGCCGATGCACAGCACGAGTTGCTGCCACGTGCTCCGGTGGTGACGGTGATGGGTCACGTCGACCACGGCAAGACCTCGCTGCTCGACTACATCCGAACCGCCCGCGTTGCCGCGGGCGAGGCGGGTGGCATCACGCAGCACATCGGCGCGTATCACGTCGACACGCCTCGCGGCATGATCACCTTCTTGGACACCCCGGGTCACGCAGCGTTTACCGCGATGCGTGCGCGCGGTGCCAAGGCCACCGACATCGTGATCCTGGTGGTTGCTGCCGATGACGGCGTGATGCCGCAGACCAAGGAAGCGATCTCGCATGCCAAGGCGGCCGGTGTGCCGCTGGTGGTAGCGATGAACAAGATCGACAAGCCCGGTGCCAACCTCGAGAGGCTCAAGAGCGAACTCGTGGCCGAAGAGGTCGTGCCTGAAGAATTCGGTGGTCCATCGCCATTCGTGCCTGTTTCTGCAAAGACTGGCCAGGGCATTGACGACTTGCTGGAGCAAGTGTTGTTGCAGGCCGAAGTGCTTGAACTCACCGCCGCGCGCGCCAGCATGGCCAAGGGCCTGGTCATTGAGGCCAAGCTTGACAAGGGCCGCGGTCCGGTGGCCACCGTGCTGGTGCAGTCCGGCACGCTCAAGCGCGGCGATGTCGTGCTGGCGGGTTCCACCTATGGCCGTGTGCGCGCCATGCTCGACGAGAACGGCAAGCCCGCCACTGAGGCCGGTCCATCGATTCCTGTCGAGATCCAGGGCCTGACCGAGGTGCCACGGGCTGGCGATGAGTTCATGGTGCTGGCCGATGAGCGCCGTGCCCGTGAAATTTCCACCTTCCGCTCGGGCAAGTACCGCGATGTCAAGCTGGCCAAGCAGCAAGCCGCCAAGCTCGAGAACATGTTCGAGAACATGGGTCAGGGCGAAGCGCAGAGCCTGGCACTGATCATCAAGGCCGATGTGCAAGGTTCGCAAGAAGCACTGGCCTCATCGCTGCTCAAACTCAGCACCGCCGAGGTCAAGGTGCAAGTGGTGCACGGCGCGGTGGGTGGTATCAGCGAGAGCGACGTCAATCTCGCAACGGCCTCCAAGGCGGTGATCATCGGCTTCAACGTGCGTGCCGATGCTGGTGCGCGCAAGCTGGCCGAGAACAATGGCGTCGACATCCGTTACTACAACATCATCTATGACGCTGTAGACGACGTGAAGGCGGCCATGGCCGGCATGCTGGCGCCGGAACAGCGCGAAGAAACCATCGGAACGGCCGAGATTCGCACCGTGTTCGTGGCATCCAAGATCGGTACGGTGGCCGGCTCGATGGTCACGGCCGGGTTGGTGCGCCGTGGCGCTCGCTTCCGTCTGTTGCGCGACAACGTGGTGGTCTACACCGGCGAAGTCGAGTCCGTGCGTCGCCTCAAGGACGACGTCAAGGAAGTTGCGTCCGGTTTCGAGTGCGGTATCAAACTCAAGAACTACAACGACATCGCCGAGGGCGACCAGCTGGAGTTCTTCGAGATCAAGGAAGTGGCGCGAACGCTTTAACCAGGGCTTTTCGGAGCTGACCCCGCCCTTCAAAAGAGGGCGGGGTTTGCTTTTGCAGGGAGCCGCGGCGACCGCCAGGAATCAAGATGAAACACAAGCGTTCGATACCCAACCGGGGTTTCCGGGTGGCCGACCAGATCCAGCGGGATGTGGCGGAGCTCATCCGCGACCTCAAAGATCCACGCATCGGCATGGTGACGTTGCACGCCGTGGAGGTCACCCCCGACTACGCCCACGCGAAGGTGTTCTTTTCGGTGCTGGTGGGCGATCCGCTGGAGTGCGAACTGGCGCTCAATGAAGCAGCAGGGTTCCTGCGCAACGGCCTGTTCAAGCGACTGCAGATCCACACGGTGCCCACGCTGCACTTCCACTTCGACCGCACCACCGAGCGTGCAGCCGAACTGAGTTTGCTGATCGCTCAAGCCAACGCCACGCGGGCCAAGGAGTGATGCGAGCCGCGCGAACCCCGCGCCGTGCGGTGCATGGCGTGCTGTTGCTCGACAAGCCCATCGGCCTGTCGAGCCAGGACGCATTGACTCGCGCCAAGCGGCTGTATCGCGCTGAAAAAGCCGGCCACACCGGCACGCTCGACCCGCTCGCTACCGGTCTGCTGCCACTGTGTTTTGGCGCGGCCACCAAGTTTTCGCAGATCGGCCTTGAGGCTGACAAGCGCTATCTGGCCACGCTCACGCTGGGAATCACCACCACCACGGGCGACGGTGAGGGCGAAGTCCTGCAGCGCAGCAAGGTTCAAGTCAACCGGGCCGACATGGAAGCCGCTTGCCTGCGCTTCACCGGTGACATCGAGCAGGTGCCGCCCATGCATTCGGCGCTCAAGCGCGATGGCAAGCCGCTGTACGAATACGCGCGCGCCGGCATTGAGATCGAGCGCGAGCCGCGACGCGTCACGATTCATCAGATCGACATCGTGAGCAGCCAACATCCAGGTCAGGATGACGTGCCTGAGGAGGTCTGGACGATCGACGTGCGCTGCAGCAAGGGCACCTACATCCGAACGCTGGCCGAGGACATTGGCAAGGCACTGGGCTGCGGCGCACATCTTTCGGCGCTGCGCCGTACGGGCAGCGGCCCGCTCACGGTGGCCAGCGCGCAAACGCTCGAATCGCTGGGCGACATGTCCGAGGCGGCGCGCGATGAACTGCTGCTGCCTGCGGACAGTCTGATCGCCGACTGGCCGGTCGTTCGGCTGGACGACGAGGGTGCAGGTCGCTTCCTGAGTGGTGTGCGTCGCCGGTTGCAGTTGCCCGATTCGCCTCGCGTGCGCGTGTATGGACCTCAAGCCCGGGCGTTTCTGGGCAGCGGCCACATCGCCGGCGGCGAGTTGATTTCGACAAGGCTCTTGAGCCCGCTGGAGGTGCAAGGCCTCCTCGATACCTCCGGGGTCGCCGCAAGCGGTGACCGCTCGCCGCGTCAACCGGTCTTTGCCGGCCCGAGCCTTTGATCTTCAGTTATCAGCATCAGTGAAAGCAGAAACAGCATGAGCTTACAAATCCGCAACATCGCCATCATTGCCCACGTGGACCATGGCAAGACCACGATGGTCGACCAACTGCTGCGCCAAAGCGGCACCTTCGCCGAGCACGAGA